>NC_011979.1:2739166-3051250 GCF_000022265.1 Geotalea daltonii FRC-32
GATGCGGGAGTCGCAGTCAGGGAATTCCGTGGTACCGCGCAGGTTATTCACGTGAATACCTCCGGCTTTGCCGGCAACTCTTACATGGGATACGAGCAGTATTTGGAAGCGGTGATAGACCAGTTGCTGGCGCCGCAGCCAGTGGTGAGAAAGCGCGTCAATCTGCTGGGTATCGTCCCGTACCAGCACGTGTTCTGGAAGGGGAACCTGCAGGTAATCAAGGATCTGCTTGGGCAGATAGGTGTGCAGGCAAACATGATCTTCACTGAAAATGAGGGTCTGGAGGCGTTGAAAAGTATTCCTTCGGCAGAGCTGAACCTGGTCTTTTCCGCTTGGTCGGGTGTGAGCACAGCCCGAAAGCTGGAAGAAAAATTCGGTACTCACCATGTGGTCATCCCGTCGGTGCCGATTGGGCCGAAAGACACCTCTACCTTTCTCCGCTTTCTCGCCCGTCGGCTGCAGCTTAGACGCACCAGAGTCGAAAAAGTCATCGCCGCTGAGGAACATCGGGCCTACCGTTTTACCGAAAATATGGCCGACATCGCCATGATGGCGCTTCCCCATGCCTATACCGCCATTGTCGCCGATACCGGTACCGCCATCGGGCTCACCAGGTACGGGAGCAATGAACTGGGATGGCTGCCGGAAGTGGTCGTTATAACCGATGATCCTCCGGAAGAGTTCCGCGCCGACATTATTCGTCACCTGACGGAAGGGCTTGAGAGCGCTGTCAAGCCAGAAGTGCATTTCGAGATCGATCCCCACAAGATCCGCCTGCTTTTGCGGAAACATACCCTGCAGCTTGTCCTGGCCAGCTCACTTGAAAAGCATATTGCAACCGACGAGCTGAATGCCATGCAGGTGAGCGTTGCTTTTCCCGCCTATGACCGGCTGATCGCCGATCGTTCCTATGCCGGGTATCGGGGAGGGTTGGCGTTGATGGAAGATGTAGCATACAAATACGGTGGGCCTTTATAGGAGAACGACGGCTTTTGCGCCAGGGCTGCGTAAGTCTGCGGCTTCCCTTGTGCGACGTAGCTTCCGCTACGCCTCCGCGGAAATCCTTGACAGCCTTGCCCTGACACAAAATCCGGCGTTCTGCAGCATTGGTGGTTATTCCACTAAAAAATTTAACCCAGGAGCTTACTATGGGAACAATTACAGATACTTTCAATCAGGAATCACCAGATGCCAAGATCGTCGTCAGGGACATCAACCGGGTCTTTCACCTGAAACGGACCAAGACGGAAGGGGCAAGGGAATTCATCGCCCTCAAGGACATCAATCTGGAAGTGCAGAAAGGTGAGTTTCTGGTGCTGGTCGGGCCTTCCGGCTGCGGTAAGTCGACCCTCTTGGACATCCTCGCCGGGCTTGCCCAGCCCACCTCCGGCGCCGTCTACATCGACGGCAAACAGGTTAGCGGTCCGGCCCTCGATCGGGGTATCGTTCTTCAGGGCTATGCATTGTTCCCGTGGCGGACCGTGCGCCAGAACGTGGAGTTCGGCCTGGAGATCAAGAAGGTTGCCAAGGTGGAGCGCAAGGCGATCAGCGACCATTTCATCAGCCTGGTTGGCCTGGATGGCTTTGCCGATCGCTATCCCCACGAACTGTCTGGCGGCATGAAGCAGCGGGTGGCCATCGCCAGGGCACTGGCCTATGATCCCGATGTGCTGCTCATGGACGAACCCTTTGCCGCAGTCGATGCCCAAACCCGTGAGAGCCTGCAGGATGAACTCCTGCGCATCTGGGAGGAGACGAAAAAAACCATCGTCTTCGTCACCCACAGTATTGAAGAAGCAGCCTTTCTCGGCGACCGGGTGGCCGTTTTGACTGCCAATCCCGGCACCCTGCGTGAGATCGTCAAGATCGACCTGCCCAGGCCGCGGCACAACAGCGACATTCGCTCTTCCGCCGAGTTCGGGTGGGTCAGGCACAAAATCTGGGAGCTGTTGCAGAACCATCAGCCCGAGATCAGAGTCCCTGCCGACAGCCGCCCGGTGGCCGATATCATTTCGCCATCGGCAGCCCTGTAGAATGCCCTGTGATGTTTAAACAATTCCTTATCCGTTCATCGGGCGTGATCGCGTTTCTCTTGCTCTGGGAGATCGGGCCCCGGCTGGCCTGGGTTGATCCGAATTTCCTTCCCTCTTTTTCTACGGTCCTGATGGAGATAGGAAAGCTGTTCAACGACGGCACGTTAAAGGTTCATCTGTTGGTGAGCATCTGGCGTGCCACCACCGGACTGCTGCTGGCCCTGGCTATGGGTTTGCCTCTCGGCCTCCTGCTGGGTCGACATCGATTGCATCCGGCAGAAGCTATCGAGCCTTTATTACGGGTCCTGAGCCAGGTAAATCCCTTTACCCTGATGCCGGTCTTTATTCTGTTCTTCGGCATCGGTGAGACGGCCAAGGTTGCGGTTGTCGCCTGGGTCTGCCTCTGGCCCGTTCTTTTTTACACCATTACCGCCAGCAGGCATGTGGAGGCGATCCAGATAAAGACGGCAGCTTCCATGGGTATTTCCACCGTGGACATGATGCTGAAAGTCATTGTTCCCGGAGCGTTGCCCACTATTTTTGTCGGCATCAGGATCGGCGCTTGTCTGACCTTCTATATCCTGGTGGCAGCGGAGATGCTGGGTGCCGGCGCCGGACTCGGCTGGCTGGTGCACAATTCCGCGATGAATTACCTGATTCCCCGCATCTATGCGGGAGCCACCTTTATCGTCGTGCTGGGTTTCCTCCTGAACCGCTTCCTCCTTTACCTGGAACGAGCCCTTTTTTCCTGGCAGTCCAATACCCCTTTGCTGTTCGGTTCTGCCGCTCCCCCGGCAGTCTTGCGCCCAGGAAAGGGTCTGGTAGCTGCCTTTACCGGTGCTCTGGTCCTGATTGCTCTCCTGGGTGGAATTCAAGTGCAGAAAATCAACAGGGAGGCGGCTACCGTCAGCGACGGACCACATTCCCATCACTCGGAGACGGGGGGGCACAATGGACACAGTGGATTCTGAGAGAGGGCACCAAAGTAGCATATGTCTAATGAGAATAACTGTCGCAGCCCTGGCGCTTTTTGCCTGGGAAGTGCTGCCCCGTATGGAAGTGATAGATCCCCAGTTCGTCCCGCCACTGTCCAGTGTGCTGGTGACCATAAGGGGATTGCTGGAAAACGGGGACCTGTTGACGCACACGCTGGTCAGTCTGCAACGTGCGTTCAGTGGGCTGTTGGCTGCAACCCTGATCGGACTGCCGCTCGGACTTGTTCTCGGGGGATGGTTTCCTCGCCTGCAGCAGGCTCTTGAACCGTTGATGGAGCTTTTTGCCCAGGCGAACCCGGTCATCCTGGCCCATATCATCATCTTCTTTCTGGGGATCGGGGAAGTGGCGAAGATCTTCACCATCTGCTGGCTCTGCATCTGGCCCATTACCTTCAGCACCATTGCCGGCATCCGGGATGTGGATCCACAGCTGATGAAGGCTGCACGCTCCCTGGGACTCGGCCGATGGCAACTTTTTTTGCACGTCGCGCTTCCTGCCTCGGCTCCCTCCTTCTTTACCGGTTTGAGGCTGGCCGCCGGGTATGCGTTCCTGATGCTTATCGCTTCGGAAATGATGGGTGCAAGTAATGGGTTGGGATGGCTGGTGATGCAGAGTCAGGAAAATTACCACATACAACGAATTTTTGCCGGTGCAACGATCATAACTGCCCTGGCGGTACTGACTGACCTGCTGCTTAAGGTGCTGGAAAAAAGAACTTTGGTCTGGACAGATAATGGTAGCGGCTGGCTGAAACCCCAAGGTCCGGGAATTCCCGTAGGGGAGTAAAGGTAAGGCAATAAAAATTGTGATGGCAGCAAAGACAACAAATACCAGTGAACCAGGTGAAGGAGCGCCATGAGCCATCCTTCCTTCCGCCACGCCTCCGCTTTGCTCCTCGTCATCCTCTATGGATTGGTGGTAATGCTCCCTCTTGCTCCTTTTATCCTGCATTCGCCAGCCCTTGCACATGTCCTGACAGGAGAATGCTCCGGCGACTGCAGGGTCTGTGGCTGTGAATCGGAACGAAGCGCCAATCGTACCTGTTGCTGTTGGCAAAAGAAAGGCCGGATGGTTCCTCTGGACAACGACTGCCGCATCAAACACGATCAGCACGAAAAACCAGTAACACCGGTTCTATCCTGTACATCTCCCTGTGGCAAACTCAAACAGTCAATCATCTTTGGAGGGGAAAAATATGAGCAGCCTCCCTCTGATTTTGTCCAAAATGCAGTGTTCCGTTGTCTTATGGAACTTGCCTCTCACCCGTGCGGTCATCCGCCTTTACGCTACCTGAATCCTCCTGACCCGCCACCAAAACTCCTGCATCTTTCCTGATTGTCAAAACCGGATCTTCCGCTGTGTGTAGCGATCTGCACATGCCAGGGACTGGAATATCTTGATATTCCCCCAGGATGCGGAACTGACGAACATGCACTCGACATGGGCGAACGGCCTTTCAGCGTCATCGGCCGTCGGGCCGAAATGTATCCGTTCGTCCGGATTACAGGAGATTTACATGAGAGAAGTGATACTGATAGTTACCCTGCTGATGCTGCTAAGTTGTGGTGGCACAGAAGCGGCTGACTTTTTGGAAAATCCGTCTCACCATGCCCATGGGGGCAATGGTACCCGGTTACTCTTCAACCCGGCCTTCGGTGAGGACATCTACCATACCCATTCTGCGGGAAAGTGGATGGTCAACTACAAAGACCTGCACACGAACCAGAAAGGACTTGGTGCCGGTTCGTCCTCTGTTGCCGTCGAGCAGGTTATTCCCATGAATTCCCCCTATGGCTACATGATGACCCCTACCGAAATGTCCATGGATATGCACATGCTGATGATCATGTACGGAGTCAATGACCGCTTTACATTGATGGGCATGGGGACGTACCAGGACAATCGCATGGACATGCTCATGGATATGGGGATGGGAATGGGGCAGAAAGTAATGTCCATGAGGACGAGCGGCATCGGCGACACGGAACTGCGCGGCATTTATAATGTGGGAGGCGGGATCGCAGCCAGCCTGGGATTAACCATCCCCACCGGGGATATTGATCAGGAATTCCAGACCATGGGCATGAAATTCCGGGCACCTTACGACATGCAACTGGGTTCAGGCAGCTTCGATCTTAAACCGGTGCTGGCCTACTCGGCATTGACCGATGACGGGCTGTGGAACTGGGGTGGGCAGGTCTCCTATACCTGGCACACCAATGAAAATAATAATGGTTATCGCCTGGGAGACACCTTCAAGGCCACAAGTTGGGTGCAACGGGCACTGGGACCGGTGGCAGGCTGGACGCGTCTTGCCTTCAACCATACCGGGCCCATCAAAGGCCGGGATGGCGAGATTGAGAAGCTTCTTGACACTACCATGGGGGCTCCGACTCCGGATGCTGTTGCTGACAACTATGGCGGGCGGCGATTGGATGGGTTTGTCGGCGTGAGTTACAACCAGGGTCCTTTCAGTGTGGGGGTGGAAGGAGGCCTTCCCCTTTACCAGTACGTGAACGGCCTGCAGTTGAAAAATGACTGGTATATTAATGCCGGGATACAATTGACGCTTTAAAGGGGAATAACTTCTTGACAGAGTACTGGAAATGATATACAAAGCTACTAAATCTATAGACTAAAAGCCAACCGGAAAACCGGAGGTTTCCTTGCACTTGCTGCGGAACCTCCGGTTTTTTTGTTGTCCATGCCTTTTTATCAAGGAGGTATTCATGATACGCGTTGCCATCGCATCGTCCGATGGGGAATCAATCAATGAACATTTCGGCAAGGCAAGTCAGTTCATCATCTATGAGGTGGAGGATGACGGAAATTACCGGCAGGTCGAGAAACGGGAGGTACTTTCCGGTTGCAGCAATGCCGAGACCAGTGTCCATGGCCCAGGAGGTACGACTGACCGGCTTGGTGATGTACAGGCGGTTTTTGCCGTCCAGATAGGCCCGGGTGCCGCTGCCGCACTGCAGGAAAAAGGTGTCAGGGCTTTCAATCTCAAAGGCTCTGTCCACAAGGCTCTTACTGCCTATGGAAAACGGCGCAAGCTGCTGGATGCAAAGATCGCCGGCTTGACCCAGGGATGCGGATCGGGCGGCGGTTGCGGGTGCGGTGGCTCCGGCGGCAATTCTTGCCGGTAGCTACCACCAATCGATCACCAGAAGGAGACGACATGTCCACCGCACCATTTAAAGAAACAATGACATCCAGGGAACGGACCATTGCTGCACTTACCGGCCAGCCCTATGACCGGATTCCGGTCAATCTGCTCATCAGCGACCATGCGGCAAGGGTCATCGGCGTTACCGTCGGCGAATACAACAACTCCGCCAGCCTCATGGCCCAGGGGCAGGTTGCGGCCTGGCGCCGCTACGGGGCCGATAATGTCAATACCGGCCCCGGACTTACCGGTATTGCCGAGGCCATCGGCAGCAAACTCGCCTACCCCGACTCAACCCCTTACGTGGCCGACTATGTGGTCAAGGAAGAAGCCGATTTCGACCGGCTCAAGGTTCCCGATCCTGAGCGGGACGGCCGGTTACCTCTTTTCCTGGAGGCAGCGACCATCGTTCTCAAGGAAGTTGGGGACCAGGTGCCGCTTAATATGACCACTTCCGGCCCTTTTACCACCGCCACCAGCATCCGTGGCACGGAGAATTTCCTGCGCGACCTTCACAAGAACCCCCAATTTGCCCATCGGCTGCTGCGCCTGTCCACCGACAGCATCATTCGTTTTGCGGTAGCGGCAATCAAGGTGGGGGCTCGCATCGGTCTGGCTGACCCGACAGCTTCAGGGACGATGATCAGTCCCCGTCAGTTCCGGGAATTCGCCCAACCCTATCTGCAGGAAGTGGCCACAGCCGTTGCCGCCGTCGCCGGCGCGGCTCCGTCATTGCACATCTGCGGCAATACCAGCAAGATCTGGCCGGGAATGACTGCCACCGGCGCCTCGGTGTTGAGCCTTGACGATGCCGTGGACATAGCCGAGGCGAAACTGCAGGTGGGGAACAAGGTCGCTATCCTGGGCAATATCCGGCCGACTGCCGCCATGTACCTGGGCAAGCCGGGCGATGTGCGGGAAAATGCACGGGAGTGTCTGACAAAGGGCTGGGACAACCCCAAGGGCTATATACTTGGCCTGGGTTGTGGACTTCCCATCGACACGCCGCCGGAAAATATCCATGCCCTGGTCGGCGCGGCGCGGGAATATGGCCGCTGGCCCCTTGATCCGGCGCGGTTTTCCTTGGGTAATGCAGCATGACATCATGGATATCCGGACCATTTTGCTGGCACCGGTGTAACTAGTTTCCATCCGGAAACTCCGGATGAGAAACTAGTGGTTTCCGATTCGGAAAGAGGGGATTTTTTGTTCTGGCAAGGAAATCAAGGGCTTGCGCGGAGACGTACATCGGTACGTCGCACAAGTAAGCCCGCAGATTGACGCCGCCAGGGCAGAAAAGAACCCTTTCCGGATGGAAACTAACTAACCAGAATAAGGAGTAACAGCCCATGGCTTACGGAGATTTAAGTTTCGACACGGTGAAAGTGCGGGGAGGGTACGACCCGAAGGCGCACAACCTGGCGGTTTCGGTACCGATCTATCAAACGGCGTCCTTCGAGCTGGGGGACACGGAGCGGGTCGAGCGGTTGCTCCGCTTCAAAGAGCTTGGTTTCGTCTATACCCGGCTCGGCAACCCTACCGTGCAAGTGCTGGAGGAGCGGATCGCTGCACTGGACGGCGGCAGTGCCGCCATTGCGGTAGGGTCGGGGATGGCTGCAGTTACCTATGCCCTGTTCAACGTGGCGGAAGGGGGAGGGCGGATACTGACCACCCGCAACCTCTACGGCGGTACCGAGGACAGCTTCAAGAAGCTCTTTCCCACCTTTGGCATAGGCATTGACCAGGTTGATGATGCCGATGATGTGGATCAGTTTCGCCGGGGGATAAAACCGGAGACCAGGGCCATCTTCGTAGAGAGTATCAGCAACCCCAACGCCACGCTGCTGGATTTGGAGCGGATCGCTGACGTGGCCCATGAAAACGGCATCCCGCTCATTGTCGACAATACCTTTGCTACCCCCTATCTCTTCAACCCCCTAAAGCATGGGGCGGATATCGTTGTATATTCGGCCACCAAGGCGTTGGGGGGGCACGGCAACACCATTGCCGGAGTTATCGTCGAAGGGGGCACCTTCGACTGGGGGAACGGAAAGTTTCCCCAGTTTACCAAGCCCCACTACCTTTTGCGGGACGATACCGGTGTGGAGCGCAGTTTCCTGGAGATCACCCGTGAGTTCCCCTTTACCCTCCGGGTCCGCCTCAACTACCTGGTCTATTTCGGCGCCGTCCTGAGCCCGTTCGATGCCTACCTGATCCTGCAGGGGGTCGAAACCCTGTCGGAGCGGGTCCAGAAGCAGATGACCAACACGGAAAAGATCATCCGTTATCTGGAATCGAAGGGCGAGGTTGCCTGGATCAAGCATCCCTCGGCAAAGGAAAGTCCCTACCGGGCACTGGCCGAGCGATATTTCCCGAAAGGGGCAGGTTCCACCTTCACCTTCGGGTTCAGGGGGGATGAGGCGCAACGTGACGCCTTCATCAATTCTGTGAGGCTGTTCAGTTATCAGGCCAATGTGGGTGACAGCCGTTCCCTGATCATCAACTCCCCGAAAACCACCCATGGGGAATTGACACCGGACGAGCTGGCACTGGCAGATATCCCCCCCGAGACCATCCGGCTTTCCCTCGGGCTGGAGGACGCCAATGACCTGATTGCCGATCTTGAGCAGGCCTTTGCCCGGTCTCTCGGCGGGAAGGAGTGATCATGGCGGTACATCTGAACAATAGTGAAAGTGGCACCAGGGAAAACAGGCTCGGTTCTATCACTGCTTATCACGGGACCCTGCGTGACCTGAACACAAGGTCCGGGTGCGGCAGCCTTGTGGACAAGGGGCGCTGCTACAGCCAGGCAAGCCTCTGTAACGCCGCCTGCGCCCTGAGTCAGCTCAGCTTCATAACCGACGCCGCGGTGGTGCACCACGCTCCGGCAGGGTGCGCCGTTACCGCCATGCAGGTCTGTAATGCCAAGGATCAATTGGCTGAATCGCTCGGCCTGGATAATTCCCGCTCGGGCTATGTCTGCACCGACATGAACGATTCGGACGTGATCTTCGGCGCCACCGAAAACTTGAAGGACGTGGTGCGGGAGACCTGGAGCCGCTACAAACCTTCAGCCATCTTCATCGGCGCCTCCTGCGTCAGCGGCATCATCGGCGAAGATCTTGAGAGTACGGCTGCCGAACTGATGGAAGAGTTACCGGTGCCGGTCGCCCCTGTCCATTGCGAGGGCTTCAAGACCAAGATCTGGGCCTCGGGTTTCGACGGGGCCTATCACGCCATCCTCACCCATGTCGTCAAACCGCCGCAGAAAAAAACCAATACGGTCAACGTGATCAACTTTTTCGGCAGTGCCCGGAAGCAGATCACAGAGATTTTTGCCAACTTCGGCGTAGAGCCGCTTTTCCTTACCTCCAACACGACAATCGACCAACTCTCCCGGTTGGGGGAAGCGGCGGCTACCATAAGCACCTGCGGCACCCTGGGGACCTACCTGGGGGCAGGGCTGGAGGAGAAGTATGGCGTTCCCTATGTGAAGTCGTTGCAGCCCCACGGCATCGCCGGGTTCGAGAGCTGGCTGCGGGGGCTGGGGGAGGCTCTTGGGAAAGAGGCGGAGGTGGAGGCTTTTCTGGACAAGGAACGTTCCCTTTACCTGCCACGGATCGATGCCATCCGCGCAAAACTCAAAGGGCTTAGGGCGGTGGTCGGCATGGGGCCCGGCTTCAACTTCAACACTTCCCGTGCTGTCCAGGAACTTGGGATCGAGATCGCCCATGCTGCCGCGTGGCATTTCGACAAACAGTATGACGATGGCAATGCGCCGGATGCCTTCACTTACCAGGTGGAGCATTCCCCCACCGACTACAGCCTGTCGGTGAACGATCTGCAGAACCACGAGCTGCTCAACATCCTCCAGCGGGAAAAGCCGGACATCTTCTTCTCCCGCCATGCCGGATCCACGGTTTGGGCCATGAAATTGGGCATTCCGGCCATTTGCGTCTACGACGAGTATGCAATCTTCGGCTACCGGGGATTGTTGAATTTCGCATCGTCCATCCATGATGTGGTGACCAACCGGAGTTTCACTGACAACCTGGCCGGCCGGGTGAGGCTCCCGTACACCGACTGGTGGTTCCGGCAGCGCACCGACCATTTCTATTCCAAGGAGAACGGGTAGATGACGAGAATAATTGATCAGCCCAGGTATGTCTGTGCACTGGGGGCGATGCAGACGGTCCAGGGTATTTACCGCGGGGTGCCTATCCTGCATGCCGGCCCTGGCTGCGCAGGGAAGCTGGCAGCGGGAATTGCCGGAAACAACGGCGATTCCGGTTACATTTCGCCCCAGGTCTATCCCTGCACAAACGTATCAGAGACAGAGATCGTCTTTGGCGGCGAAGAGAATTTGCGGCAGACCATTGACAACGCGCTGAAAGTAATCGATGGCGATTTTTTTATCGTCCTGTCCGGCTGTACCACCGAGATCGTCGGCGATGATATCGCCACCGTGACCCGCGAATTCGGCGATCGGGACAAGCCGGTGATTTTTGTGGAAACGGCCGGTTTCAAGGGAACCAACCTGGAAGGGCACGAGTGGGTAATCGATGCCATTATCGAGCAGTATCTGGCTAAAAAGCCGCCAGTCGAGAAGGTGAAAGGGCTGGTCAATATTTGGGGGCCGGTTCCTTCCTACGATCCTTTCTGGGTAGGAAACATCAGGGAACTGGAAGCGCTGGTTGCGGAACTGGGCCTGACGCCGAACATCATTTTCGGTGAGTATCGAGGGATTGCCGAGATAGACAGGATTCCGGCGGCGGAATACAATCTTCTCGTGGCACCGTGGGTCGGACTGAAGAACATGAAGTCCCTTCAAGAGAAATTCGGGACGCCGTACCTGCATTATCCGACCCTGCCCATCGGCGCCTTCGAAACCAGCAGGTTCCTGCGGGCAGTCGGTGAATTTGCCGGGGTGGATCCGTCGAAGGTCGAGGGGATCATCGGCAGGCACGAGAGGGAATACTATTACCATATTGAACGAACCTCGGACGTCTTCCTGGAGAACCGCACCATGTCGCGGCGCTTTTCCACGGTGACCAACGCGGCCGATGCCCTGGCAATCTCCCGGTTCCTGGTGAACGACTTCGGGTTGGTGCCGGACCGGCAGTACATCACCGACGGTACCCCGGCGAAGCATCGTGACGCCATTATCCAGCTGTTCAAGGAATTTCAGTACGGGATCGAGGCAGAGGTTGTCTTCTCGACCGACGGCTACGAAATCCACAACGACATCAGGAACAACGACTACTTCGGGGCGCCGCTCATCATCGGCAGCATCTATGAGAAGAAACTGGCCGAGGAATTGAACGGCAATTTTCTGGCGGTGTCGGTGCCGTTCAAAGAACGGCTGGTCCTGAGCAGTTCCTACGTGGGGTACCGCGGCGGCTTGAAATTGCTGGAAGATATCTATACCTATGTGCTTAAGCAATTCAATTGAGGTGTGGAAACGCCGATTGCAGCGGCATGCTGACCTGAAAGACCTGAGGCCATGGACTTTTTCCATGGCCTTTTTTCATTACAAGGCCGGTGCGGTATCGGGTTGGAGGGGGAAAATGGATGATTGTGTTTGTTTGAGCGTGGAAACATCTTGATGGAATTAGAAAGTGAGGAGCATGATCAACAGGGTTTCGATTAATGAGGGAGTGTCAGCCCATCTGGATGCCTGTCTTGCGATGGTACGCGATTCGGACCTGGGCCGAAATTACTTTCAAGATGAGGGACGACTTACCGGAATCATTCGTGAGGGGCTACTCAAAGGGGAGATACGGATAGCCTGCACTGCAGAAAATCCCTGCGCCGGATTTATCTGGTTTACCGGTGCCGGCATGTTTTACGGCTTTCCCTATATCAGGCTTCTTGCCGTTAATCCCGCCTGCCGTTCCGACGGTATCGGCTCTTTTTTACTTCAGTATGTGGAGGACCTCCTCCGGCAACGGCAAGCCCGAAAGGTATTCCTGACGGTGGCAGAGTTCAACCTGCGGGCGAAACGTTTGTATGAAAGGTTAGGCTATGGAGAAGTGGCGCTGATTTCCGATCTCTATATCGCCGGATATGCCGAACATGTGATGATGAAACAACTGGATGAGGTCCCTCGGCCAACGGATCTTCTCTCGGAGATAGGACATGCCATTGCATAATCTGAAATGTATGGCACCTTTTTGTGCTATGGTTTGGACTCGAAGGAGAGACCGAAACCAGACCCCGACGGCATCCTGAAACTTGCTGTTCTATGGGATTCACCGCCTGAAGGTCTGGTCATGGTCGGGGATTACCAGTTGGCTGAAGAGTTCCAGGGGGACTGAAAAGATGTTCGAAATTCACAACTATATCGGCTTTATCACAGCCATTCTCCTCTTTCAGCTGGTTCCCGGCCCCGGAACTGTGGCTATCCTCAATGCAACAGCACGCAGTGGCAGGCTTGCCGGTATGGGAGCGGTTCTTGGTACATTAGCCGGCGATCTGGTTTATATGGTGGCTGCGGTTTCTGGATTGGCGGCCTTATTGACGGCCAGTCCTGTGCTCTTCTCGGTGGTACGCCTGGCAGGTATTGCGTATCTATGCCGCTTTGGCTGGACACTTCTACGTTCCGCCACAACCAGCAATGTTCAGGAGACCTGTTCCGTGCCCAGTGTGCGGCGCTCCTTTCATCAGGCCTTTGTCGTCGGACTCACCAATCCAAAGGTAATCATCTTCTTCATGTCTTTCTTCCCTCTCTTCATGACCTCCTCAACAAGCTCTGTTACCTTGGTGATCATGATGGCCCATGTCAGTCTGCTCTGCCTGGTCTATCAGACGCTGCTTGTTTTTGTCGGCGACCAGCTGGCAAAGCGCCTTACGGGTATGGAGAAGGTTCGCCGTTGTACCACACGCCTGGCAGGGGCGGCTTTGATTGTCTTCGGTATCAAATTGGCCCTGGAGTCTGATTGAAAAGCCCCAACAACTATAGCCATATTTACAGCATTGTGGCCTGTATCCCCAACGGGCGCGTGGCAACCTACGGACAGATTGCACGGCTGGCAGGGATACCGGGAGGCGCGAGGCTTGTGGGATACGCATTGAGTGTCCTTGCTGACAGGTCAATTCCGTGGCACCGTGTCGTCAATGCCAGGGGGGAAATCAGCCCACGCTCAGGCAGTGTTACTGCAGGTGACGTTCAGAGGCTTCGTCTTGAGGAGGAAGGGGTGCAGTTCGACAGGCAAGGTCGAATCGTACTTTCCCGGTATCAGTGGCGGCAACAACACGGAGCCAGACAAATTGCTTGATAGAAGCCTTCTTAACATCATTCAACCTCTCTCCGCAGGGTTCACTTCGTGGAGAACGTAACCTTGAAGCACAAAAGGACAAGCATGAGTACACAACACTTTGATTTCGATAGGGTCATCGACCGCCGCAATACAGGCAGCGAGAAATGGGACAAGTATGCAGGGCGGGACATCATTCCCCTCTGGGTTGCGGATATGGATTTCCGCTCGCCGCCGGCGGTGATCGAGGCACTGCACGAGCGGGTCGAGCATGGTATTTTCGGCTATACCCATCCCCCGGCAGAATTGGTTGAGGCCGTACAGGCATCGCTACTGGCCGACTACGACTGGGCGGTGGAGGCAGAATGGATCGTCTGGCTGCCGGGGCTGGTCTGCGGGCTCAATGTGCTCAGTCTTGCCGTTGGCGAACCAGGTGACCAGGTAATTACCTTCATACCGGTTTATCCGCCATTCATGTCTGCTCCCGGGCTCACCGGACGGACACTGGTCAAGGTTCCCCTCAAGCTGGAAGATGATCGCTGGCAGATGGATCTGCCTGGCCTGGAATTGGCCATAACTTCGCGTACCAGATTATTGCTCCTCTGTTCGCCACACAACCCGGTGGGACGTTCCTGGTCCAGGGAAGAACTGGCGGCAATTGCCCAGGTGGCTGAACGTCACAATCTCATCATCGGTTCCGATGACATCCACGCCGGACTGGTGCTGGATGAGGACAAACGGCATATCCCCATCGCCACCCTGTCTCCGGAAACGGCACGGCGCACCATTACCCTGCTGGCACCGAGCAAAACGTACAACATTCCAGGCCTCGGTTGTTCCTTTGCCGTCATCTCCGATCCGGGTTTGCGCCGCGCCTTCCGCAGCGCCAAGGGCCGCATTGTCCCCCATGTGAATACCCTGGGCTATACAGCGGCGTTGGCCGCCTATCGCCATGGGGAAGAATGGCGCCGGCAGTTGCTGGATTACCTGCGAGGAAACCGGGATCTGCTTACGGCGGAGATAAATTCCATGCCCGGCCTTACCATGGCCCATGTGGAAGCCACCTACCTTGCCTGGATCGATGCACGGGGGGCTGGCATAGAGGACCCGGCCGTGTTCTTTGAAGAGGCGGGGGTAGGGCTCTCCGATGGCGCCGATTTTGGCTCCCCCGGTTTTGTCAGGCTCAATTTCGGCTGCAGCAGGACTCTGCTGCTGGAGGCTCTGGGCCGGATGCGTCAGGCCTTGTCGCAAGAAGTGCCATTAAGGAGTAAAATCGAGAGGTGAAATAAAAAGTGGCCATCGCTGCCGACTGCCTCTACTTCTCCTGTTGATTGATAAATACGATCAAAATTTAAATTACTATTGATATTATCAATATAGTGCTTGCAAGATGGAAGTGTAGCTGCTATAAAACTATTAAATCGATAGATTAACGGAGCGCTCAATGGAACCCATTTATCTTGATTACAACGCCACCACCCCAGTGGACCCATTGGTGGTCGAGGAACTGCTCCCATACCTTCGTGAGGGGTTCGGCAACCCCTCCAGCAGCCACCCCTATGGCAAAAAGGCGAAGGAGGGGGTCGAGACGGCCAGGAAACGAGTTGCCGGGCTTCTGGACTGCGATCCCGCTGAAATTGTCTTCACCAGCGGCGGCACCGAGGCCAACAATCAGGCATTGATCGGCACCGCCATGGCCAACCGGGAAAAGGGCAATCACATCATCACCACTGCCATCGAACATCCGGCAGTTCTCAATCCCTTACACTGGCTGGAAGGGCAGGGTTTCGCCGTTACCTATCTGCCGGTGGACGGTTACGGCCAGGTTGATCCGCAAATGATACGCCAGGCCATCACCGACAAGACCATCCTCATCAGCGTCATGCACGCCAACAATGAAGTGGGCACCATTCAGCCCCTGGCGGAAATAGGCGCCATTGCCCGGGAACATGGCATTCTTTTCCACACGGATGCGGCCCAGTCGGTGGGAAAGATACCCACCAGGGTGGACGAGCTGCGGGTGGATCTCCTTTCCATTGCCGGTCACAAGCTCTACGCGCCGAAAGGAATCGGGGCGCTGTATGTGAGGCGGGGGGTGAAGATCGATTCCTATCTTCATGGAGCCGGGCATGAAGGTGGTCGCCGCGCCGGTACCGAAAATGTTCCGTACATGGCTGCCCTGGGCAAAGCTGCGGAACTGGCTGCCGAGCACCTGGCAACCGAGAGCGAACATGTCCTTTCCTTGCGTGAGCGGTTCCATGACCGGCTCAAAGAGCTGGTGGGCGATGTACTTCTCAACGGGCACCCCACCTCCCGCCTTCCCAATACCCTCAATGTAAGCTTTGCCGGGGTCAACGGCGCCGATCTTCTGGCCCGTACCCCCGAGATTGCCGCTTCCACCGGTTCCGCCTGCCATGACGGCAGCTGCGAACTGTCCGGGGTGCTCAAGGCCATGGGCCTTTCGCCGGAACAGGGATTCGGCGCTGTCCGCTTCAGTCTGGGACGTCTCACTACTGTCGAAGAACTGGACCGGGCGGCGGAGATAGTTGCCGCGAGGGTAAAGGAACTGCGGGGCATTCGCGGCGGAGTCTCCCACAACCATGTCCAGACCGGCCTTTCAGCCCTTGCCTCCTGCGCCGGCTGAGCGGCCAAACTCAGTCCCCAGGACCTGGCTCACGTGCTGAGTCAGCTACCCAGCAGCACCGATCCCAATGTGCTTATCGGCACCAAAACCGCCGATGATGCCGCCGTTTATCGGCTGAGCGACACCCTGGCCATTGTTGAAACGGTCGATTACTTTACGCCGGTGGTGGACGATCCCTACACCTTCGGCCAGATCACTGCCGCCAACTCCCTGTCCGACATCTACGCCATGGGGGCAACGCCGCTCTTTGCCCTCAATATCGCCGGTTTTCCGTCTGATACGCTGCCTTTGGATGTACTGGCGAAGATCCTTAAAGGGGGGGCGGACAAAGCAGCTGAGGCCGGCATCAGCATCATCGGTGGCCACACCATCAAGGATGCGGAGCCAAAGTACGGTATGGCGGTTACCGGCGTGATCCACCCGGACAAGGTCATCAGCAATGCCGGCGCCAGACCGGGGGATCGCCTGATCCTCACCAAACCCCTCGGCATCGGCATCATTACCACCGCCATGAAACAGGGCAAGGTTTCGGAGAAAACGATCAGAGCGGCGACAGAGGTAATGGCCACCCTCAACAAGGGGGCGGCAGAGGCTATGGCAACTGTTGATGCCCATGCCTGCACCGATGTTACCGGCTTCGGCTTCCTTGGGCATCTTTCGGAAATGGTACGGGGAAGCGGCGTTGGCGCCGTGATCAACCTGGCACAAGTGCCGGTGCTGGAGGAGACCTGGTCCCTGGTGCGGCAGGGACTTGTACCAGGGGGTAGCAGACGTAATCTGGAATTTCTTCGGGAGCGGCTGTTGCCGGGAGCGGGGGTAAGTGAAGAAGCCCTGCTGGTGCTGGCCGATGCCCAGACTTCGGGCGGGTTGCTCATCGCCGTAGCCGCTGCCGATGCCGAGCGGCTGAAGGAAGAGCTGGCAAGGCGTAATGTGCCGGTGGTGGCGGAAATCGGTGAGATAACTGATGACCCGGACAGCCGGATCAGGATCGAAGACTGAAATACTCTGGTTAGCCACGAATGACGCGAATTTACACGAATTTTTTTGAACCAGATCTATTTGCTGCGAGATTCGTGGCTAAAGGCTCTTGCCAGATGAAGGGTTGGCTATGGATTATGAATTGATAAAAGCTTCCGTTCAACAACAGTTCAACCGGGTGGCCCATCATTATCTGAATGACAGCCCCATGGCCGAGGCCGGGCTGCTTGACCTGATCATCCAGGCTGCAGAGCCGCGTTCGGATAATCTTTCCCTTGATATTGCCTGTGGTGCCGGCTTGCTCGCCTGCCGGTTCGCCCCCTTGGTTTCAAAGGCGACCGGTGTCGATCTGAGCCGGTCAATGCTGGCCGAGGCGGAAAAGGAGGCCCAGCGCCAGGGCCTTGCCAACACCGCCTTCGATCAGGCCGACAGCGAATCTTTGCCCTTTCTCGATAATACGTTCCACATTGTTACCTGCAAGCTGGCCCTGCACTATTTTCCCAACCCCCATCGTGCCATCCATGAAATGAAGCGGGTTGCGAGACCAGGCGGACGCATCATCCTTGTTGACCGGGTTGCCGCCGAAGACCCCGAGGCACGGGAATATCACAACCGCATCGAAAAGCTGCGGACCCCAAGCAAGGTGAAGGTCTATGCCCCATCGGAGATTCAATCGCTCCTCGAAGGGGAGGGGCTGGCGGTGCGAGCCGTCCGCCAGTACGAGCAGTATCAGGATGTGGACCAATGGCTGGAGACGACCGGGGCACCCCCAGTCAATCAAAAGCTGGCCCGGGATCTGATCGGGCAATCCATCGAAGGCGACGCTGCAGGCCTGAAGCTTTTCCGGCAAAGCGGCCGCCTGATGATGACCCACAGCACCGCTGTTTTCATCGCCGAGCGGTCCAGCCCATAGGGCCGCGCGACTGGAACTCCCCTGGTCTTCTGCGGCACATCACTTGGCCGCATACTCCATTCCCCAATCGCACATCAGCTCCAGAATGGGGTAGATGCTCCGCCCCTTTTCCGTCAGCGAGTACTCCACCTTTGGGGGCACCTCGCGGATAGACCACCGATGCACGTTCGGCTACAGCTGCGCAATGTCAATTATGTTCAGTTCTTTCTGAAGCTACTCTATTTGCGATTCTTCAAGTCTCTCGTGTTGCTATGGAGAAAAAGCGTTGCCCTTTAATGGATGAGGGAGTAATTAATAAGAACTTAATTGATGTAGAGGTTGTGATGATGGTCGAATCAAAATGACAAAGCCGCTTCCATGAGACCAGGGAGCGGCTTTTTTCTGTTCAGGAGGAACGATGGCGGCAAATCTCAAGGAGTAATAGGGGACGTTGTTTGTTTGTCGATTTGTACTTACTAACTAGCTGAAATTATGTCTATGAAGTCAACTGCATCTCGATGCGAAAAATATGTTAGCAAACCAGCAAACAACGTCCCCGTCCCCTTTCCCTGCCTATCGGTTCTCATAGGGCGGTGTCCAACGGTGTGGTTGGGACGCTTTTCAAAATGTTCTACTTTCAAGGCTTATACCATCAGCTTCTACTGGTAATTAACCGACAGGAAACGCCGTCTGATTGCCTTTTGATGCGGATGATCATGATAGCCCAAAATCAGGACCAACGCCGGAGTATGATCCTCGGGGATGTGATATTTCTTTTTCAGCGTCTTGCTGCGAGCCAAAATTGGCGCAGAACAGCCGATGATGCATGTGCCTAGACCGGCGCTCTCAGCTGCCAGCATGGCGTAGGTACAGGCGATGACAGCATCGGCGCTGTCGCTATACGGCGACACATGGAATAAAAGTGCCGCCGGCGCGTTGTAAAGCACGTAATCCTTTCCCATACGCTCTCCATCGACGATCACTTTGCCGAGTGGCAGAATAAAACCGTCGAAACGGTCAAAGGTCACTCTCTTCAGGAATATTCGGCACAGCCCGCGAACAAAGGGATTACCCATCACCTTGAGCATACCTGCATAACCATTTGCAGTATCTCGGGAAAGTTCAGCCACCTTGGAGTGCCCCAGGATAGCGGTTATCCCGACTTCGGAAGGCGGTATCCCCATAGGAGCACTTGCCGCCGCCAATATAATACTGTCGAGCATCTCCCGCGACACCTCTTCGTCGGTAAAATTGCGGTTGCTGCGCCGCGCAAGCATTAATGCGGTCAACTGTTTCCTGTTGGCTCGCTGTTCGGGCGGCGGCAGTTCTACAATATCTTCAGGAGTAATATTTCGTCCTGTTACAGCAATACTGCCGTTCGGGCAGACCATCATGCACTGGCCACATGCAATGCAGCCGAAGTGTATGTTGTTATCGATCTTTATGTTCTCGTCTTTCAATTGCAGCACTCCAACCGGGCAGATAGCTGCGCACTTGCCACAATGCAGGCAGCGTTCAGTTTCGACAACCGGAGTACCAGGTGCTGTTCCGAAACTGGATATGATTCCCATGGTGAATTCCTTAACGTGTAATAGCGCAGCGGCGGAGCGAAGCGGTTATTGTTTTGTCGTTAACGTCGTGAAGGTCGCACCAGCGCGTCAGCGCCTGTGTGCGGCTCTTCTACCGTATTGACCATTTCCCCGAGATGGTCATCTACGGCTTTCTCCGACAGAAGGTGCATCCAATCGTGCACCAATCCGAAAATGTCAGCCATCGTCTCTGCCACAATCACTACACCAAAAATGTGTGCAACTCAATTGGAAAATTAAAACCAGAGCGGTATGGGGTGAGAGGCAAGAGGTGGGAATAAAAATGGCCGGGCATTGCTGCCCAGCCATGAAAAGCGTGGATTGAAATGGAGGTTGTCACCGGCCCGGATTTTCTCCCAGCGCCGCCAGGTACCCCTTGACCTTACTCTGACACTTATACTTACTCTTTATGCTGCCACTCTGCACAAAAAGTCATAGAAAGGAGCAATTGTCTTGAAGCCAAGTATTAATTCTGAAATCAGCTCTTTTTCTATGCTGTTGCCTTCTATTTGCTTATTGCTGACGAGATAAATATTTTTTCTGTTGTACCAATCCTGTAGCTTTTCAGGTAGGTCTGTTTTAAAAGGGCGCTTGTATACTTCGCCTTCAATAGTGAAAACACCTTGCTTTGAGAAAAACTCTGTTGCGGAAAGGAATTTTGCAGGATTTACATCAAGATCTTTTCTGAACCTGTCCATGGTCACACGGCTGGCGCTGTAAAAGCCCATTCCATAACGATATGAATATGGTGATATTTCGAAGAAATACGCAGGGTAATCCTGCCAGCTAATTCCCGGACGCTTGAAGGTAATCCAGTGGCTTGTTTTGTATGGGGATTTGTCTTTTGAGAATCTGGTATCTCGGTAGATTCTCGATATGGTTCTGTTTATTACGGGTGTTACTTCAAAATCTGGATCAATGCTCAGCATCAACGGGCCTAATCCGGCTGCCAATGCTTGCAATGGTTGTAGAACATGATCATGGTAATCCGGTTTATGAAGTAAGAACCACTCTTTGTGGTTGTTATTGGGAAGGTTTCTTAAGAAATGAAATGTGGCCGGAGAAAACCCGTTGAATTTTTCTGTCATTTTACATTCCTTGTAATGTCTATGCGTTGCAAGTGGGCGGCGGGTATGGAGAGAATTGAGGCCTCTCTGCCTTCTCGCCGTTCTCTTTCTGTTGGAGTTATTGCCACCATATCCCTGTGAAAAAAATTAGAAAGATTTGTCGCGTCGCCTTTTGTCCAGTGTGCATGAGAAGCATCTCCGTGCCACAGCCAACTTCGACACAGGTGTTGGCCCGCCAGGAACATGGGCTGACCGGCCTCAAGGTGATTTCATTAACTTATACCATCACTACACCAAAAATATGGTCAACTCAATGGGAAAATTAGAATGCAACTGAGTGGGCGGCAACAAGCGGACGGGGATTACTGCTGCGGGGCTATTGCTTCAGTTCAATGGCTTCCATCTCCGGACAACACAGGATGAGCTCTATCGCTTTACTGTGGCCAAGGCTGCTGGTAAGGCTGGTGCCAAGGAAGCGGAAGACTGGTTACGCTCTGGCGCTCATTTTCGAAATATCTGCTCTTGTCCTTGAAATGCCCCGCCTAATTATCTGATGATAAAGGGTGCACATCAGGGTATAATTCCGCCATGAAGAATTTCGCTGTCTGTAATGTTGGGACACTCTGATAGAAATGGGGTAGGCTGGGGGAGCAGGCAACTTTTTTCTCCAACGACAGGTTATGGCAAAACACATCAAGAGATCCATCAAGAGCGGCCTCCCTCCGGGCACCCTCGTCCACATCGGCGCGAAGAGCGACCGGGAAATCAGGATCACCGTCATGGATTACCATGCCGGCGGTTGTGAGGAGAAGGAGATCAAGGCGCTCAAGGAATGCGTCTACTACTCCGATACCTCTATTGTCAGCTGGATCGATGTGGAGGGGCTCCATGAAGTGGAGATCGTCCGCCAGGTGGGGGATTGCCAGGGACTCCATCCGCTGGTCCTGGAGGATATCCTCAACACCAATCAGCGGCCCAAGGTGGAGGACTACGGTGACTATCTCTACATCGTCCTGAAAATGCTGCACAATGGGGACGGAACGGGCATAGTCGCCGAGCAGGTGAGCCTCGTGCTCGGCAGCAATTTCGTCATTTCTTTCCAGGAGGGGATGAAAGGGGATGTGTTCAACCCCATCAGGGAGCGTCTCCGCAGCGGCAAGGGCAAAATCAGGGAAATGGGAGCGGATTATCTTGCTTATGCCCTGATGGATGCCGTTGTCGATAATTACTTTGTTGTATTGGAGCGGGTAGGTGAGCGGATCGAGGAGCTGGAGGACGCCGTGATGGCTGACCCGCGCCCTGAGACGGTGCGGGAGATCCACCAGTTGAAGCGTGAAGTGATTCTGCTGCGCAAGGCGGTCTGGCCCCTCCGCGAGGTGATCAGCGCCCTGGAGCGCCGGGAATCGAAGCTGATCAGCGAGAAGGTGGTCGTCTATCTGCGAGACCTTTACGATCACACCATTCAGGTGATCGACAACATCGAAGCCAGCCGCGACATGCTGGCGGGCATGCTCGATGTCTATCTCTCCAGCATCAGCAACCGCATGAATGAGGTCATGAAGTTCCTGACCATCATCGGTACTATCTTCATTCCCCTGACCTTCATCGCCGGGGTCTACGGCATGAACTTCCAGAACATGCCGGAACTGCACTGGCAGTGGGGCTACTTCGCCTGCCTGTTCCTGATGGCCCTGGTCGCGGTGTTTTTGCTTATCTATTTCAAGCGAAAGCGATGGTTGTAGGTTACCTTCTTGCTAGCAGATGCTAGGATAGGGGGAAGCCCGCTTCTTGATGGCTCACATTGATTTGACGCGGCTAATAATTGCGGTAAAGTAGTTACTGAATTCTGTTTCACTGATGTAATCCATAAATCCTTCTTAGGAGGGGGCAGAGAGATACGGTCCAACTATGATGGCCGAGCTGCTGAAGGATAAGTTCCTTTCGGTTGCTCGGCTTTTTTGTTTTCTATCATAGTAACCTTACAGCAAAGGAACCTCCTTTTTTGGGGTTGGTTTCTTCGTTGAAGTGTCATTCACCCAACCGTTTCCCCTTAACTCGCCCCTGATCGTGACGATTCCCCCACCAAAGGGTGCGTCTGGACCCGCCACACCTACCGGGATAGTTTTCAACGGTACCAAGGATTTTGAAGTCGTCCCAGACAAACCGGCCACCTTCATCTTTGTTACCGAAGATGGGACAATCTCGGCCTGGAACCAGTCGGCGAACCAGAAAAATGCCATCCTCAAGGTGGATAACTCCAGTTCGGCAGTCTACAAGGGAGCAGCCACCGCCTTGAACGATGGCGAGCTTTTTCAATTTCAAGGGTGGAAGCATAGACGTCTTCGATAGCAACTTCAAGCCGGTGACGCTGGCCACGGACGCTTTCACCGACAACAAGATTCCTGCCGGATTTGCCCCCTTCAACGTCATGAACATCAGCGGCAGGCTGTTCGTCACCTATGCCAAGCGGGATGCAGACAAGCACGATGATGTTGCCGGAGCGGGAAATGGCTTTGTCGACATCTTCGACCCCAACGGCACCTTGCTCCAGCGCCTGGAGACCGGCAAATGGTTGAATTCTCCCTGGGGCGTCGCCCTTGCCCCGGCGGATTTCGGGAAATTCAGCAACAGACTCTTGATAGGGAACTTCGGGAGTGGCCAAATCGCCGCTTACAACGCTGAAACGGGAAAATTCCTCGACCTTCTGCAGACAAGCGATGGCAAGGCACTGGCCATCGAGGGGCTCTGGGGGCTGGAATTCGGCAATGGCAAGGCTGCCGGGCCAATAAATACCCTCTTTTTCGCAGCCGGCTTCAACGGTGAAAAAGACGGTCTCTTCGGCACAATCACCCCGACCAGCAAGTAACAAGAGATAGCAACCGATGTATGGCCACAACGGCTCGAAGATTCAGCCGTTGTGGCCCCATCAGTCGGCCCCCTTCAGGGCATAAACTCTTTGTTAGCCCATTTCCATCAGCTTCAGCGCCACACTGGCGCTGGTACCCTCGTCCGGTCAGGCGCAGTACAGGATCAGCGTCTTTTACTGATAGTTCTTCGCCCAGAAATAGGGAAGTTTCCTGCATTTGCTCCTACCACGCCAGAAATTGTGGGCTCGCAAGTTGCACTCTTCTCGTTGGCCTAAACACCGGCCTAACCTGCGATAGTTGCATTTAGCAGGGATTCTGCTTGTTCTTTCACTTAAACCGGCTAGCATTAAGGAAACGACTAATGACAAATATCGTCAATGATCATGAACAAAGGGGCAAAACCAGGTATACGGTTCGAGTTGCAATCTTTCGAGGGCCTGATGAAAAACGGCTTTTACAAGACTATTCTATAAATATGAGTATCGGAGGATTATATATTGAAACCTCCGATCTTCTCCCCGTTGATACGATACTCCATGTGGAATTCAAGTTACCCGGCAAAGAATATCCAGTTGCGTGTAGAGCCAAGGTTGCTTGGACAAATGGGCCTGATTCACCTAAAAAAGCAGCTTTGCCAACTGGAATGGGTATTCAGTTTCTCACCCTGACAATAGAGGATATGCATACCATTCGCGACTTCCTCACGCATTATGATTGCGTTCCGACATGGTAAAAACCAGGTAGCCCCAGGGGTACATGAGTCGGCGGAGGTGTATGGCTCCGACGGCGCTACCCCGTATTCCGCAGTCCGGCAGAGATACCGCTGATGGTGGCGGCAAGGACGTAGTTCAGCTCCTCGCTCTCTTCCCCCGCCCTTTTCCGCCGTAGTAGTTCGATCTGGATCAGGCTGAGAGGATCCACATAAGGATTCCGCAGTCGAATGGAGCGCGCCAGGGGGGCGTTGTTCTCCAGCAGGTGCGACTGCCCGGTAATGGCCAGCAGCATGCGCCGGGTACGCTGATACTCTTCCACCACCAGATCGAATACCCGTTGGCGTAGCTCCATATCGGTCACCAGAGTCGAGTAGCAGCGAGCCAGGGGCAGATCGACCTTGGTCAGGGCAAGTTCCACGTTTCTGAGCAGATCGATAAAGAAAGGAAACCGGCCCATCATGGCCTGCAGTTGCCCCATCGCTCCAGGTTGTCGGGCCGCAAAGCGCTCCAGGGCATACCCGACACCAAACCAGCCCGGGATCACATGACGGCTTTGCATCCAACCGAAGCCCCAGGGAATGGCCCGCAGGTCTGACAGATCACGGGTTACTCCCCGGCGCGCCGGACGTGATCCGATTTTCGCCAGTTCAAACTCCAGTACCGGTGTCGCCTGTTCGAAATAAGGGAAAATATCGGGATTCTCGGCAATATGCTTGCGATAGAAGGCAAAGGCATCGGACGAAAGCGTTTCCATGGTCTGCGCCCATTTCGGGCTTGCCTGTTCCTCCTGCATCCCGGTGAGCGCCAGTGCCTCCAGGGATGCGGCGACCATTACCTCCAGGTTCCGTTGTGCCAGAGAGGCATCCGAATACTTCCAGTTGATGACTTCGCCCTGTTCGGTAATCTTCAGCGACCCGGTAAAGGCGCCGGCCGGCTGAGCCACAATGGCCCGGTGGGTGGGCCCTCCCCCTCTGCCGACCGTCCCCCCCCGGCCATGAAAAAGCACCAGTCGCACCCCGCACTCGGCGGCCACCCGGTGCAACTCCCGATGCGTCTTATGGATCTCCCAGGCGCTGGTTAGCATGCCGCCATCCTTGTTGGAGTCGGAATAGCCAAGCATCACTTCCTGTCGGCGTCCCCACGAATCGAGATACGGTTTATAGTCGTCCGAGCTCCAGAGAATGCGACAGATGTGCGGAGCCTGGCGCAGGTCCTCGATGGATTCGAACAGCGGCACCGGCATCAGCCCCGGATCGCCACTGTTATCGGCCGCCACGCGCACCCCGCAAAGCTCCAGCAGCCACACCAGCGCAAGGCTGTCCTGGACGCAGCTGGCGCCGCTGATCACGTAACGCTGGATAGCCTGCGGGGGATAGCTTCGCTTCAGACCGGCGATGGCCCGCAAGGTGTCGAGGAGTTCAGTGGTGGCGGCCGAAGGTGCTGGCGGCAGTGCGGCTGACGTAACTGTGCCTGTCGTGGCGCCGGCAGCCAGTTCCTTTACTGCTGTGGCGTGAACCTTGGCATGTTGGCGGATATCCAGGCTGTGTAAATGAAAACCAAAAGTATCGATGCGTCGCAGCAGCGGATCCACCAGGGAACGGGCCAAGCGTTCCCCGCCACCGGCTGCCAGGCTTGCCCTGATCAGGTGCAGATCGGTGCTGAATTCAACGGCAGCGACATAGGCATCGGCATGCTCCGGCTCCCGCAGTGTACGGCGCAGCCGATACAGGATACAGTCTGCGAACCTCCGGTATTGTTCGCACTCCGGGATGGCGCTTTTCTGTAATTCGGCAAAGTTCAGGGTGGCGTGATAGTTTGTGACTGCCGCCGCCAGCTGCGGGGAGACGGGCACCCGGCAGGTGGAAGAAGTGAGCAGTCGGCGAAGCTCCTCCAGAGTGGTAGTGTACTCACCCAAAATGGCTTCGCGACCCTTTTGCAGAGCGGCACGGGTGGAATCGGCGGTTACATATGGATTACCGTCCCGGTCGCCGCCGATCCAGGAACCAAAGTGGACCACTGTCGGCAATTCACTCTGGGAGATGCTAAGGCCGTAGATTTCCTGGATGGCCGCCGCCATGTCCTCGTACAGAGCAGGAAGAGGTGTGATCAGCGAGTCGGGATAATGGTCCAACCCCATCTTGATCTCGTCCAGAACCGTTGGTTTGCGTCGTCGCACCTCGTCGGTCTGCCAGAGGGCGGATACTTCGGCCAGCATGGCATTCTGCCCCTGCAGGGCCTTAGCATAAGTCAAAGGGAGGGTATCGAGCGCCTCCAGGTCCTGGGCGATGCGGCGGCGCTTGAAATGGACCACACGCCGCGCCACATCGGTGGGATGTGCGGTAAAAACCGGCACCACATCCACCATGCGAAGCCATTGCAGCGCCTGCTCGACGCTGATGCCGCTCTGCCGCATTCGGAGCAGGGTGCCGCGCAGCGAGCCCGGTTTATCCGGCGCTGTGCTTATCAGTCGGGACGCACGCTGCCGTCGTTTGCGGTGATTGGTTTCCGCCAGGTTGGTCAACTCGAAATAGGTGGAAAAGGCCTTGACGATCTGGTAGGCCTCGGCAACAGTCATCCTGCCGATGATGCTTTCCGCCTTTTCCTGCAGTTCCCGCTCGCCGGGTAAGTCGAGACAAGCCGTTGCCTGATTGTCATGCAGCTGACGATGCTGAATCGCCAAGTGGCGCAGTTCTTCCTCGGCAATAAAAGCTTGTTCTCCGGCCTGCTCCCGGATCACCATTCCAAGCAGCATTCCGAGAGAGCGGACATCCCGCCGCAGGGGGATTTCCTTCAGATCTCCCTCCCGGCTGATCAGCTCTGCCAATCGGGCAGCCTGATCCTCAACTTGCCAAAACAATTCCATTACCGCCATAACGTGCTCCCTTGTTCCTGGCGACCGGCAGAAAACGATCTGTCCATAGGTTAGAGGCTATTCTACTTCTGCGGTGGCACCGTCAAAGCTTCAGGACAACGCGCCCACTCACCTGGCCGCGCTTCAGCCGGTCAAACACCTCATTGACAGCTTCCAGTGCCTGTGTCTCGATGACGGCTTTGACTTTGCCTTCGGCGGCAAACTGCAAGCATTCCTGCAGATCTTTACGTGTCCCCACGATCGAGCCGCGAACGGTAATCCCTTTCAGCACGATGTCGAAGATCGGCATGGGAAACTCCCCCGGAGGGAGACCGACCAGCGTGCATGTACCGCCACGCCGCAGCATGTCCAGTGACTGCCGGAAGATCCTGGGTGAAACTGCGGTGACCAGGACACCATGTGCCCCGCCGACCTGCTTCTGAATCATTGTGGCAGCATCCGTCTTTTCCGCATTGACTATCAGTTCAGCGCCGAGGCTCCTTGCCAGCTCCAGCTTCTCCTCGGAAATATCGACAGCCGCCACATGCAGTCCCATTGCTTTTGCATACTGGACCGCCATGTGTCCCAATCCGCCGATACCGACTATGGCCACCCAATCACCGGCCTTGGTGTCGGTCTGCTTGAGCCCCTTGTATGTGGTCACGCCGGCACACAGGATCGGGGCAGCTTCTGTGAAATCCAGACCGTCGGGTATGCGTGCCACATAGGCTGCGGGTGCCAACACGTATTCCGCATAGGCGCCATCGACCGAGTAACCGGTGTTGTCTTGCTGCTGACAGAGTGTTTCCCAGCCCGTCAGGCAGTAATCACAATGTCCGCAGGCGCTGTGCAACCAGGCAACGCCAACGCGGTCTCCCTCTTTCAGAACCGTTACCCCCGGTCCTACGGCGGCAACATACCCGGCGCCTTCATGACCCGGAATAAACGGCAATTTGGGCTTCACGGGCCAATCCCCATCGGCGGCATGGAGGTCGGTGTGACATACCCCACTGGCCATAACCCTCACCAGGACCTGTCCCAGTCCGGGCCGGGGAACCGATACGTTTTGAATGCTCAAGCGCTTCCCGAATTCATGGACAACGGCAGCCTTCATGGTTTCAGGTAACATTGCTCTCTCCTCCGATAGTTGGCTCGGCTGGACAAGCTTGTAAACGGTACATCCGCCGCTGGTTTATTCAATTATAGCCGGTAATGGATTTCTATCCAGAGAAGCGGAGGGGGCGCTGCAGGAGCAGTCAGTGGTGGCGCGGTTGGAATCTGGTCATCCCCTGCCAAGTCTCCAGTAGGACCCAGCATGCTTTCGGGTTCCCGGTCATCCCGAAAACTGTTGACCTTCTAAGGAGTGGGGAGTATTTAATAAGGACTTAATGATGTAGGGGTGTGATGATGGTTGCATGAGATGAAAAGCCGTTTCCATTGATAAGGAAGCGGCTTTTCACTTTCGGGAGGGATGATGGCGGCAAATCTCAAGGAACTGGTCCAGCGCTACAAGGCGGACCCGGAGTCGGTCTATAACACCTGGTTTATCGATAACGAGGCACGGATGAAGGCGTTTCGGTCCATCCGGCGCGGCGTGACGGAGGTGATTGAGGCTATTAAAGCCGGAACATTCGGCAATGATTTCAAAGGCTCACCATTGGAGTTCGTCCTCACCTGCATCACCGAGCAAAAGCAGGTCTTCGAGGGGGCCGCGCACCCGTTCTATTGGAAACCAAAACTGCGCATTCCCGACATCTACGAGAACGAGGAGAACAAGGCCGCCTTCGGCCGCTTCCTGGAAAGCTGCCTGTCCTGCTCCACTGCCGATCGCATCATCCGCGAAATCCTCACCCTCGACGACTGCCGCATCAAGGGACTCGGCCCCGCCGTCGCCAACATCCTCTACTTTCTCCATCCGACCCACATGCCCCCCTTTAACACAGCCATGCTTAATGGCTTTAATACCCTCTTTGCCGACAAGAAACCCCTCGGCTCCTGGACTGCCTATCTGGAGATGCGCGAGGCGATTATTCACGCCAATGAAGAACTGCAGCCTGCGCTCTCGAAGGACCTGGGGGCGATCTCCGGGTTGCTCTTTGATGTGGGGGTAGGCAAGATCGCCTTGGCAGGTAATTTCCAGACGGCGCTGGAGTTTGACCGGGCAAAGCTTGAGAAGGCGCTAAAGAAGCGACATGACGATGTGCGCAAGGCCCAGGAAGAGGAAAATTCCCATCTGGAGATGCAGTTTACCCTGACACGAATGGGGCGTGACCTTGGTTATGACGTGTGGGTGGCCGCCAACGACCGGACCCGCAGCTTGGCAGGCATTAGCCTGCAGTCGCTGACCCTGCCGGAGCTGCCGCTGCTGGAGATGGCGTCCGAGACCCTCAAGACGGTATCCCTGATCGACGTCATCTGGATAAACCGACTGAGCCGCCAGATCGAGTGTGCCTTCGAGATCGAGAAGAGCACTTCCATTTACTCAGGAATGCTGCGGCTGCTCGATCTGGCCTCGTCCTTGGGGGACCGGAAGTACGACTTCTTCCTCGTCGCGCCGGATAACCGGGAAAAGGAGATCCTTGCCCAACTGCAACGGCCTGCCTTTCGTAATCTCGGGAGTGTGGCGTTCCGGTATCTGCTCTTTTCTGATGTTTCCTGTAACTGTGAGGCGATGGGAAGGTTTGGGGATGATTGGCGGGTTTTGTTGAAGGTGGCGCGGGGGGAATAACCGGAGTTGTATTTATAGCAAAAAAGCTATAAGATTGAGGTGCCGATGAAATGGTACGTTGAATTTTTGAATGGTGAAGTCGAGAGCGAGTTTCTCTCTCTTCCGAAGGACATGCAGGCGCGGTGAACATGGGAAGAAAATTGAATCAAGTCAAGCAGGAGCTGATGGCGGATGAGGAATTCAGACGGGAATACGATGCGCTGGAGGAGGAATTCTCAGTTGCTGCGCAGTTAATAGAAGCCCGGACGAAGGCAAACCTGACGCAGGAACAGGTGGCCCGGCGGATGGGGACGACGCAGTCAGTGGTGGCGCGGTTGGAATCGGGTCATCCATTGCCGAGTCTTCGGACGCTGCGCAAGTATGCATCTGCGGTAGGGAGCAGGGTGGAGATACGGTTGGTGGGGAAGCAGGTGAATGCCGTACATGAGTCGGCGGAGGGATACGGCGCCGACGGCAACTGAAACCGATGGTTTAACTGTAAGAAGGGTTTAGCTTCGAGAATGGCAGAAAGGTAACCTGACACCGTTGTTTTCCCCTTGACTTTACTTATCATGGATGTCCCCAGAATTCTGATGTCCCCGGAATTCTCTTTGGGATGGGCAACTTCTTGCTATTAGCCGGTTTAAATGTTGACACAGGAACGGGAAGGGCGTACTAAATCAACTATTATTAAGTTGTTTTGTTTATTCCCGGAGGATGGGATGGAATCCATTTTGGGTTATGTCGATTGGGAAGAACGCTTAAGTAAACTTCGGGCTGATGAACGTGCTTTTTGTTGATAGGAACAATTAATCCCTACCATGTCCCCCTCGGAATATTGAACAGTGGCCGTCGGAGAAATCTGACAGCAGAAGATACAGCCTATTTCGGAGCCCTTATGAAAAACCTAGATGTTCTTATCACGACCCCCGGAATCAAAAAAACATTAAAGGGAATGACTGTCGAGAAGGCTATAGCTGAGTATATATGGAATGGATTTGATGCTAGTGCAACTAGTATTGAATTAGAATACCACACTAATGAGTTCGGTGCGGTTACTGAGATATCAGTAAAAGACAATGGCTATGGTGTTCAGTATGAAAATCTTGATAATAAGTTTGGCGTATTTATGTTCTCTGAAAAAGAAGCCCTCCACACAGGCAAACGCTTTTTATCAGGCATAAGAGGTAAAAGAGGCGTTGGTCGTCTGTCATTTTTTCACTTCTCACGGCACGCTAAATGGGAAACAACTTACCAAACAAAAACAGGAAAGTTGCACTTCGATATAAATGTCACTTCAGATAATTTGGTAAAGTACGCTGCATCACCAATTGAACCAACTAATGATGGCATAGGAACTAAAGTTGTTTTGCAGGAGGTAAGTGACGTATACGATACTTCGTTTAAAGAGGAAATAATACCTTATCTGTGTAAAGAATTTTGTTGGTATTTGAAGTTAAACAAACAATATTCAATAAAGGTCAATGGTGTGGAAATAGATTATTCTAAGTTAATAGCTGAAGAAGATAGTGCTTCTTTCATATTTGACGAATCAAAAACATTGTTTTCTATAGATTACGTCCGTTGGTCAGAAAAACCAAATGATGAATACTCTCGTTATTATTGTAAATCTTTGAATGAAGAGGAAAAGCTCACCAATCCAACAACATTAAACAATAAGGGCGATGAATTTCATCACAGTGTATATATTACGAGCAGCTTCTTCGAAAAGTTTGCACCTGTAAGAACAGATGGTGAGGATCAAGTTAGTTTTGAGTTCAGCAACAATATGAGCAGTCCAGAATTTAGATATATCATGTCCGAAGTATCAGACTTTTTGAGAAAAAAACGAAAACCCTTTCTCAAAAAATATACTGATAAACTCATTGCTGATTATGAACAAGAAGGTGTTCTACCCAAGCTAAAAAATGCGAATGATTGGGAAGTAGTGAAGCATAAAGTTCTCGAAGACACCATCCGAGAATTGTATCAGGTCCAACCAAGGATATTTACTAGACAGAATGTGATTCAAAAAAAGGTCTTTGTCAGGTTTCTGGAACTATTAATGGATAGCCATGAATTTGAAAGGGTCTTTGATATTATAAAGGAGGTTGTAGAGCTTGAACCAACTGAACGAAAGCAACTTGCAGAGATATTAAAGACCTCAAGATTGTCTTCTGTAATACGAACGATTGAGCTTATTCACAACCGATATAAAGCAGTGTCGGGGTTAAAAAAATTAGTATTTGACGAAGATCTTAAAGCTAAAGAGGTCCCACATATACAAATTTTTATGGAAAATAATTATTGGTTAATCGGAGAACAGTACAATATTATCACTGCTGCTGAACCGACATTTGAGGAAGCGCTTAGAAGATATAACTATCTTCTTACAAAGGAAGATAAAAAAATTAAGATCAATCACCCAAACAAGAATTGTCAAATGGACCTTTTCCTTATCAGGCAAGATTACGACGGCGACATTATAAAGAATGTTGTCTTGGAGCTTAAGCACCCAAATGTAAGACTAGGTAAAAAACAACTCGATCAGATTGACAAATATTTTGAGGTCATATTAAAACAACCTGAATTTAATGCAAGTAACATGACTTGGGAATTTCATTTGATCGGGAATAGATTGGATGCAAGTGAATACATAGAGAGACAATATAAAAATGCGTCACTTCATGGAGAAAGATGCTTAGTTTATAAAGATGATAGATATAAGATATACGTAAAAACTTGGAGTGAAATATTCAACACTTTTGAACTTAGGCACAAATTCCTGAATGACAGACTGGAAATAGCACGAGATACGGTAGCGCGAGATACAATAGGTAAAAATGCAGATGACATAGTAAAAACTGCAAGCATGAACCTTGTACCGATGGAGTCTAGTGTCTTTATTGCTACTGCCTAAAATCTTACGAATAAGTAGGGGTCGCGTCTCAACTTCTGACGTTGTCAAGAGTTGAGACGCGACCCCTTTGTGTTTGGGGAGTAATAGGGGACGTTGTTTGTTTGTCGATTTGTACTTACTAACTAGCTGAAATTATGTCTATGAAGTCAACTGCATCTCGATGCGAAAAATATGTTAGCAAACCAGCAAACAACGTCCCTGTCCCCTTTCCGTCCCCGTCCCCTTTCCCGTCCCCGTCCCCTTTCCGTTGTCTGTGTGAATCTATCAATTTTTTGGATTTATTACGCTTCTCCTCCCGTTCTTACCAGCTCCATTACGGTTATCGTTATGATCACCGTGCATAAAGGAGCACATACATCCTCCCAACAAAGCAAGCGCTGCAATCGATAGCAAAATCATTTTCTTCATGCATTAACCTCAAGCACGTTGGCTAACAGGACACTGTGTTTACCTGCCTGTGCCCCTTCAATTTTATCTCACCCTATCAGCAACGTTGCCTTGGAAAATGGTGCAAAATCAGTAATCTTGTATACTTTGGCTATTCGAGACGTTGGTAAGTCAACAGGATCAAAGTTATTGTACTACCTTCTATATTGGACTGCAAAGGGGCAACCATGCCAATAAAGGGTCAGGTGCAAACCAGCGCGATAATAAAACTAATTATCCTGTCAGTGATCGTTTTGGTGGTCACGCTTCTCCATTTCATGACTCCCACAGAGCCTCATATCTATCATCAACTGCACATAATTTTCAGAAAACTTTATTTCCTACCTCCAGTGATGGCCGGTGCCTGGTTTGGCTTGCGCGGTGCGTTGATTACTACGCTCAGCATTAGCATCCTCTTCTCTCTTCATGCTTTTCTTGATTGGCCAGGCAATTACATGGAGCAGGCAAATCAACTGGGTGAACTGGCGGGCTTCTGGGTGGTCGGATTGGTGCCGGGATATCTCTTTGATCGCCAGAAAAAGCTGTTGATTGACGTTGCCAATGCCAACGAAGAAACCTTGATCGCCTTGGTATCTGCCCTTGATCTGAGGGAACATAATACTCAAATGCATTCCCGGCGAGTGCGGGAATATGCGCTGCTCATTGCCAGGCAGTTAGGGATTGATGAACGAAGATCTGTCAATATCGGCTTCGGGGCTCTTCTTCATGATGTGGGAAAGATTGCCGTCCCAGACCATATTCTTCTTAAACAGGGAAGGCTTACGGAAGACGAATGGAAAGAGATGCGCAAGCACCCAGAAGCTGGCTATGGCATCATAAAGAAAATCAACTTTTTAAAGGAAGCGGCCGAAATTGCCTATACACACCATGAACGATTCGATGGGCAAGGGTATCCGCGTGGGCTGCGGGGAGAAGAGATACCATACGGCGCTCGTATCTTTATGGTGGCTGATGTCTTTGACGCCCTTAGTTCCACCCGGTCTTACCATACAGCTTCTACCTACGAAGAATGCACAAAAATGATCAAGGAGGAGAGTGGCAAACATTTTGATTCGAAAGTAGTGGGCGCCTTTCTCCTGATCGATCGGAAGCAAATAGAAGCAATCCAGACCGAATACGCCGATGGTTGATTTGTGCGGAAGAAATAAGGGACATGATACGCATAACGAAAGAAGAGGCGCTCAGGCGCCTCTTCTTGTTCGGACGAAATTCTGGGAGGGGAGGCCATACCGATAATGAAACCAAATCCCCTTAGCCCTCACTCTTTAGGCGCTTTCAAGACCTTCAAGCTCCACGGCCCCGTGGTTGCAATCTGCAGAATCGTTTCCTCGTCTACCCAGGCGTTGTGGACCAGTCCTGCGGGGAGAGAAAAATAACCGCCGGCTGGCAAAACGGTGGGACTTTTCTGCTCATCACCCATGGCCAGATTGATGCTCCCGGAAATCACGGTTACCCTTTCCACATTATCATGAATATGGGTAGGTATTTTAGTTCCTGCAGGAAGCATGAGCCGCATGACGAAGAATCCCTTTTTCTTGGGATTTCCTTCCAATACCGCCACTTTGGATGTGGGCAGCGAGGGTGGGCCGTTTTTCCACTGGAGCTGATTCGGTGCCAGGATGATCTTGTCGGTCGCCGACCCCTTTTTCTTTTCCGCCGTCAATCCAGCCGTCACCCAGCTAAGCGAAACCAGCACAAGGAGTACAACCGATAGCCATTTGCTTTTCATGAGCGTTCCTCCTGTAATGAGCGTTCCTGCCTAAGATAACTGTAATATCCATTTCCAAAGCGTCAAATGTTCAAGCGTCTCAAACTCCTTTGCCCCTCATCCTCTCACTCGTTATAATCCTGTTATAACAAGAACCAAAGGAGCATCGTATGCGCCGAAAGATTTGCGCCATAGGCAACAGCCGAGGGGTGTCGCTTCCCAACGAGGCCCTGGAAAAGCTGAAACTGGCGGTGGGATCGGAAGTGGATGTGCAGGTGGATGAGGAACATGGACGGATCGTGATTGAACCGGTCAAAGCGGCGTCTTATGCGGAAGGGGGGGATGAAGCCTTTGCCTCTCAGGTCAATGATTTCATCGAGCAGTACAAACCGGCGTTGAAAAAGCTCGCCGAATGATGAAATACCTGACGCCTCAACAGATACTCTTCATCCATTACCGTCTTACCAGACCCTTGATGAGCTGATCGAGAGCTTTACCCGCAACACCATCCCTAAATGATAATGCAGGAACGACATACCGCTTAAATCTCTTTTTCTTCCCGAACAAATGACACTTTCGCCTTGACATGAATAACTTCTTAAACTACTATTCCTACAAATTTAGTCATAAAAGGCCATCCTTTGAAACTCACCTCCCGAAGCGAATATGCACTTCTGGCACTTATCTATCTGGCCCGTACCGGCAGCGAAAATCTTGTCCCCGTCCAGACCATTGCCACCGCCCAAGGCATTCCCCCAAAGTTTCTCGAACAGATTCTCCTGATCCTGAAACGGGCCAAGTTCCTCCGCAGCCTGCGGGGGCAGGCGGGGGGCTATGCCCTGGCCAGACCTGCAAGCCAGATCCATCTTGCCGAGGTGATCAGGCTCTTCGATGGGGCGCTGGCTCCCACGGAGTCGGTAAGTGTCTACTTTTACGAATCGACCCCAATTGAGAAAGAGCAGAAACTCATTTCCGTATTTAAGGATATCCGGGACTACGTTGCCGGAAAGCTGGAGAACACCACCCTGGCTGACGTGAGCGAATGAAACGGTTCTTTTTTGCCCTGGCTGTGCCAATCAGCGGGCTTGCTTGTGCGGCGTGCAGATGTACGCCGCCGCGCAATCCCTTTATTTCCTTGCCAGAACAAAAAAATCCTCGTTTCAGAAGGTAAAGAAGAGAAACTTTTTTTGTACATTAATACGACAAAACCGGTAGGAAAAGGAGGAAAAGCAAATGGTGACAAGTATCACGATTATCGGCGGCAAAGGCAAGAATGGAGCGGCAGAGGCGGTGGAGAGGCTGGAGTTGAAAATGGGGGATGTGGTCAGCATTGTCGGCCCGACCGGATCGGGGAAGACCACGTTGATAAATGACCTGGAGCTGTTCGCCGATGGCAGCACTCCTACGGGCCGCCGGGTGCTCATCAACGGTGCCTTGCCGGAGGCTGAGTATCGCCATGACCCCTCCCGCAATCCCATTGCCCTGATTACCCAGCACACTACCTTTCTCTCCGATCTTCCCGTAAAGGAATTTCTCAGTACCCATGCCCGTATCCGCAGTACCGACGGCATAGAGGGAGAGCAGATCGTTGCCGAGACCCTGGACTTTGCCAACCAGCTTACCGGCGAGGCCATTGCCCTGGACAGCCGCATGACCGAGCTTTCCGGCGGTCAGACCCGTGCCCTGCTCATTGCCGATGCCACCATCATCTGCAATACCCCCATCGTTCTTCTGGACGAGGTGGAAAATGCCGGCATCCACCGTAGCCGCGCCCTGGAGCTGCTGCGCCAGTACCGCAAGATCTTCATCTTCGTCACCCACGATCCGCGCATTGCCCTGTTATCGGACTATCGCATCGTCATGGAAAAGGGAACGATGACAAAAGTGCTGCATACCGACGAACAGGAACAGCGACTTTCCCACCAGGTAAGCCGTCTGGACGACATTCTGTCTGTTTTGCGGGAGAAGATGCGGCTTGGCGAAAACCTGGGTGGATTGGAACTGGAGGGATTGGCATGAAACTGGTCATCTGTGCAGGGCCGGCCACCACCGGCAAAACTTCCGTACTACGGCACATGGTTCGTAAGATCCTTGCCGGTGGACGCAAGGCGGCATTCCTGAAAATCGACGTTCAGTATGCCGATGAGGATCTGGCCCTTGCCGGAGAGTTCGGCATTCCCACGCGCAAGGTTTACTCGGGGGAACTTTGCCCTGACCACTGCAACGTCATGGTGCTGGGTGACGCCCTGCAGTGGGCGAGGAAGGAAGGATGCCAGGTGCTGCTGGTGGAGACGGCGGGGCTGTGTCTGCGCTGCTCTCCCTATGTGGAGGGCGCACTGGGCATGATCGTCCTGGAGGCGACCAGCGGCATGAACCTGCCGCTCAAGGTGGGGCCGATGCTTTCACTGGCGGACATTGCCGTAGTGACCAAGATCGACAGGGTCTCCCAGGCTGAACGGGAGGTGTTCCGGGCGCGCATCCAGGATGTGGCGCCCTTGGTTAAGATCCGGGAAGTTCACGCCCTGCACGGCATCGGTATTGATCCTCTCCTTGACTATCTGGATCAGAGCCCGGACGTGCTCTTCAACGGCGACAATACGCCACAGCGCATGCTGCTCCGCGGCAATCCACCGGTGGGGACCTGTACCATCTGTGTCGGCAAGAAAGAAATCGGCTGGCAGTCCCACTTTGGCGTGGTTCGGCCCCTGGAAAACCAGACCTTCTATCGCGGGGAATGATCATGTCAGCACGGATCTATTTCGACAATTCGGCTACCACGCCCCTGGACCCGCAGGTGCGGCAGGCCATGTCTCCCTTCCTCGATGCCGTCTACGGCAATCCATCCAGCATGCACCGGGAAGGATTGGAGGCGCGTCAGGCGGTCGAATATGCCCGAAGTCAGGTGGCAGCGCTGCTCGGCGCCAATGGGGATGAGATTATCTTTACGGCCAGCGGTACCGAGGCGTCCAATCTGGCCCTTTGGGGTACGGTGCAGGCTCAACTGGGTTGCCACGTAATCACCACAACCATTGAACATCCGGCGGTACTCCAGACTTGCCGCGCGCTGGCATCGGCAGGGATCGAAGTCACCCGCCTTCCGGTAGGGGGCGACGGCATCGTCGATCCGGCAGCCCTTGCGGTAGCACTGCGGCCCACGACCCGACTGGTATCGGTGATGGCTGCCAACAACGTGGTGGGGACCTTGCAACCCATTGCCGAACTGGCACTCATTACCCGTAACCATGGGGCGGTATTCCACTGCGATGCGGTGCAGGCGGTGGGGAAGATTCCCCTGGACATGGGGAGGCTGCCGGTTGACTTGCTCTCCCTTTCCGCCCACAAGTTCCATGGTCCCAAGGGGGTAGGGGCTCTGTACATTCGAAAAGGAGTCAGGCTTTCGCCCCTTATCCACGGAGGCGGTCAGGAAAAGGGCTTGCGTTCGGCAACGGAGAATGTCGCCGGCATCGTCGGTCTGGGCGCTGCGGCTGCCATCGCCGCCAATGGCATGTCGGCAGAAACGGCCAGGCTGGTTTGTTTGCGTGACCGCCTTCTAGATCGCCTTCTGCAGCGCATCCCCCAGGCCTACCTGATCGGTCACCGCTACCGGCGCCTGCCCGGGCATCTCTGCCTCGGGATAGACGGCAGGGAAGGGGAGACCATCAAGCTCCTCATGGCCTTGGATGACGCAGGCATTGCCGTCTCCACCGGCAGCGCCTGCAGCGCCAGCCATGGCGGTGAGCCTTCGTACATTCTTTCGGCCATGGGCTACGACCCGCTGCGGGCTCGCGGTTCGCTGCGCATAACCCTTGGCCGATTCAATACTGAGAAGGAAGTGGATCATTTTATTGATGTCATTGCTGCACAAATAAATTAACAAACCTTAAAGTCAGTAACCACGAATGACACGAATAAACACGAATTTGTCAAACCTTGGGGTTTTGTTCTTCATTCGTGGCCATTCGTGCGATTCGTGGCTAATAAAGCTTGTATTAATAGGGTAAAGGAGCATCAACAATGAGTGAACCAGTAAAAATGATAGATATAAACGACCTTCCAGGCTTGAACTGTGGGGTCTGCGGTTTTCGTCTCTGCGAGGAATTTGCTGCCAGATTGAAAACCGACCCCGGCCTTCTGCCTCGCTGCATTCATCTTTCTGCCAACAGCCATGCGGCCCCCAATTCTCCTGAACAGTCGAAAACTGTCCCTCAAAGCTGCGGCGGCTGCCACAGCTTTGTCGATGGCACAACAGCGAAGGTCGATCTGGCGGACGCCCAGTGGACCGATTCCCTGGGGCGGGAATTCGATTTCTACCTGGAACATTTTCCCGAAGAGCCGGGACCCAGGGAAATCATCATTCCCCATAACCCGATCATTACCCGGGAGATGGAGATTGCCCCCGGCGACATCCTCATCGGCCGCCCCCTGGGCATGTCCTGCGGATGCCCCATCACTCACTGCGGAGTGGTCAAGGAGGTTGACTTGCGCACCGGCGTCATCGTCTGGTGCGTGACTGGGCCACTGACCCCAAGGGAAAAAGGCTTCAAGGATATGGGCTATTACATTGCCGAAGGGTACGAGGGGCTGATTGCCAAAAGCAGGGTGGACCCCAAGATCGGCATGCGTTATTACTTCCAGCCCAGCATGTGCATGCTCCAGTGGCGTCACAGCGGCCTGGTCAATTACCTGAACCGTACGGAGAGCGGACTGCAGGTCAGGGTAGAAGGGCTGTGGATTGGCTGACGCATGGCTGTCAGCGGCATTGCAGTTCTAGGAGTCTGTCGGACTTAGAATGAATCGGCTGCGAAAATGGCAAATCGGTCCGGATCTCTGTAAATTTTCGACAATTCTCTCGCTTCTATCCCTAAGTCCGACAGACTCCTAGTATCAGCTATATTTGCCTGCCAGGGAGACTGAAAGTGCAAATATAAAATTGACAAGAAAAAGATGTAAGCCTATAAAGTTGATAGACTTAAAAAAAAGAGTTCTATCATTTATGGATAAAATAAATAATAATCAGCGCCCGGTGCGCGTCGCCATCAACGGTTTCGGTCGCATCGGTCGCACTGTTTTGCGCCAGGCCCTAGGGCAACCCCACATTCAGATCGTCGCCATCAACGATCTTGCCGATTCGACCATGATCATACACCAGCTCAGGTACGATTCTACCCATGGCGTTTATCCCGGCAATATCGGGCTTCGGGGCGATGTTATGACCCTTGGTGGAAGTTCAATCCGGCTGTTGCACCAGAGCTCTCCGGCGGATCTGCCCTGGTTCGAGGAGAAGGTGGATGTGGTAATCGAGGCGACCGGTCGTTTCACCTCCCGGGCTGCAGCTGCATTACACCTGGGTGCCGGTGCCGGCAGGGTTGTCATTTCTGCACCGTCTGCCGACGCCGATCTTATGCTGGTGATGGGGGTTAATGACCGTCTTTTTGATCCCGATCGTCACGTGGTCATCTCCAATGCCTCATGTACCACCAACTGTCTGGCGCCACTCCTCAAAGTCCTTCATGAATCCTTCGGCATCAAAAAAGCGCTGATGACTACTGTTCATCCCTACACCAACAATCAACCGCTCCACGACGCCCCCCATTCCGACCTGCGCCGGGGCAGGGGGGGCGCCCAGTCTATTATTCCCACCACAACAACGGCCATTCAGGCTGTAACACAGGTCATGCCGGAGCTTTCCGGCAGGATCGACGGCATGGCCATCCGTGTGCCGACCGCGGCTGTTGCCAACATCGATCTGGTGGCAGAGCTGGAAAGTACGGCCGATACAGCGATGATCAACGCTGCATTTGCCAAGGCAGCCAAGGGGCAACTGAAAAATATTCTCGCCATATCCAATGAATCGCAGGTTTCAACCGATTTCCAGGGGTGCAGATATTCTGCTGTTCTTGATGCACCCTGCACCAGCGTCATTGAAGGGAATCTGATCAAGATCCTGGCCTGGTACGATAACGAGAGCGGTTATTCAAGCCGATTACTCGACCTGATCAGGCTGGTCGGCATATCATGCCCATCCTGACCATCAATTGAGACTCCTCCATAACGTTCTGATGCCCGCGCCTGAAGCAGCCCATCCTTAGCACCCTTCATAAACAGAAAAAGGTATATATCTGCTTATTCCTTTTCTTCGTGCCATGGGCTCGGAGTGGGTTTTTTTTTGCCTGATCCAGGAGGCTCTTATTAGTCTACAAAATAAATCTACTAAATAGAAAAAATTCTTGACTTGTCAACTTTGGTTAGTTACGATTATTTCCACTGCAGCTCACCATAGAACCAAGATGTGGATTTAATGGCGAGCTAATCATATCTGGCAATGCGGGGGCAAAATGGAGATAAGGGTGGCTGTTGCCAGCAGTAATGGCGCAACAGTAAACGAACATTTCGGCAGAGCGAAAAATTTCACAATTTATCGTCTGGTGGAGGAGATCTGGCAGCATGTGGAGGAGCGCCCAAATCTGCCCCCCTGCAATGGACACTGTCACAGCGATGCCCTGCTGGAGCAAACCGCTACCCTGCTCAGGGACTGCCAGGGGGTCATCGTCAACCAGATCGGTCCCGGAGCCATGGATACCCTGCTGTATCGCAATATCCTGCCCTTTGCCCTGAGCGGGTCAATTGAAGATGCCCTGGCAACGGTACGTGATTCAAAGCTGTTCCGGGTCCGCAATAAAATCGGATAAATTCGACTCAAGGCAGAGTCGGTAATCAATTAAAAGGAGATCAATCATTATGGCACGCATTGCGAGTAACCTGACGGAGCTGATCGGCAGAACACCACTTTTGCGACTCAGTCGCCTTGCCGAAGGCGCTGCTGCTGAAGTGGTGGCCAAACTGGAGTCATTCAACCCCGGAGGAAGCGTTAAGGACCGGATCGGCTTTTCCATGATCAAGGATGCCGAGGAGAAAGGGCTCATCACCAAGGATACGGTCATTATCGAGCCGACCAGCGGCAATACCGGCATTGCCCTGGCCTTCGTTGCAGCGGCAAAAGGGTACCGGCTTATCCTGACCATGCCCGACACCATGAGCGTTGAACGGCGGAACCTGCTCAAGGCATACGGTGCTGAACTGGTCCTTACTCCCGGAGCCAAGGGGATGAAAGGTGCCATTGAAAAAGCCGAGGAACTGGCTGCCGCCACACCCAATTCATTCGTTCCCCAACAGTTCAAAAATGCCGCCAATCCCGCCATTCATCGCGCCACTACAGCTGAAGAAATATGGGCGGATACGGACGGCAAGGTGGATATACTGGTTGGTGGCGTAGGCACCGGCGGCACCATCACCGGCATCGGCGAAATCATCAAGGGACGCAACTCTGACTTCAAGGTCGTAGCAGTTGAACCCTTCGATTCGCCGGTCCTGTCCGGCGGCGTACCTGGACCCCACAAGATCCAGGGCATCGGAGCCGGCTTTGTTCCAGGCGTACTCAATACCGGGATCATAGATGAAATTTATAAAGTTAAAAACGAAGAGGCTTTTGAAACTGCTCGCCGCGTTGCACGGGAAGAGGGTGTTCTGATCGGCATTTCCGGAGGTGCCGCAGCTTTTGCTGCTCTGCAGATTGCCAAAAGACCCGAGAACAAGGGGAAGCGAATCGTGGTGATCCTGCCTGACACCGGCGAGCGGTATCTGTCGACGGCGCTTTTTCAGGAAGTATAAATATTATTCTATTAAAACGATAGATTTATAGAATTAAATTGTTGACAATGTAAGCAGAACAAAGTAATAAAATAAGTACACCATTTAAGTGGCTTATTATTTTTTCACAGAACTACCCAAGATTGACTGACCAGAAATACTGGAGGTCAAGGATAGGGCGCTTGAAGCGCTTCGTTTCCTTGACCTCTTTTTTTTACCCATTTCTGGCCAATTCTGCTGCGAATCAACCAAAAAGGACGTGGTTCAAAATGCACGAAATTACCCTGACTAATATTTCATATGCCTATGGGGAACAAACTGTTCTTGAGGATATCAATTTTACTGCGGCAGCTGGTGAGTTCATCTGTCTGCTGGGGCCTTCTGGATGTGGCAAAAGCACCCTCCTTCGCCTGCTTGCCGGTCTTGCACGGCCAACCACCGGTACCCTGACCCTTGATGGAAAACCGATCAATGGACCGGGACTGGACCGTGGGGTGGTCTTTCAGGATTACAGTCTTTTTCCCTGGATGACAGCAGGACAAAATGTCGTTCTGGCGCTTGAACAGGCTTTTCCAGGGAAATCCAGGGCCAGACTTCGCCAGACGGCCCAGGAGTATCTGGAGATGGTCGGGCTTCGGGATGTCTTCCATAAACTGCCTGGGGCACTGTCCGGCGGGATGCGGCAGCGAGCTGCCATTGCCCGGGCTTTTGCCATCAATTCCCCGGTTTTGCTCATGGATGAACCTTTCGGCGCCCTTGACGCCATTACCCGTGCCCGGCTGCAGGACTTGCTGCTTCAACTGTGGCAGCAGAACACTGCCGAACGCAAAACCGTCTTCTTCGTCACCCATGATGTGGAGGAAGCCATTCTCCTGGCCAGCAGGGTCATGGTCATGGGGCTGAATCCCGGTTCGGTGCGCGGTGTCTTTCCGGTGGACATTCCGCGACCGCGACGGCGCCAGGCACTGTACACCGATCCAGCCTTTCTCACCCTGCGCGACCGTCTGATCAGAGAACTTCATGCGGATGTGCTGGATGAACTGGATGAGGGACGAACGGTGCGAACGGCAGGGGAAGGTATCTGAGATGGCAGCGAGACGCCATGGAATCAGTGTCCTGCTGCTTATGGCCGTGCTGTTGATTCCTCATACCGGGTTTACTGCGGTTAAAAAGCCCATTCGTATCGGTTACCTGGATAATCCTGGTGCCTTATTGGTGGTACAGGCGGCGACATATGGCTTCTATGATGAGCAAGGGATTAGGGTGATCCTTGTGCCTTTCAGGGATTCGCATAAGGGACTTGCGAAACTGGATCGACGCAAGCTGGATGCAGGGGCGTTTTCAGTCGGTGAAACACTCAAGAGAATAGCTGCCGGCTCCAGGATCAGCATTATCGCCGGGGGGGGCAGAAACCAGCAGCCGGACCAGCTTGCCGATCTGAAAACTGACGATGTAGGGAAAGAATTGAGCCAGGGAATCGTCCTTGCCGTGTCCACCCAGTCGGGCGCTTCCGGCAAAGAGCTGCAGGTCAGGCTGGTAAAGGCCCTTATTCTGGCCCATCGAGCCTTGGCCAACAGGACTTCAACCGGCGGTGCCGCAGCTGAAGCGGTCAGCCTCCACCTTGATCCAAACCCGGACTTCTGGAAGCTGCAGCAGCTCTGGACCTACCATGGGCTGCAGAACGAAACGATGACAAGGGATTTCCTCGCCAACCATGTGAACGAAGAGATCTACTGTGACGCCCTGGATGAACTGCTTGATGAAGACGGGCGCAAGGACCCGGTGCTGCTGAAGCTGAACAGCAGGGCTGTCTGTGTTCCCGACTGCTGTCCTGCTAAACCCGAAAAAAAACGCTGAATAAGGAGGGTATACGATGAAACGACTGATTCTGTTCGTCCTGTTGCTGACAATGGTCGCAAGCAACGCCATTGCCGGAGGGCTGCCGAAACTTCGGGTGGGCTATATTCCCGAACCTGCCCATGGGCTGTATTTTGTGGCCAATGAAAAGGGATATTTCAAGGAAGAAGGCGTGGATGTGGAACTCTTCCAATTCGGCAGCGCCGCGGAAGGACTGGCTGCCCTCAAGGCGGAAAAACTGGATGTTGGAACCTTCGGCACCACGGCCCCCATTCTTTTCATCAGCAAGGGGAGCGAGTTTACCTTTATCGGCGGCATGATGATAGGCGGCCAGGCCATTATCACCCGCCCGGAGCGCCTGGCTGAGCTGTCCGGCAAAAATCTCAAGGTCTACAAGGGTAAGAAGATCGGCCTGGTGAAACTTTCCACCGGCGACGTCATCTTTAAGGGAGCCCTGAAGAAAGCAGGTATCGATTATAAAAAGGATATCACCTTTGTCGAGTTGGGAACTGTCGCTTCGGTGGTAGAGGCAGTGAAAAAGGGTGCCGTTGACGCCGGTCTCGTTTATCCCCCCCATTTTTCCCTGGCCGAGAAGAACTACGGGCTGAAGGTCGCACATTACATCGAGGATTTCTATCCGGATTACACCTGTTGCCGCATCGTCGCCCACACCAAGCAGGTGAATGCCGATCCGGAAACCTATCGGAAGTTCCTGGCCGCCCTGATTCGCGCCTATCGTTTTTACAAGACCAATCCCGCCGAGACGGTAAAGATCTACGCCAAGGCCCTTAAAATCGATGAAGACATCATCCGCAATGAAACCTATGTGAAAAAGGTGGCTGATTCCAATCCCGATCCGCTACGCAAGGGCATCCTGGACTTCTGGCAGCATATCCGCGATGCGGGCTACATTGCACAGGACTATCCCTTGGATAAGCATATCAACACCACCATCTATAAGCAGGCCCTTGACGGGGTGATCAGGAAGTCTCCCAAGGACAAGATCTACAAGCAGATGCTCACCTTTTATAAAAGAAACAACTAGGCGGGGGCGGCCTTCACGCCATCTCGACGCCGTCCTCGTCGTCTCCTTGTGCGGCGTAGCGTGAGCTACGCCTCCGCGGGACTTCTCCGGGCGACGCCGACCTGGCGCAAATTCCACCCCCGGATGGTAGAACCTCATATTCACATAGCTGAGTGACAGCAGAAAGAGAGCCAATATGAAAAAGATAGTGTCCATAGTTCTTACCATTGCCCTGCTTGCCTTAGGAGCCGCAGTCAGCCAGGCCGCACCGCTGAAGAAACTGAAAGTGGGCTATCTGCCCACCTCCGGCCACCTGCTCTATTTTGTCGCCAAGGAAAAGGGGTTCTTTCAGCAGGAGGGGCTTGATGTGGAGCTGTTCCGCTTCACCAATTCCGGCGAGGGGCTTACCGCCATCAAGAGCGGCAAGCTGGATGCCGGTTCCTTCGGCACCTCGGCGCCCCTGGCCTTTATTGCCAAGGGTGCCGACTTCACCATCTTCGGCGGGCAGATGGGGGAGGGGCACGCCCTGATCGCCAAGCCGGAAAAGGCCGAGCGATTCAAGAATCTGAAAAACTATAAAGGAGCTACCATAGCTGCCGTCAGGCTGGCCACCGGCGATGTGGTCTTCCGCGCTGCCCTGCATGAAGCAGGGTTGGACTGGAAGAAGGACCTGACCATCAAGGAATTCGACTCGCCGGCGGCGGTGCAGGAGGCGGTAAAGAAGGGAGCGGTGGACGCAGGACTGACCTGGATTCCTTACTACACAATGGCCGAAAAGCAGGGCCTGGTGGTGGTCAAATACTCAGGCGACGTCATCAAGTCCCATACCTGCTGCAGACAGGTGGCAGTTACCTCGACACTGAAAGAGCGCCAGGCCGATTTCGAAAAATTCCTGGTGGCCCTGCTCAAGGCCTACCGCTTTTACCAGAGCAACAAGAATGAGACAGTCAATGTGGTAGCCAAGTACGTGCAGATCGACAAGGCTGACCTGTACAAGGACATCTATGGCGGCCACCTGCTGGTAAGCCCCGATCCGCACAAAAAGTCGGTCGTCCAGTTCTGGGACTTCATGAAACAAGCGGACTACATAACCTCCGCGGAAAAAATAGATAATCGTGTCAATACGAGTATCTATGCCGGTGCGCTGGCTGCTTTAGTGAAGAGGGAGCCGAAAGAAAAACTCTGGAAGAACCTGGATAAGGAATTCCGGGCGGGCGATGCCAACCTGCACATCAAGAAACATTGATCAAGCTCTCTTTCCTCATGCCCTTTGGGGTATGACAAGGAAGGGGAGGGGGAAGCCATGAAACGATTTGTCACAATAGCCAATCTGCTGTTCATCGTCCTAGTCGGAACGCTGTTTTTAGCAGCAAATAAGGGCATTCCCGACCACCTTCTGATTGTAACACTTGCCGTAGAGCTGATCTACCTGGTGCGTGTTACCTTCGACGGTGATGAAAAAGGGGGGAGCAGTGCCGGAGATGTTGCATCCATAATCTACCTGTTCCTTTTGCTCTGGTTTTTGGTCACCGGGAAGTCGGCGCTGCTGGACAAGATGCTCTTCCCACAACCTGAGCCGGTGCTGGAACTCTTTGTGGCCGAACTGCCGGACATGCTGAAGGGACTAGTCAACTCCCTGATCCTTCTGGTCAGCGGTTACCTGCTGGCACTGATTACAGGGGTTCCCTTGGGGCTCCTTATCGGCTGGCGCGGTAGACTCTTTCGGGCGGTCAATCCCTTCACCAAGGTGCTGGGGCCGATCCCTCCCATCGTCTACATACCCTATGCCATTGCCTTGTTGCCCAGCTTTCGCGCCGCATCCATCTTCGTCATCTTCATCGGCGCCTTCTGGCCGATCTTCATCAATACCGTTAATGGCGTGTTCAACATACCCAAGGGGCTGATCGATTCGGCCCGGGTGCTCAATCTGCGGGAGACGACGCTGCTGTTCCGGGTAATCCTGCCCGGCGCCATGCCTTCCATATGCACCGGGGCAACCCTGGCACTCGTATTCTCGCTGGTCCTTCTTACTGCCGCCGAGTTGATTGGCGCCAATTCCGGCATCGGCTGGTATGTGAAGAACTTCGCCGATTTCGCCGATTACCAGCGGGTCATTGTCGGCATCATCTTCATCAGCCTGGTGGTGACAGGCATTACCTGGGGGACGGAGCGGCTGGAGCGGCGGCTGTTGCGCTGGAGAAATTGAGTGTTTACTCAGAAAAACTGATCCAATACACGGAGGTTTTGACAATGAATCATTTAAAGAAACTTGCACAGGCGGCTCTGGCCTTGACGTTCGCCGTTACATTGGCCAGTCCGGCAACGGCAGCAAACAGGCCGACACTCAAGGTTGGCTACGCCCCTGGCGGCGGCAGCGTTCTGACCTTTATTGCCAAGGATCAGAAGCTGTTCGAAAAAGAAGGGATAGAAGTGGAACTGGTTCAGTTCGCCAGCTCCGCGGACGGGCTCAATGCCCTTAACAGCGGCAAAGTGGATGTGGGGATTTCCTTTGGCACCGCAGGCCCCCTGACGTTCATTTCCAAGGGTTCCGACTTTACCATTATCGGCGGCCACCTCTCGGGCGGTCATCCGGTTCTCGCTTTGCCGGCCAAAGCCGGACAATTCAAGTCCATCAGGGATTTCAAGGGTAAGACCGTGGCCACTCCCCGTATTTATACTGCCGACATCGTCTGGCGCGGCGCCCTCAAACGAGCCGGTCTGGATCCCAACAAAGATGTGAAGATTATCGAGCTGAAGAATCCATCTGCCGTTCTCGAGGCGGTAAAGGCGGGCAAGGTGGACGCCGGTATCGGCGCTTCTTCAGTGCTGGTAAAGGCCAGGGAATCCGGTGTGGCCATAGTGGGCTGGAGCAATGATTACTTCCCAAACCACCCCTGCTGCAGGATCGTGGCCAAAGGAAAGGCGGTCAAGGAAAACCCCGAAGCTTACCGTGCTTTCTTGCGGGCGGTTCTCCAGGCGGAAAAACTGAAGGCCGCAAACCCACGATTGGCAGTGGAGGAGAATAAGAAGTTCCTGGGCATGGATGAAAGCATGGCGAAGGAATTTACCCTGGAACCGCACCAGCATGTTCAAGCCGACCCCGACAAAAAAGGTGTCAAGCAGATGTGGGAGGACATGAAGTCCATCGACTACCTGCAGACCGATCTGGATGTCAATCGCCACATCAATGTCGAGTTGTACCGCGACGCCTTGAATGAGCTTTTGCGTCGCAACCCCAAGGACAAATACTTCAAGAATGCAAAAAAGATCTTTGCCAGGCAGAACCTATAGAAATTGATAGGGAATTGGGGAGTGAACGGGATGACGATCATTAAAAAATATGGCGGATCAATCGCTCTGCTGGTGCTGCTGATGGCGCTTTTCGAGATAGCCACCGACCTGACCGGCTGGCTTGAGCCGGTCCTCTTTCCCGGATTGGTTAAAATCCTGCCTGAACTGAAGCGGTCTTTTCCCAAGCTTTTGCAGGGACTGGTGAACTCCTTCGGGCTGCTCCTTCCCAGTTATGCCCTGGCCCTGGTGCTCGGCATCGGGGGTGGCCTGCTGGTGGGCTTTTGCGGGAGGCTCAGGACAATTCTGATGCCGATCTTCCGGGGCGTCAGCCCGATCCCCCCGACCATGCTGATTCCTTATGCCATAGCGATTCTGCCAACTTTCTGGCTGTCTTCGGCCTTCATCATCTTTGCCGGGGCCTTCTGGCCGATCCTGATGGGGACCATCCACGGAGTTACGCTATTGGAGGAACGCTATCTTGATAACGCCAGCGCTTTGGGGTTGGGCGGTTTCCGGCTGATGAGAAAAGTCATCTTCCCCGGTGCCCTGCCGATGATTTTCAGCGGCGCCGGCATGGCGCTGGTTTTCAGCTTCATCCTGCTGACCGTGGCGGAGATGTTCGGCGCCAAAGCCGGGATGGGGCACTTTATCCAATATTACGCCGATTTTTCCGATTACCCGAAGGTGTTGGCCGGCATGCTCTTCATGTCATTGGTCATCGTGCTGATAATGGAACTGTTCGACCTGCTCCAGAAGCGCCTTCTCCATTGGACCGGCAAAAGATAGGAACCTGATACGATGCTACCGCAAGGCGATCACAATTCACTGTTTATCAACGAGATTCCCAAATGGGGGGAGCCATATCCCAACATCCTGAACCGGCAGTCGGTCCTTGAATGCCTGACCGATTACCTCCTCCAGGTGAACTACCGGGGATACAGGCCAGACCCTCGCAAAGTGCTGGCGGTAAGGCAATCTGACCGGACGGCGACCCTGCGTAACGCCTCTGCTCCCATTCGCCAGGAGGTTTACTACTTCATCGAGGGGGAGATCTTCCCCAAGGAAGGAACCACCCGGATGAAAGTGGGACAGTCACCGTCAGAGCTTGCCGAGGAACTACTGGTACAGCATTATGAGCGGCTTTACATCTGGGTCGCTTATGACTTTACCAAGGGGTCGCCCCCCGGCTTCAGAAAGCCATTCGACAATCCCTTGATCATCAAAGGTTCATCGTGCCCGAATCCTGAACAGGTCAATAGACGTCAGGCGCCGGAAGGGGTTAACCCGCGATTTTTCCTTCCCGACCCTCTAGCGGCCAATATTGGTGATGGGGGTATCAGCCCCGATGTTGCCCTGGATGAGATCGCCAGCTTTGTGACGGACCTGGTGAAGAGGGATTTCCGCAATGCCTTGCCGGAGGGGGACAACCCCCCTATCTGGGACGAGCCGCTCATTGGTATAGCCTCAGCCACCGATCCTCTTTTCGAGCGGTTCCAGGACCCTGAGGTGGTTGGCCCCTGTCACCGTTTCCCCGAGGAATGGCTGCCGGGCGCCCGCTCGGTCATCAGCGTCTTCCTGCCGTTTACCGGGCATATTTCGGAGAACTACAGCAGGAGCCAGCGTTATTCGGCGGTGGAATTCTCATCGGGCAAATGGAACGGTTCCAAGTTCCTCAATGTGGTGCGCAGGGCCTTGGTCCGCTTTGCCGAAAGCCATGGGGCAAGCGCCGTCGCCCCCAACATCGATCCCCGCTATGACTCTGACGGCTGGCTGCCGTTCTGGTCCGAGCGCCATGCCGCCCTTGCCGCCGGCTTAGGTACCTTCGGCCTGCATCAGAACTTCATCAGCGAAAAGGGTGCTTTTGGCCGCCTCTGCAGCGTGGTCACCACCCTTAATCTCAAACCGACGGAACGCCGCTACACGGAAGTGTATGGCTACTGTCTCTATGCTTTTGACGGTAGCTGCCGGGCCTGCATCAACCGCTGCCCGACGGGGGCGATCACCGATGCCGGGAAAATACCGGGAAGATGCGAGACCCATGGTAACAAGGAGCATCTCAAGGACTGGAACTATGGCTCCTGCGGCCACTGCTCCACCTGGATTCCTTGCTCCCGTGGCATTCCGGCCAAGATCAGGAAAACTCTGTAATTGCATAATTCGATACAAGAAAGGAAACACCCATGAGTTACTTCGACAACAAGGTCCCTCCCAAGCGTGAGGATCGACTGAAAGCAGTCATTGCCCATGAGGACACCATCTGCAACATGGCCAGAAAGGCTGGCGGCAAGAGCTGCCTGATCGACGACGGGGAGCGGGGCTTCACCCAGGGATCAATCTGCCTGCTGCTGCCGGCGTTGGCCATGCTCAATACTCTGCCGGACAACGTGGTGCTTCTGCACAGCGCCCTGGGATGCGGTTCCTGTACCCACTCCCAGAACGCCAATGTGCGGGTGGGGAGCAATATTCGCCAGGGTAAGGCGAAAGACGGCATCTGGCTTTCCACGGCACTGGATGAGACCGACGTCATCAGCGGCGGCGAGCCGAAGCTGGAACAGGCCATCATCGAGGCCGACCGGCGTTATCGTCCGTCGACTATTGCCATTGTGGCGGGCTGCGTGCCCGGCATCATCGGTGATGATATCGATGGCGTGGCGCTGAAGATCCAGCCCCAGGTTAACGCCAGACTGCTGCCGGTTCACTGCGAAGGCTTCAAGACCAAGATCTGGGCCACCGCCTATGACGCGGTTTACCATACCATCGGCCGCAATCTGCTGGAGGAGCGGGGAATACATGATCCTGCACCGGAAGACGAACTTGCCGTGTTCCTGGAGCAGCAGCGCCTTGCCCGAACCGTCAACCTGATGAATGTCTCTTCCATGGGACGGGTCGACGAACAGGAACTGGAGCGGCTTCTCAATTCCATCGGCCTGGAAACCAATGTTTTTCCCGTTTTCTCCCATCCGGATTCCTTCATCAAGGCCACACGGGCGGCCCTGTCCATCAGCACCTGCCCGACCCACGACGATTACTTCCTCGGCTATCTGCAGGAGCGCTTCAAGGTGCCGTCCATCATCAGGCATATGCCCATCGGCATTGATAACACAAGCCTCTGGCTGCGGGACGTTGCAGCTGTTTTCGGCGCTGAAGAGCAGGCGGAGCGGCTCATTGCCGCCGAAGTTGCGGAACTGAAAGAAGCATTGGGGGAATTCCGCCCCCTGTTCGAAGGGAAGAAGGTTTTTGTAAGTGCCGGTGAGTTCCGTGCCCTGGCCACTTCCCGGCTATTACAGGAAATAGGGCTGGAAGTGGTGGGAATCCGCTCCTTCCACCATGATGACTTCGCCAATGTGGAATATGAGAAATTGGCCGGTGAGGCCAAAAGCGACTATGTGGTGGACATTGCCAATGTCCAGCCCTTCGAGGAGGCAAACCTGCTCAAGCGGCTGAAACCGGACCTGTTCCTGGGACATGCAAACGGCAACATGACCGCTGCCAAGCTGGGCATCCCCACCCATGTCATCTACAATACCGGTCTTTCTTACATCGGTTACCGGGGTGTTTACGAGGTCGCCCGCAGGCTGCATCGCCAGCTGAAGAATCCGTCTTACAACCGGAACCTGTCCCAAAACACCAGGCTCCCCTATACGGAGAACTGGTATGGGGCCGAGCCGTTTTCCTATCTGAATACCAGCGGGAGGGCTGTCAATGAGTGAGCATTTCGTCGAACGGGCACGTTACATGTGTTCTTTGGGGGGGGCGACCGGCACCGTAACCGCCCTGCCTGGTGCTATCCCGATTCTCCATTCCGCATCGGGCTGCGCCGGCAATTTCGCCTGGACCCAGAACGGCGGCAGCGGCCTTCAAGTGGGGGGATACTGCGGCTCTCTGACTGTTCCCAGTTCCAATATGCAGGAGAATGAAGTCGTCTTCGGCGGCGAGGATCGCCTGCGGGAACAGATTGCCAGCACCCTGAAAGTCATGGATGGCGGCCTGTACGTGGTCCTGACCGGCTGTGTGCCCGAGATGATCGGTGATGACATCTTTGCCGTCGTTAATGATTTCCGTGAAGAGGGTGCCCCGATTATCGGCGCCATCACCGGCGGTTTCCGCGGCAACTCCTATTGGGGATACGACCTGGTGCTGCAGGCTTTGGTGAAGGATTTCCTTACTAGAGGCTTGTCCAAGGTGAAGGGGAAGGTCAACCTGTGGGGGATCGTTCCCTACATGGACCCCTTCTGGCGCGGCAACCTGGAAGGAGCCCGCCGGTTGCTGGAACTTTTGGGGCTTCAGGTCAATACCTTTTTCACCCCTGCCGATACCCTGGACAACATCCGCAGGGCCGGCGAAGCGGAACTCAATGTCATTGTCTCCGATATATACGGCCATGAAGCTGCCCGGCACTTTCAGGAGCGGCACGGCACTCCTTACCTGACTTTGCCGCTGCCCATCGGGCCATCGGCATCGGAGGAGTTTCTCCGGGTGGTGGGCGATGAACTGGGGCTTGCGGCAGATCAGGTGGATGGTGTCATTGCCGGGGAGAAGAAGCATTATTACCAGATCCTGGAGCCGCTCACCGATTGCTATAACGATCTGGACCTGCAGCGCTATGCGGTAGTGGTGGGTGACGGCAACTATGCCGTGGCCTTGAGCCGTTTCCTTGCCGATGACCTGGGCTGGCTGCCCGAACTTACCGTCTGTACCGACCAGGTGAAAGATGATGAGAGGGAAGCTATTTCAGCCCGGATAGATGGTTTTACCTCCGGCTACCGGACGAATCTAGTTTTCGAGACCGATGCCAGTGAGGTGCTGGGGCACTTTAATCGCCACTGGCCGCGTTCCAAGGGCGAGAAATATTACAACGCCTTCAGTCCGGCATTCGTCGTGGGAAGTTCTCTGGAGCGTGAGCTGGCGCTGCAGTTGGGAGCACCGCACCTTTCGGTATCGTTCCCGGTGGCAAACCGGGCGGTGCTTGATCGTGGATATACCGGCTTTCGCGGGGGCTTGCGGCTGGCTGAGGACTTGTTTTCTGCTGTGGTTGCCAACAGGTGAAAATGATAAGAGGAGAAAATTATATGTCAGCTGATAAAGAAACCTTATTCAAGCAGTTGGCCGATGCGGTCGTGGATATGGACGAGGATCAGGCCGTAACCACAGCCGATGCGGTGGTTGCGGCAGGGCTTGATGCCTACGAAGCCATCGAAAAGGGGCTCTCTGCCGGTATGGAGCGAGCCGGACAGCTCTTCGACGAAGAGGAATACTTCATTCCGGAACTGCTCATGTGTTCAGATGCCATGTATGCGGGCATGGATGTGCTCAAGCCCCATATCAGGCAGGATGCAGTGGCGGAAAAGCGGCGGGTAGTTATCGGCGTCATTCAGGGAGATACCCACGACATCGGCAAGAACCTGGTAAAGATCATGCTGGAGACATCCGGCTTCGAGGTGACCGACTTAGGAAGGGATATCCCGCCGGCACGTTTTGTCGATGCCGCCAAAGAGATCAAAGCGGACATCATTGCCCTTTCCACCCTGATGACCACCACCATGGACGGGATGGGGGAGGTTGTACGGCAGCTGAACGACCAGGGGCTGCGGGACAAATTCAAGGTGATCGTCGGCGGCGGCCCAATCTCCCAAGGATTCGCCGACCGGATCGGCGCCGACGGTTATGCAATTAATGCTGCCGATGCCGTCCGTCTGGCCAGAAGGCTGACCTCTCCTGATGTGGCGGCAGCCTGATGGGCGAGGATAAAATGAAACCACTGGAGCGTCTTTCTGCTTACGGCAAGGGGGAAACCATCGACCGGTTGCCATGTGTTCCCATTGTGGGAAATACGGCTGCCAGGGTGATCGGGGTAAAGGTTGGCCAATTCCGCGGCAATGGGCCGCTGATCGCCCAGGCGCAGATTGCCGCTTACCAGCTGTTCGGCTACGACATCATTCGCATCTTCACCGATCTTTACACCCAGGCAGAAGCCATGGGGGCGAAGGTGCATTATCCTGAGGACGAAACTGCCTATCTTGAAGCTCCCGCCATCAATGACCTTGCTCATTTGGACCGTCTGCAGCCGGCGGACCCTTATCGGGACGGAAATCTCCCGCACCACCTGGAGGCGATCGGAATTGCCGTGGACCGGCTAGGGACAGAAGTGGCGGTAACCGGGGCGATTACCTGCCCATTCACCAATGCCTCGTTCCTGGTGGGGGCTGAGACCCTGGCGAGGCTGATGCTCAAGGAACCGGATAAGGTACACCGGCTTTGCGAGGTATCCCTTGAAACCTGTCTGCGCTATGCCGCCGCCATTATCGACGCAGGCGCTACGCCAAGTCTGACCGATGCCATGTCATCGTCAACGGTCATCAGTCCACGTCAGTTCAGGGAATTTTCACTGCCGTATCTGAAACGGCTTATGGACTTCATCCACGGCAAAGGAAAGGGCGCCACCCTCCATATCTGCGGTAAAACGGCGAAGATCTGGGAATCCATGGTGGAGGCAGGCGCTGACTGCCTCAGCATCGACAACGATGCCAGCCTTACCGAGGCAAAGCTGGCGGTGGGAGAGCGGGTGCGGCTGATGGGCAATATCCATCCTTCTGCGGTGATGCTGCAGGGGACACCGGCAGATGTGCGCCGGGCTACCCTTTCATGTATCCGCGAAGCCCACGATAATCCTAAAGGCCTCATTGTTGCCTCGGGCTGCAGCCTCCCTACCGAGACACCTTTCCAGAACATTGCGGCCATGATGGAGACGGTGCGGGCCGTGGGATGGCCGGTGCGGTTTTAATTCCCCCGCCCTTTATGGGAGGGGGTTAGGGGGAGGGCTCACATGCTACAATGCCATCCCCCTCTCCCTAACCCTCTCCCACCAGGGAAGAGGGGACTTCTTGTAAGAGGTCTTTTTATGAGTCTAAGTCCCAAGCAGCGCCTGCTGGATACAGTAAAGAAAAAGAAGGTCGACCGGCCGCCGGTAATCTGCACCGGCGGCATGATGAACGCTGCCATTGTCGATGTCATGGACAGAAGCGGGCATACTCTGCCCGAGGGGCACTTCAACAGCGATTTGATGGCCGCCATCGCCACCGATGTCCACAAGGATACCGGTTTCGAAAACCTGGGCATCCCTTTTTGCATGACCGTGGAGGCGGAGGTGCTCGGCAGCGACATCGACTTCGGCACCCTTGCCTGTGAACCGAAGATCGCTCGGGAACCATTCCCGTCGGTCAGGGATGTGGTATACCGGGATATTGACCGCATGCTCGGCAGCGGACGGATCCTAACGCTGGCCGGGGCAGCGGAGCGGCTGGCGAAGGCCCATCCCGACGTGCCGGTCATCGGCAGCGTCACCGGCCCCATCAGTACTGCGGCGTCCATTGTGGATCCCATGCAGTTTCTCAAGGAACTTCGCAAGGAGCGCGAGGGGGCCAACAGGGTGCTGGATTATGTGAGTGACTTTCTTGTCGCTTTTGCCAGGATTTTGGTGGAGAGCGGCGCCACTGCCATCTGCATCGGCGACCCGACAGCCACCGGTGAGATTCTGGGACCGAAGATGTTTTCCGACTACGCCGTGACCTATCTCAACAAGGTGATTGACGGTATCCATGCCACTGGTGTGCCGGTCCTGGTGCATATCTGCGGCGAGATGAAGGCGGTCAAGCCCTCCATTCCACTCCTCCGTGCCGATGCCATCAGTACCGACGCTTTCGTCAACCTGCGCCTTCTGAAAGAAGAATATCCGCAGCTGACTACCATGGGCAATGTCAGCACTTTTCTTCTGGAACTGGGAGACCCGGACAAGGTGGCTCGCCATACGGAAGGGCTGGTGCGCGAAGGCATCGATATCATTTCACCCGCCTGCGGTCTGAGCACCGCGTCACCGATTTCCAATATCCGGGCCATGACCTCGGTTGTGAAGGAGCCCGCCTAAGATGGTAAATGTTCGTTTTCTTCCAGCCGATCGCTCCATCACCGTTGAAAAAGGGACCACCATCCTGGAAGCGGCGCGGCTGGCCGGTGTCCTTATCGAATCCCCATGTAACGGAGCCGTGGTCTGCGGCAAATGTACAGTTTATCTGGACCCGGACTCGTTGCCGCACATCGTCCGGCGCGGAGGCCATCACCTTTCCCAGCGACAGGAGCGGGCCGGGCAGGTTCTCTCCTGCGAGGCGGAGGTGATCGGGGATATTGCTGTGGTCCTTCCAGAACTGGCGGAGCAGGATCTGAAAATAACCAGCCATGGCCGTGCCGTGGCCGTAGCCCTGGCGCCGTATGTCATCAAGGAATACGTGGCGGAAAGGGATGTAACGCTGGTTTATCATGGAGCGGAAGTTGCCTTGGAGGAAGAAGGGGATACTGCAGGAGACGCATATGGTGTGGTGGTCGATATCGGTACGACTACCTTGGTCGTTTCCATCGTCGATCTGAATAATGGTGTGGAACTGGCCCATTCTTCGGCCCTCAATCCCCAGAGCCGCCATGCCCAGGATGTCCTTTCCAGGATCAGGATCGCCTGTGACCAGAAGGGGCTCTCGGAGATGCGGTCCGGTGTGATCGGGGAGATCAACCGGTTGATCGATGAGATCGCAGGCAAGGCCGGGGTGCGACATGAGCGCATCTATGAGGTAATCTTCAGTGGTAATACCTGCATGCTCCACCTTGCTGCCGGCATTAATCCCCGTTCCCTTGGCCAGTATCCCTATAAGCCCGAACTGAACGGTGGCAATTGGCTCTCAGGGACAGAGGTGGGGCTTGCCATAGCAAAAAACGGTATCGTTTACCTGCCCCCCATCATTTCTGCCTACGTGGGGGCCGACATCACTGCCGGATTGCAGGCAGTACGGCTCCACGAGGAGCAGGGGACGGTTCTATTTGTCGACATCGGTACCAACGGCGAGATGGCCATTGTCCATAACGGTAAGCTTTGGGCCACTTCCACCGCCGCGGGGCCAGCCTTTGAGGGAATGAACATCACCTTCGGCATGAGGGCGGGTGAGGGAGCCATCGAACGCTTTGTCATCCTCAAAGACGGCAATATCAGACTCAAGACCATCGGCAATGCTCCGGCTGTGGGCATCTGCGGCAGCGGTCTCATGGATATCGTCGCCGATCTGGTGGCCCACGGCATCATAACCAAAAATGGCAAGTTTGTTTCGCCTGATGAGCCCAATCTTTTTTCCCCACTTGCAGCGCGACTTATGAAAGTCGATGGCAAGCCGGTCTTCAGCCTGACCGATAAGGTTTACCTGTCCCAGAAGGACATTCGCCAGGTGCAGCTGGCCAAAGGAGCGATCCGGGCGGGGGTGGAGTTCCTGCTGCGCCATACGGGGGTAACGGCTGCTGTTCTGGACAAGGTGCTCATTGCAGGTTCCTTCGGTTTCCATCTTACCGCCGAAAGCCTTGTCACCATTGGGCTTCTACCTCCCGAAACAGCAGGTTGCATCGAATTTGTCGGCAACACCGCCAAAAGCGGCGGCGAAGCTTTTCTCCTCAATCGTGACAGTCGCATGGAGATGCAGCAACTGGTAGCAGCGGTTCATGTGGTGGAACTTGTCAACTGTCCCGATTTCGATCGCATTTTCATAGATTGCCTTTCCTTTTGAACAGAGAAGGGGGGGCCTGATTCTGAGCCCTCACTACTGCAGTAAAAAACCAGATCCAGGTTGCCAGATATGTATCCAAAAGTATTGCAACCATGGGAAACATGGTGTATATAGGAACAACTTGGATGACGTCTAACATGTTGGATTAACAGCATGTTATTTGGTTTTGTTAAGGTGGGTTGAGGACGAGAGATTAGGTTCGTTACCCGGGAGTCGGACGTGCAAATCCTTCTCCCCGCAACCTGAAATTCAAGGGCTTGGACTTATGTCCGAGTCCTTTTTTGTCGTCTATCAGGCTGTTGAAAAACTATTGCGGACCCGCGGGGCCTGAAGGGCCGGTCTGCTGTGTTGCCGCTCACTCGGAAACTCAACGTACATCACGGTACGTTTCGCTTCCTCCTTCACTTGAGCCTTGCATCCCGACCTCCTCATCACGTTTTTCAACAACCTGCTATACCCATAAATTAAGATTTTTTTTGCTGGTGTAGGGCAGGAAAAGGGGTTGGCACGTGTCGGAGGGTAGTACATTCTGGCTGGAAAACAAGCAAGCAGTGGGCACAGTAGCGGCCCTGGTCGGTGACCAGAAGCTGGTGATTTATCGTGACCGGTATTATATCGTTATTAACGGTGCTGCCGTTGTAAAAGGGGGCAAGCCGCTCCGCTATTCACGGTCGTCCCTGCCGTCGTTATGGAAGAAGGCGCTGCGCGGCGATATCCCCGCAGTTCAAGTGCCGCCTGTCCCTGAATCGGATATACCTGCAAGGACAGCCGTTTTCAGGAAAGCCCTGGTCAGGAAAGAAAAGGAGCTATCCATCATGCCTGAATCAAAACCGTCGGCTTCAGCCCCGGAGCTATCACCGGTACACCCGAAGCAGCGCCCATTAAAGAAATCCACCAGACAGCCCGGCGTCAAGGCAGCAATACAATCGGTAGTCGCCGCCGAGTGTCCCTACTGCAGCCAGAAGCATGAAATCCCGGTGGAGAAGGGGCGTAGCGGTAAACCTTTTTTCCAGTCCTGCACCAAATGCGCCAGCGACTTCGCGGTCAGATTCGTTCAGGTTACCCTGTTCCAGGCCCAGGTGGCGGGTTTCAAGTGAGAGTGGTAGAGGAATGAACAAAGCAGACCTGCTCCAGTGCATTGTCGCCCAGCTCAGCCACGATCTTGAGGTGCTCTTCAATGCTGCCAAGACCGCCCATGAAGCTGCCACCCACAGCGAAAACCTGCCGGACAACAAATATGACACTCTCGCTCTTGAAGCATCATATGTGGCACAGGGACAGGCAAACCGGGCCAGTGAAATCCGGCAGGCAATGGAAGTTTACAAGCAGCTGAAGCTCCTTTCCATGGATGGTGGTGAAATCCGGCTCACTGCACTGGTCAGGCTCGAAGCAGAGGACGGTGCATCAAAGACCATCTTTATCGGACCCCTTGAAGGGGGTCTGAAGATTGCATTCGGCCGCGCCGAGGTGGTGGTTATTACTCCAGGTTCTCCACTGGGAAGTGAGCTTATGGGTAAAACAATCGGTGACGCCGTTCAGGTGGGCATCGGCCCAAACCGGATCGAATACGAAATCGCCGAGGTTTGCTGAGATATGGAAGAACATGAAGTTGTGATTGAGTATGACGTGCCGAACAACCGGCAGAACGATCAGCAGGAAGAAGGGGTGGAGATTCCCATGGATCGCATCGATCCGGAGACCCTGCGCAATCTGGTCGGCGAATTTGTCACCCGGGAATGGACTGATCCGGGGGATGCCCGCTTTACCCTCGACGATAAGATCAGGCAGGTTTTAAAGCAGCTGCAAGATAAGAAAGCAAAAGTGGTTTTCGACCTGAAGTCCAACTCCGCAAATATCGTAGTCAGTCGGTAATCAAAGCCCACCATCGGTTTCCACTCTTCTACGTAGTTTCCATCCGGAAAGGGTGCTTTTCTGCCCTAGCTGCGTCAATCTGCGGGCTTACTTGTGCGACGTACCGATGTACGTCTCCGCGCAAGCCCTTGATTTCCTTGCCAGGACAAAAAATCCCCTATTTCCGAATCGGAAACCACTAGTTTCTCATCCGGAGTTTCCGGATGGAAACTACGTAAACCAATCCAGAATTATTCTACCTATGCACTACTTGATATGGGCCGAAGAAGACCGGATAAAACCGGTGACTGCAATCGAGCCTGCCACACCGCAGGCGGCTACGGTGGCAGTCATGGGCAAGGAAGTCCCATTGTTCAGCAGCGCCACCAATGCCCCGGCGCTTGCACCGATGGTGTACTGTATTGTTCCCAGGAGTGCCGATGCACTGCCTGCAGCCCTGTCGAATGGGGCCATTGCCAGGGCGGTTATGTTCGGATAAAGCAGGCCGGTCATGCACAGGGAGGTGAACAGAAGTATGACATGGAGGACGAAACCGCCGGTTCCGGTAAGGACTGTGGCAGTGAGAAGAAGTGCAGCAGCTGCGTTGATGATGAATGCAGTTTTGGTGATGCGCTGGGGGCTGAAGTGACGCAGGAGCCTGCGGTTGACCTGCGAGGCGCCGATCAGTCCAAAGGCGTTGACGCCGAAAAAAAGGCTGAAATGCTGGGGTGAGAGCCCATGCTGCTCCATGAAGAAAAAGGGAGCGCCGGAAATATAGGAAAAGTTGGCGCCGGCGACACACCCGAGGGCAATGGCGTAACGGAGGTAACTGCGGTTGTGGAGGAGATGGCCGTATATTGAAACCATCTGGGTAAAGTTGCGTTTGATGCGGCGCTCGGGCGGAAGGGAGTCAGGGAGGAACAGTGCCGCAGCGAAGAAAGACGCCAGCCCGAAGAGCCCAAGAAACATGAAGATGCCTCTCCAGCCGGTGATAAGCAGGAGCTGTCCTCCCAGCATGGGCGCAAGGATCGGCGCCGCTCCCATGACAAGCATGAGAAGGGAAAACATTCTGGCCGCCTCGGCGGTATCGTAAAGATCGCGCACCACGGCACGGGAGATTACCATGCCGGCCCCACCTCCGATTGCCATAATCACCCGCCACACTAACAGTGCTTCAGCAGAATGGACGCTGGCGCATCCCACTGCTGAAGCAACGTACAGAGCCAGTCCTATGAGGAGTGGCTTGCGCCTTCCCAATCGATCCGCCAGTGGCCCATAGAACAGCTGGCCGACAGCGGAACCGAAGAGAAACGCGGAAATGGTCAACTGAATGGTACCGAGGGGTACGTGCAAATCATGTGCGATGCTGGGAAAGGCGGGGAGATACATGTCGATGGACATGGCACCGAAGGCGGTCATTGCCCCAAGAACCAGCACCAGGCGTACCAACTGGGGGCGGGGCATTTCGGCCGGCTGGATGGCTTCGGCCGTTGTACTTACTTCCATGAAAAGGACATCCTTTAGCCTTTATGGCTAAGACTGCTGTGGGCTGTGGGAAAATTGCAGCCCACCTTACCATGCTGCAAAATGTTTGACAATGGCTGTTCCGGGTAAAACATTGGGGGATGGTCTGCTGCCCGAAGTAATACCCTTGACCTGCAGAATAAATAAACATTTTTACGAAAAGTTGTTTGACTCCGATATTTTAACTCCATAAGAGTCTAGTATAATTGTGCTGGACAATAATTTATGCAAAAGGAGGAAGCAATGAAAAGAACCCGGTTTGTGGGAATTATCACTGGAATAATCATGATAACTACTTCACTGGCGGTCGCTGCGGGAATGGGGGGTGGAGGATGGGGTATTGGGGGCGCTTATCAACGCATATATAATCCTTCAACAGTGGAAACCGTATCAGGGACCATTGAAAGGGTTGACAGAATGAAGCCAATGCGGGGGATGGGTGCCGGAATCCATCTTCTACTCAAGACGGACAAGGAGACGATTCCCGTTCATCTTGGCCCGGACTGGTACATTAATAAACTTGATGCAAAGCTTGAGAAAGGTGAGAAGCTTGATGTGACAGGTTCAAAGGTAACCATAAGTGGAAAACCGGTTATCATTGCCTCTGAGTTGAAAAAAGGGGATGAAGTTCTCGTTCTCCGAGATGCGGCAGGCGTTCCTGCGTGGTCAGGATGGAGACGGAAGTAAATGTTTTGGCCACTGTTTCCCGTGATCACATGTTGAAAAAGGGCGACCTTTCGAGCGGTCGCCCTTTGCAGAAATGTTCGATGGAGGCATATACGACATGGTCAGTCTAATGGGTGATTATAGAGCTATAATCATCATGGGAACCATCATGAGGAGCATCATGCCTCCTCCCCACCAGCGCCATTTCCCGCTGCCAAAATGATGTGAAAAAAAACCATGCTCCTCATGTTCGGAACTCTTTGCTTCTCCGACCATGGCATTTATTTCATAACTGAGTACTTCTGCAGATTTTCCAACGTCAGCGATTGTAACCGCTATCTTATATTCCCCAGGTGTATCGAAGGACCAGGAATCCAAATACTCGTCCTCCAGAACATCAACTTCTCGGCTCAGCACCTGCCTGTTAGTACCTTTTTCATAAACCTGAAGGGCCACCTTTCTGTCAGTGACTACTTGTCCATCTTTCTCAAGCTTCAATGCAAAAGTAACTTTACTACCTGCCGATGGCGAGTCAGGGGCAAGCCTGATAGCCGCTTTCATGTTGTTTTGCGCAAAGCTCTGTTCCATTGCCAGAGCGGTCACTGGTGTAACTGAAAGGAATACTGCCAACATCAGGTAATGATAAAAAAGAGCCACTGCGAACACCTCCGATTTTTTTGTACATGGATGCAGCAAAGGGCATACCAATATAAGATCACTTTAATTTCAAATACCTATGCAATAGTGAGGTTTTATTTGATGCAGAAAAATCTACATCCCTGCAGGATATTCCACGATGTCAGATTGATCAGTGTTTTTTGCATCGCTCGGCTCTTGTCACCGAATCGTGTGCTAGGATCTTCAGGGTGACTGATGCCTTCGACGCCCACAGTTGAGCCGGATTTTACCTGTATGGGCATGAACTGTATGGGCATGAAGAATGCGGATGAATGATCTAGGCAGAGAGGGGGAAGTATTTTGACCCAAAAGTAGTAGATGCATTTCTGCAAATAGGGCGTAAGCAAATAGAGGCAATCCAAATAAGATTTTGCACTGAGTGGAGAATATTCAACATACATGGGTGATATTCTTTATCCTGAGGAATATTTTTCAGGACTGCTTTTAAAAAAATTCATATAATTCCAATAAGTTACAACAATTAATCAAGCTGGCAGATTTTTTGCTTTTACTTTCCATGAACACCAACAGGGAATCCACAGAAGTTATGTCAGGTGAAGCCAAGATGAGAAAACGGATTATAAATATAGCTTTGGTACTTGCCGTGGTTGCGCTGATGGTATTTCTCGCTTTTCACGTCAAGATCAAACGGCCTGTACAGGAAGTTGCCGTGTTAAAGACCATCGGCATGACCTGTGGGAGTTGTGCAGGGAAAATTGAGAAAGCCTTGATGCGTTTGCCCGGAACGGCTGGAGTGGAGGTGGATGTGGAAGGGGGATGGGTGCTGGTCGGCTATCAATCAACATCTGCAAAGCCTGATACATTTGCTGCAGCAGTTAACAATGAAGGGTTCAGGAGCTGGCTGATGGAAAAAATGCCCATTGCCGAGTTCAAAAAGGTTGCAGGGCGGGATTTCGGGTCTAAGGCGGTAAAGTCTTCATACTGCGGCAATGGTGGATGCGGCAGCAATCGAAACTAAACGGAGGAACTAAATGTACGCAAGGATAAACATCACCCCCCATCATCTGGTAGTCACATTGATGACGCTGTTGGTTCTGTTGGCAACCATATCCTGGGGGGCGACGCAGGGGGCCGATACGGTAACCGTGCTGAATGCGGAGAAGCTGTCGTGTGGCAGTTGTGCTGCGAAGATCACCAACGCACTTGAACAAAAAGAAGGAGTCGTTTCGGTTGAAGTAGACATCGCTGCAGCAAAAGTGACCGTGTGGCATGATTTGAAAAAAATTGCCCCTGGTCAACTCGCTTCAGTGGTTACTGATACTGGATATCCAAGTAATGTAGTGCGTACTGTCGCAAAGGATGTGTTTGACAGGGAAACGGGCAAGACGCCCCAGGCACAGAAAAATGCAGGCGGTGGTTGTGCCTGTTGCAATAAGAACAGAAAGTAAAACAAAGGGAGTATAGCCATGGGAAAAGCCGCACGAAAACAAAACAGGGTTAAGGAGGATGTACAGGTGATCGGTATGAAAAACATTCGAAGCAAAGGTTTACATCTGGGTATTGTTGCCGGGATATTGGTTGTTCTGGGAGTAGCGACGGTATTTGCTCTGAACATACCTGGTTTCTCAAGTGTCCAGAAGGTAAAGCCGGTAAATGGAGTGGTAAGCATCCCGGTGGCAAAGGTTTCAGACGGCAAGGCACATTTTTACCAGTTCAAAGATAGCGGCAAAGATATAAGCTTCTTTGTGGTCAAAGACTCTGATGGCGCCATCCATACCGCCTTTGATACCTGTGATGTCTGTTACAAGGCAAAAAAGGGATATGAGCAGAAAGACGACTTTATGGTGTGCAAAAACTGTAATCAACGCTTTGCCATAGCGAAAATAGGTCCGCACGCTATTGGCGGCTGCAATCCCACCTACCTCCCCAGCGCTTTTGTCGGAGCAAACGTCATTGTCAAGGCAACCGATCTTCAGTCCGGTGCCAAATACTTCTAAGCGGGATAGAAAATGAAACTGCATACCATATCCATCAACAACCTTAAACGCCGGAAAACTAAAATGGCTTTTCTCACCATCGGGCTGATGGTGGGAATCGCCACAATTGTCACGCTCGTGACACTTACCCGGTCCATGTCCAGCGACATTGAACGGAAGATGGATGAATTTGGAGCCAACATCCTCATTACTCCCCAGAGTAACGGCCTCTCCATGAATTACGGGGGCATAAGCCTTGGGGGCGTCACCTTCGACCAGCGTGAGATAGGCGAAGAGGATCTGGCCAGGATCAAAACCATCAAGAACAGCAAGAATATCTCTGCCGTTGCGCCAAAGGTACTGGGGGGAATCAAGGTAGGTTCTCACGATGTGCTGCTGGTCGGAGTGGACTTTGACAGTGAATTGAAAATGAAACAGTGGTGGCAGATCTTTGGCGATGCCCCGAAGGCCGACAATGAAGTGTTACTGGGAAGCGATGCCTCAAAGATCCTCGATGCTAGCTCCGGTGATACCATCCGGATCAAGGAGGAAACCTTCAAGGTTGCCGGAGTGCTTGACCAGACCGGCTCACAGGATGACTCTCTCGTCTTCGCCTCTCTTGGCAAAGCACAGAAAATTCTCGGCAAAGAAGGAAAGATCACCTTGGCGGAGGTGGCGGCTCTTTGTTCCGGGTGTCCCATTGGCGACATGGTAACCCAGATTGCCGAAAAGCTCCCCGATGCCAAGGTCTCGGCAATCCAGCAGGTGGTGGAAGGGCGCCTCAAGGCACTGGACCAGTTCAAACGGTTTTCCTATGCCATGGCAGGGGTAGTTGTTTTTATCGGTTCCCTGATTGTCTTTGTGACCATGATGGGAAGCGTCAATGAGCGCACGACCGAGATCGGTGTTTTCAGGGCGATAGGCTTTCGCAAGAGCCACATCATGCGGATCATTCTACTGGAAGCAGTACTTGTCAGCCTGCTGGCAGGAATCCTGGGCTATGCTGCCGGCATGGGGGGGGCCAAACTGGCTCTGCCTTTCATGGCTGAAAGCAAGAATGCACACCTCATCTGGGACAGTACTGTAGCTGCCGGTTCAATCGGATTAGCCGTAATGCTGGGCCTGCTGGCCAGTCTCTATCCAGCGCTGCATGCCAGCAAGATGGACCCGACGGAAGCCCTGCGGGCGCTTTGATGGGACGCGGCTTTTGCGCAATAGCTGCGTAAGTCTTCGGAACTGCTTGTGCGACGTAGCTGGGCTACGTCTCCGCACATTTCCTTGACAGCCTTGCTCTTGCATCAAAATCCACGTCCCTGGAGAGATCAGTTAGTTAAAAGGAAAATAAATGAAACTCATCGAAATACAAAACGTAAAGAAACACTACACTAGCGGAGAAGACGTTGTCGAAGCCTTGCGCGGTGTTGATATCAGCATAGAAGCCGGTGAATTTATCACCATAATGGGGCAGTCAGGCTCCGGTAAGAGCACCTTGCTCTCAGTTCTGGGAGGAATGAACCATCCGACTTCCGGAGATGTCGAGATGGCCGGCGTACGTCTTTATGACCTGCCAGGGGAAAAGCTGGCCGACTTCCGGGCACAAAACCTTGGGTTTGTTTTCCAATCATTTCACCTGATCCCGTACCTGACCGCTGCAGAGAATGTCATGCTGCCGTTAGCAATTGTCAAAATGGCTACCAGTGCAAAGAGGGCCGCGGCCCGCCAAGCCCTTGAAAGAGTCGGTCTGGGGAACAAGCTTGGCCGGCTCCCCAACCAATTATCTGGGGGTGAGCAGGAACGTGTTGCCATTGCCAGGGCTATTGTCAACAACCCGCATATACTTTTGGCTGATGAGCCGACCGGCAACCTGGATTCCAAGACCAGCGAAGAGGTCATGGCATTATTCAGGGAGTTGAATAATGCCGGACAGACAGTCGTGATGGTAACGCATAATGCTGAAAACGGGGCATACTCTGACAGAACCATAAGCTTAAGGGACGGCATGGTTGTTGGTTCTGTTTGAGGTGGTCTAGTGAATCTGTTCCCTGTCAGAGACCTTGTCATTTTGGTGGTCTGTAGCAACCGGGATGTTCTAGAGGTTATAGAAAGGCTTTTGGGCCATTTGGAGATCAATGTCACATGCGTCATGAGCACGGATGCAGCGCTTGTCATGCTGCAGACTGAAACCTACAGCGCCATGATCAGCGATCACAAAATGAAAGACTTTAACGGGCGGGAATTCAGCCGGACGGTGCGGCAACTATTTCCTGCTCTCAACGTTGTGTTGTTTGAAGGTAACACCAGCTCACAGGTCATGGATCTGTTTTTGGGCCCGGAAGTGTCGGAAATTTCGGAAGTACAAAACCAAGCTTGCAGTCTTGGGGACATGTTGATGAGCATTCTGAGGGGCGAAAGGGGAAAAACCTTTCTTCTGAGGCAGACATCAACGAGATGATATGGAGGGAAAACCAATGGATGCCATGGAAATTAGTGCCTCTGCCTTGACCGCCGAAAGAACCCGGATGAACCTGATTTCATCTAACCTTGCCAACGCCAATTCCACCAGGACAGATGAAGGTGGCCAATACCGACGCAAAGATGCGGTATTTGCCACTGTTCTTGATGGTGCAAGCGCCAATATGGAGGGAGGGACAGAGGTTATTGGAGTCGAGGTTGTCAATATTATCGAGGACCAGTCTCCCCCTAGGCTTCAATACGACCCTGGACACCCAGACGCAAGAGAGGATGGTTATGTTGCATATCCGAATGTCAATATTGTTGAGGAAATGGCCGACATGGTGACTGCGACGAGAGCATATGAAGCGAATACCACTGCTATGAAAGCTGGCATGGATATGCAGATGAAAGCCCTTGAGATCGGCTCAAAATGATCATGACTGACTGGGCTAAGAGTATGAATTTGCGGAACACATGAAAGTAATATTCGTTACAATGATCATGCTGTTATTTCTTCCGATTGTAGCACTGGCAGATACGCAGCTGCCGGTCCAGAACGGCGTCATAACTTCTGGTGTTGGCTGGCGACTCGATCCATTCGGTAGCGGAAGGGCCATTTTGCACCATGGGATCGATATAGCCGTACCGGTCGGAACCCCTGTTCGTGCCACCCGCAAGGGTCAGGTTGTCTTTTCGGGCATACGTGGCGGATATGGATCGACCGTTATAGTAGAACATGCCAATGGCGACCGTACCCTCTATGGTCACAACTCTTTGTTGCGTGTGAAGGCTGGCGACATGGTCGAATCAGGTACAGTCGTGGCTTTTTCAGGCAACACGGGTAGATCCACAGGACCCCATGTGCACTTCGAACAGTTGCCAAGCGGCCGCGCCCTAACAGAACAGGCTGAAACAGAAAATATTGAGATGCCCCAAATTGCTACCAGTACTGATCAGCGATACAGGCTGGAACAACAGATGGATGAATCGGTGAGTTCCATCCTCAGGACCATCAACAGGAACGGAACAGCAGGACAAGGCGGTTGAGGCTTAGAACATCTAAGCAATGTAGCTACCAATCCACGAACAGAAGGAAGGCTGCAATGAGACCGACTCAAAGTTGACGGATTAACCGGAAAGGCTCAGGATCACAGATAAATGCAAATTCAGAAGTTATCAATAACCGCATTTCGCCCAATCATCCTGGCTTGCTTTCTTGTTTGCATAAGCCTTCTCCACTATCTGACACCGCTTCATCTCCCTTATCTTCACGATATTTTCCAGCGTCTCTACTATCTGCCGATAATTCTCGCTGCCCTATGGTTTGGGTTGCGTGGTGGGTTAATCTGCTCAATCCTTGTCAGCATTGCTTATGCACCGCATCTTCTTTTCCAGTGGGGCGGCCACCTGACCCTGGAAATGGAGAAATATCTTGAAATTATGCTGTATAACATTGTAGGGGGTGTGACTGGCCTGCTGTCCCAGCGGGAGCGGGAGCGCACAGTGGAGCTCCAGAAAACTGCCCGTGGGCTGGAGGAGTCATACCAGAAGCTGCAAAACCAATCTGAGCGTATCATTATCATCGAGGAACAGTTGCGACGGGCTGAGAAGCTGTCTACCTTGGGAGAAATGGCCGCGGTACTGGCCCACGAGATCCGAAATCCACTCGGTTCAATTCGTGGAACAGCCGAGATATTGAAGGACGACTACAAGCCCGGTGACCCGAAACAGGAATTCATCGACATACAGATCAAGGAGACCGAGCGTCTGAACCGGGTGGTGGAGGATTTTCTCCATATGGCACGACCACAGCCAGCTGACATGCAGCTCTGTCCGATTCAGGAAGAATTGGAAACAATAGTGGCTCTGCTTTCCAATGACGCCAGGGGACGACAAATTTCACTTGTGCTGAAACCGGCATCCGCCCCTGTAATAATCAGTGCCGACGGTGAAAAGCTCCGACAGGCTTTTCTGAACATTATCATCAACTCCTTGCAGGCAACACCGCCGGGGGGCAGCGTAACCATAACGACAACCCCCTATGAGGCAGGCTCATGTGAAATCTGCTTCCGTGATAGTGGCCCAGGAATAGATGCAGAGACGATGGACCGCATTTTCGAGCCTTTTTTTACTACCAAACCGGATGGTACCGGTTTGGGCCTGGCTATTACCAAGAAGATCATTGAAAGTCATGGCGGAACAATGCAGGTGGAAAGTGAAGTTGGTCACGGAACTATAGTCAACGTCATCTTGCCGATGCAAAATGCTTCTGACGGAGGATTGCGGTGAAAGGAAAGATTCTTGTAATTGACGACGACAATTCGCTACGGCGGGTGCTGGAATACAACCTCAAAGAGGAGGGTTATGAAGTCCAGGCTGCCTCATCGGGTGAGGAAGGCTTGTTTTTATTCGGACAATCTCAGCCTGACCTGGTTATTACCGATATGAAAATGTCGGGTATGGATGGACTGATGGTGCTCAAGTCAATCAAAGAGCGTTCACCGGAGACTTTGGTGATAATCATAACCGCATTCGGAACGGTGAACATAGCAGTGGAGGCCATGAAAGCGGGGGCTTACGACTATATCACCAAACCCTTCAACAGGGATGAACTCAAACTGATTGTCCTGAAAGCGCTTCAGTTCAATGGGCTGGCTGAGGAGAACAAGCGGCTGAAGAGCCAGTTGTCGGATAAAACTGATTTTCGCACTATTATCGGCACTTCAAAAGAAATGGAGAAGGTTTTCGATGTGATTCGCAAGGTAGCCGACACTGAGGCTGCCATTTTGATTACAGGCGAATCCGGTACGGGAAAGGAGCTGGTCGCCCGCTCCATCCATGCTAACAGTTCAAGGAGAGAAGCTCCATTTATAGCCATCAACTGTGCCGCCATTCCCCGTGACTTGTTGGAGAGTGAACTTTTTGGCCACGTAAAAGGAGCATTTACCGGAGCACTGAGAGACAAAACCGGCAAATTTCAATTGGCGGATGGCGGAACACTTTTCCTTGATGAAGTCGGCGAACTTCCGCTGGAATTACAGCCAAAGTTGCTCAGGGCTCTACAGGAGAAGGAGGTTGAACCTGTGGGAGGCACTAAGGTTCAGAAAATAGATGTCAGAGTGGTTTCAGCTACTAACGTCAATATAGACAAGGCTATAGCTAACGGTTCATTCCGTGAAGACCTTTATTACCGCTTGGCAGTCATACCGGTACACCTCCCCTCCCTACGCGAACGACGCAAAGACATCCCATTACTGATCAAATACTTTTGTGGCAAGCATGGCAGCGAGAATGTCACCCTCGAAAATAGCGCCCTTGAGACTTTGGTGATGCATTCCTGGCCGGGAAACGTACGGGAGCTGGAAAATACCATCGAACGTCTGCTCATTATGCGAAACGGTGATATGATTTCTGTTGATGACCTGCCGGATAAACTTCGCGAGAAACGTGCTCAGGGGACAGCAGTAATAAAACTGCCCGATGAAGGGTATCCTCTTGAGCAATTGGAGAGGGAAGTGGTCGTTGCCGCCCTGGAACGCAGCTCATGGAATCAGACAGCGGCTGCCCGCTTCCTGAGAATTCCCCGACATACGCTTATCTACCGAATGGAGAAATATGGCATTACTCCGCCGGGTCAGAAATAGGCATATTCCAAAATTTTTTAAAAGCCTTAATCTTTGTGAATAAGAGCCGAAAGGTATCTATGGATGGGCTGCAGTGACGAATATTCCTACCTTGTGGGGAATATTCTCCACGCCTTGACATTCCGACCGCAATAATAAATCTGCAAAATCAGTAAGATATGAGTTGGCACAACCTGTGTAATTGTAACTGTATTGAATTTATGTTCATGTTTGGGAGCTTCCATGAAAACACTACACACGTTTGCTTTACTACTTCTATTGGCTGTTTCTCCATCCATGGTGTGGGCGGAAGAGGGTAAGCCGCCTGCCGAGGATCTCTCACGCCTCATCGCTACCGCGCTTGATAAAAATCCGGAACTCAAATCTTCCCAGGCCCGCTGGCAGATGTTTGCCAACCGGGTCAAACAGGCGTCGGCCCTTGAAGATCCCATGTTCATGTTCAAACTGCAGAACCTGATGGCAAAGGAACCTTTTGCCTTCGATAAAGACCCACAGACCTCCAAGGTAATCGGCATATCCCAACAACTTCCCTTTTGGGGCAAGCGCGCTATCAAACAGGAAGTGGCACAATATGAGGCGGAGTCCTATAAATGGGCCATCGAAGAACGGAAACTTGAACTGGCCCGCATGGTGAAGGAGACATACTACCAGATCTACGCTGTGGACAAGTTTCTACAGATCATCGACAAGAACCTGCAGATACTGACCGATTTCATCACCATTGCCGAGTCCAAGTATTCAGTCGGCCAGGGGGTGCAGCAGGATATTTACAAGGCGGGTTTGGAAAAATCCAAAATGCTCGACATGCAGATAACCCTGAAACAGCAACGACGGAGCCTGGAGGCGAATCTCAACTATCTGCTCTACCGGCCCGATACGACCCCCATTGGTAGAATCCCCGATTTCGATTTACCGAAACCGTCCCTGACAGCCGAACGACTGAAAGAAGCTGCTTTCGCCAAAAGGCCCCAGGTAAAAAGCCTGATCAGCCTGGCCAATAAGGGAGATGCCTCCCGCCGCCTGGCGCAAAAGGAGTACTACCCCGACTTCAATCTCTCCTTCGAATACATGTTCCGTGAGGCGGTAAATACTGAAATGATAAAAGATCCGGGCGACAACATGTTTACCGTCGGCGTCACGTTCAACCTGCCACTGCAGCGTGAGCGCCGACAGGCCATGGTTGCCGAAGCGACTTCCGAAACGAACATGTCTTTGGAGGAGCTCAACGGCCTGAAGAACAGCATCACCTATTCCATTCACGATATTCTGGCCCAACTGGAACGCCGGCAGAAACTGGTTGAACTGTACAAGGGGGGAATTATTCCCCAGGCTGAACAATCACTGGAATCGGCCATCATCAGCTACCGTGTGAACAAGGTGGACTTTCTCACCCTGCTCGACGGGCGGGTCAACCTGTTCAATTACGAGCGGGAACTGTACGACTCACAGGCTGAATACATGATGAAGCTGGCCCAGTTGGAAGCGCTTGTCGGTGGTGAATTGCCGGGGCCGGCTGGCCAGACTCCAGCTTTGACTGCGGTCAAGTAGCCACCGACTTCATCCGTTCAGAACAGAAACAATTATCCATATATCGAGGTACGACCATGAGTCTGAACAAGAAAATTGCAATTCCGTTGATATTTTTGCTGATTGCCGCGGCAGCTGGCGGGGGGTGGTACCTGTGGCAGCAGAAGAACGCTAAAACGTCGACTGGAAAGGATGCGAAGGTAGCTCAGGGCAAACAGCTCTATACGTGCTCCATGCACCCGTTCATCATCAAGGACAAACCGGGCACCTGCCCCATCTGCGGCATGGAACTGATCAAGAAGATCGATGGAGCGGCAGGCAGTGGGCCGATGACTGCGGAACAAAAGCAGCAGGCGGAGATGATCGGTCACGTCTCCCTTTCCCCGACCCAGAGGGTCATGGCCAATGTGGCTACCATAGAGGTCAGGCGGCAGGATTTGAACAAGGAAATAAATGCTGTCGGCATCGTCCAGTTCGATCAGTCTCGCCAGGCCAAGGTCACCGCCTGGATAGGAGGACGAATAGACAGGCTTTTTGTTGACACGGTCGGCTCTTGGGTAAGTAAGAGCAAGCCTGTTGCTGAAGTCTACTCCCCAGATTTGGTGGCGACTCAGCAGGAATATTTGCTGGCGGTCAAGAGTCGCGACCAGCTGAAGAATTCCCCCATTGCCTCCATCTCCCAGAATGGTGACGGACTGGTGCAGTCGGCCAAGCAGCGGCTTCTGCTCTTTGGCGTCAGGGAAAAGCAGATTGCCGAATTGGAGAAGGCAGGTAAGCCCAATATCCGCCTTCCCATCTACACACCTCTTTCCGGGATAGTGATCGAAAAGATGGTGCAGCAGGGGCAGTATGTCAATACGGGTGACCAGCTGTTCAATATTGCCGACCTTTCCAATGTTTGGGTGGAAGTTGAGGTTTACGAGAATGAATTCCCTAATGTCCATATGGGACAGAGGGTGGAAATCCGTTCCCAATCCTTCCCGGGCAAGTCGTTCAGTGGCAAGGTTTCCTACATCTACCCATTTCTCGATCCGAAAACGAGGACGGTGAAGGCGAGGGTGGAAATGCCCAATCCCGGCATGAAGCTGAAACCTGACATGTTCGTCAACGCCATCATCAAGGTCCCGCTGGGATCGGCCATTGTAGTCCCAGTCACCGCGGTACTTGATACTGGAACTCGTCAGGTGGTATGGGTGGAAAGTTCACCGGGGATGTTCGAACCCCGTGATGTGAAGGTAGGACAGCAGACGGACGATAAAATCCAGATCATATCAGGCATCAATCCGGGTGACAAAGTAGCGGTATCCGGCGGCTACCTGATCGATTCCGAGTCGCAACTGAAAGGTGGCGGCGGTCAGGATCACAGCAAGCATACGGGCAAGCCGGCTGCACCGGGACAGGCTCCGGCTGCTCCTGCTCCGCCTAAACATGATGGAATGAAGATGGATGATATGAAGATGTAAAACATACCGACCACGAAGTCACGAAGGTCACGGAGTAAAATCCTCCCATATCTCGACCCATCATGCGCCTGTAATGGTTTTCTTCGTGTTCTTCGTGCCTTAGTGGTGAAAGGGTTATCAGGTTCTCACATGATCGAAAAAATTATCGAATATTCCGCCCGTAACCGGGTCATCATCCTGATGATCTTCGGCCTGATCATTGCCTGGGGTGTCTGGTCGGTCTACAAGACCCCAGTGGATGCCATCCCGGACTTGTCCGACAACCAGGTGATCGTCTTTACCGAGTATCCCGGCCGGTCACCCCAGGTGGTGGAAGACCAGGTCACCTATCCCTTGGCGGTAAACCTGCAGGGACTGCCCCAGGTGCGCGCCGTGCGTGCCTCTTCGGCCTTCGGCTTCTCCATGATTTATGTCATCTTCGAGGACAAGGCGGACATCTATTGGGCGAGGACTCGCGTTCTCGAACGGCTGAACTATGCCGCATCGCTGCTGCCGCCGGGGGTGGTGCCGACCTTGGGCCCTGACGGCACCGGTGTCGGCCATGTCTTCTGGTACACCATCGAGGGGAAAGGCTATGACCTGGCGCAGCTCAGGACCCTGCAGGACTGGTTTGTCCGCTACCAGCTGAACACTGTCCAGGGGGTGGCCGAGGTTGCTTCCATCGGGGGCCTGGTGCGCGAATACCAGATCGACCTGGACCCCAACAAGCTCTTTGCCTACGGATTGCCGGTGGGCAAGGTCATGGAGGCGGTCAAGGCCTCCAATAAGGACGTGGGGGGCAAACTCATCGAGCAGGCCGATGCCGAATATCTCATCCGTGGCCGGGGCTATGTGCAGTCCAAGGCGGACCTGGAGAACATTGTCGTCGGCGCCGACATGCGCGGAACCCCAATCTATGTGAAAAACCTGGGCACAGTGCAGATGGGGGGCGCCATACGCCGGGGCATGCTCGATATGAACGGCCAAGGCGAGGCGGTCGGCGGCATCGTCGTCATGCGCTACGGCGAGAATGCCAAGGATGTCATCGACCGGGTCAAGGTCAAGATCAAGGAGTTGGAGAAGGGGCTACCTCCCGGCGTGAAAATCATGGTCTCCTATGACCGTTCCGACCTGATCGCCCGGGCCATCGACACCCTCAAACACTCATTACTGGAAGAGTCCATCGTCGTTTCCCTGGTCATTCTCATCTTCCTGCTGCACTTCCAGAGCGCCCTGGTCATTGTCCTGACCCTCCCCATCGCCGTGCTCATCTCCTTCATCACCATGAAACTGATGGGGGTCACCTCCAACATCATGTCCCTTGGGGGTATCGCCATCGCCATCGGGGTCCTGGTGGATGCCGGGGTCATCATGGTGGAAAACTGCTACCGCCACCTGTCGGAGATGCCGCCGGAAGAGCGGGCGGCAAAGCGGCTCGAAGTGATCATCACCAGTGCCAAACAGGTCGGCCGGGCAATTTTCTTTTCCCTTGCCATCATCATCCTTTCCTTTGTGCCGGTCTTCCTCCTGGAAGGGCAGGAAGGAAAGATGTTCCACCCCCTGGCCTTCACCAAGACCTTCTCCATGATGGGCTCTGCCTTCATCGCCATCACCCTGGTGCCGGTACTGATGTATTTCTTCATGCGGGGCAAGATGCCACCAGAGAGCAGCAACCCGGTCTCCACTTTCTTTATCAGGCTCTATTCGCCGGTCATTCGCTGGGTTCTGGTGTGGAAAAAGACCACCATTGCCTTGAACGTCGTGGCCCTGCTGATTGCCATACCCATGTTCATGAATCTCGGCTCCGAATTCATGCCCCCCCTTGATGAGGGATCGCTCCTCTACATGCCGGTCACCCTGCCCAACGTCTCCATCACCGAGGCGAAGCGCCTGATCCTGGTGCAGGACACCATCATAAAAAGTGTCCCCGAGGTGGAGCATGTGCTTGGCAAGGTAGGGCGTGCCGAGACCTCCACCGACCCGGCGCCGGTCTCCATGTTCGAGAGCATCATCATTCTCAAGCCCAAGGACCAGTGGCGGCCGGGAATCAAGAAGGCTGATATCGTTGCCGAACTGGATGCCAAACTGCAGATTCCCGGCGTGCGCAACGGCTGGACCCAGCCGATCATCAACCGCATCAACATGCTCTCCACCGGGGTGCGGACCGACCTGGGGGTAAAGATCTTCGGCAATGACCTGAATGTGCTGAAAGATCTGGCGGTACAGGCGGAGGCGATCCTCAAACCCATTCCCGGTGCTGCTGATGTTGTTGCAGAGCGGGTTACCGGCGGCAATTACATCGACATCGACATCGACCGTGAGGCAGCCGCCCGCTACGGGGTCAAGGTCGGGGATATTCAGGATGTCATCGAAACATCCCTTGGTGGCGAGATGCTCTCAACCACCGTAGAAGGGCGCAACCGTTTCCCGATCCGCATCCGCTACCTGCGCGACTACCGGGACAGCATCCCCGCCATCCGCCGTATCCTGGTTTCAGGTATGGAAGGCGCCCAGGTGCCGCTGTCCCTGGTTACGAAGCTCAAGATCTCCACCGGAGCCCCCGAGATCAACAGCGAAGGAGGGCTATTACGTTCGCTGGTCTTTCTTAACGTCCGCGGCCGGGACATGGGGGGCTTCGTCACCGAGGCCAAGGAAGTGCTGGAAAAGCAGCTGAAGCTGCCTCCCGGATACTACGTGGCCTGGTCCGGCCAGTGGGAAAACCAGATTCGAGCCAAGGCCCGCCTGCAGATGCTGGTGCCGGCCGGAATCCTGATCATCTTCATCCTCCTCTACTTCACCTTCCATTCGGCACTGGAGGCGAGCATGGTCATGCTTTCGGTTCCTTTCGCCCTGATAGGGGGAGTCTATCTGGTATCGGCGTTAGGATATAACATGTCGGTGGCGGTCTGGGTCGGCTTCATCGCCCTCTACGGCATTGCCGTGGAGACCGGGGTGGTGATGGTCATTTACCTCCATGAGGCCTTGGACAAGAAGCTGATCAATGGCCCCTGCACCGAGCAGGATATCTATGATGCAACCTTCGAGGGGGCGGTTCTGCGACTGCGGCCGAAGCTGATGACCGTTGCCGTCGCCCTCCTGGGTTTGGTGCCGATCATGTGGTCATCGGGCACCGGCGCCGACGTGATGAAACCGATTGCAGCACCGATGATCGGCGGGATGATTTCTTCGGCGATTCATGTGTTGATTATGACGCCGGTTATCTTTGTCCTGATGAAGAAGCATGACCTGAAAAAAGGGAAACTCAAATACTCCGGCATGAAGCACTAATAAGGGGAGGGAATTCCGGATGAAGAAGAAATTATCGTTTGTTTTGTTATTAGCGGGCCTATGGATGCTGCAAGCCTGCGCTGTATTTGATGGTACTACCGGCAGCTCTGATCGGAGTTATTACGGCAATGGAAATTACGGCAATGGGAGTTATGGTAGAGGTGGTCATTCTGGCCATTGAAACTCAATGATTATATAGTTTCCATCCGGAAAGGGTGCTTTTCTGCCCTGGCGGCGTCAATCTGCGGGCTTACTTGTGCGACGTACCGATGTACGTCTCCGCGCAAGCCCTTGATTTCCTTGCCAGAACAAAAAATCCCCTCTTTCCGAATCGGAAACCACTAGTTTCTCATCCGGAGTTTCCGGATGGAAACTATATAGTAGAATATCCTTCGCAAGTGTTGAATATTCTCTATGACTATCTGCTTGTTCAAGTCTTAAACGGTTAAATACCGGGAACTTATCTGCTGGCATGACAAATGCTCTACATGGAACATCTTTACAAAATACTCTCAGTTAAAGGAGAAACCGTAACATGAAGAAAATGACGGTACTGATCGCAGCGCTTTTTGCTTTAACAGCTCCCATTGCATCCTTTGCTGCCATGAATCATGGAGGTGGTCATGATATGGGTCATGGTGGACGTCAGGGCGATGTTGCCCATGAAGAGGTAGTAGATGGTGTCAAGGCGACCTTTAAGGTCATGAGCATGAAAGAGCACATGAAAGCCATGAAGATGGAAATGCCTAAAGAGATGAAAGAGACTCATCATATTGCTGTCGAGTTCAAAGACGCCAAAACCGGCAAAGCCTTGACTGAGGGTGATGTTAAGGTCAAGGTTCAGGGCCCCGATAAAGCAGAGCAGACAAAGGATTTAATGGGAATGCAAGGACACTTTGGCGCCGACTTCGAATTAGCCAAAAAAGGGAAGTACGGTATAATGTCCAAATTCAAGTTGAAGGACGGAAAGGTTCGCAGCTCCAAGTTTTGGTACACCGTGAAGTAGGGCTTCCAATGTTGTGTTTTACGGAGAGTTGCCTCTCCGATTTTCCTGAAGGAGGACATGTTTATGAAAAAATGGGCTGTAATCGTGATGGCAGTTGGGCTGTTCGGTGCGATGCCGGTTTTGGCTGCCGAGCATGGCAACATGAAGATGGACACAAAAGAGGGTGTAAGGCAGTGCGCCCTTCAGGCCGAGTCTATCCAGCAGAAAATTAAACGACTCCAGAGTGAGGTTAAAAAAGGCAACAAGAACTATAGCGCCGAAGAGCTGAAGAATCTGGAAGACAAGCTGAAAGAGGCGAACAAACTTCTCGAAGACATAACCAAAGGGAATTAACAGGTAACAAAAAGTTTACTCCACACAGTAAGAATTTGAAAAACGGAGGGGGTGGTTTGCTATAAACCACCCCCCATTATTTCCGGGTTCCATTGATGAAAATCACTCATGCCATAGTTATTCTGATTTTAGCACTGTCTGCGAACGCGGGTTGCAAACAGCAAGAAAATTCATCCGAGCCAGGAAAAGTCACTACCACATCTGCCTACGAAAAAGCTTTCGGCCCTGCTCCCCCAGTGGACAAAGGAACTGCGTTCGCGTTTGTCATCTATTTCCCCTTGGCCAAAGAACCATCAAAGGTCGTACCGTTTCCTTTCTTCACCTTCGATGAAGCAAGCATGAAAAAGATTGCCATAGAGCGGCTCTTGAGCGGCATGGATACAGGCAGCTACCAGGGCGAGTTTATGACCTCGCCACCGGGAACCCGAATCGTTTCCATAACCGATGATAAGGGTGCCGTAACGGTAACTCTCAGTAAGGTTCCTGAAAGCCTTCCTCTTGCCATTGCTCTGACTCTTCAGCAATTCAAGGGAGTTTCCACTGTCCATATTCTGGAAGACGGGAGCCAAAACCCTCTCAAGGTGGTAGCAGACGAAACTGCAATCAGGCCACCGGGGCCTCCCAGACTTCTCAGTGTGGTGGCCCTCAGGGATAAAGGAGCAAAAGAGATCGAAGAAGTCGATGCCTATTTCGACCGTCCTGTGGAGGTTGAAGAGCTGAAGCTGATGTCCGGGGATGGCGAACAACTCCCCGGTGATCTTTACCACTCGGTATTCGACATGGCCGGCGTCCTTAAACCCAAGGATCGGGCGCAGTTGAAGGAGCAGATGCCGGTCCACGTGCGCTGGAAGGTAGTGGACAAGCTGGGCAGGCAGGCGCAAGGGGATAAGGTCTGGCAGCTGGAAGTGAAGGAACATTAAAAAATGGAGGGTATATGAGAAGCACCATCAGTCTTATCTGCATTTTTTCTGCGTTAGCAGTTAACGGAGCCACTTTCGCTCATGGTACGGAACAGCATGGCAAGGCGGCGAAGAATACCCACCAGATGAAGAAGCTGCATGCAATGATGCCGATGCTTTCCACTGCTTCAGCCAGACTGGAAAAAGCATTGGATGAAGGCGACACAGCTGCCGCTGAGGCAGCAACACGGCAAATTCTATTAGCGATTCCGGATCTGAAAAAATCCACTCCCCACAGGAATATCAAACAGAAGAAACAGTATGTTGTGCTGGCAGGAGATCTTGAACAGGCTGTAAGCTCGACGCTTGATCTGGCAAAAAAGAGAGATCAAGCCGGTGCAAAAGCAGCCTTCAGGAAGGCAAAGGAGGCATGTGCAGCATGCCATGAAAAATTTCGTGATTGATAGGCATAATATCGATGAAAGGAGATAGGTCATGGTAAATGAAACCACTTTAGGCGAAAAGATTACGAGCCGCCTTCAACAGCATAAGCGTGACCTTGCTAAACAACAACAGCAGTTGGACAGCAGAATGAAAGACCTGCTTGAAGAGCGTGAGCAGCTGGCTTCGGTTGGCAAGGTATGGATTGAAAAGGTAATTCTTCCACGCCTGAAGGAACTGGAAAAATACTTCGACAACGGTAAAGTGGAAATCATGAACCTTGATTCGAATCTGAGCTGTGCCTGTGAATTTGCCCATACAACGAGATTTCCTGCCACTGTCAGGCTTAATATCTCCTTGTTGCCTGGTAACGGATACCTGACGGCGCGCTATGACCTGACTATTCTTCCTGTACTGATGGAGTACACACTCACTGTGGAAGAAAAATTTTCCATTGAAAGCGACGAAGAAGCACTGGCCATCTGGGTAGAAGACCGTATAGTAGATTTCATAGATACATATCTGCGCCTGGAAACGCATCCGCTCTACCAGAAAGACAATACGGTGGTCGATATTGTCTGTGGAATGCGCATCCCTTCAATCTCGGCAACCAGTAAAGTAGAACGTGATGGCAGAATATTTTATTTTTGTTCTGAGCACTGCAGGGAGGCTTTTATCAAGCAGAATAATTAGCGACGGTTTTAAAGATTTATTGTAATTGATTTATGGCATAAATTGTAATACCACACTCTCTGTTTGCTCCAGACAATTATTCAACTCTTTCCTCATTCAGATTTTAATTAACCTACCCCCCATTATCGTTCAGTTCATCTGCCCTCAAATAGAGAATATCCTCCAATCGCAGATAATAAATGGAGACTATTCTATAAATTTAATCACCATTATCATTTTCTTGTTCTACAATCAAACCTCATTCCAGGTAGTTACGTCCTTTCTGCTCTTTGGCACGCATGTTGATATTGAATAGTTAACAAGTACAGGCTTACACCTGACATATTTCGACTCTAAAGGAGAGAGAAAAATGAAAAGGAAAATTATTATAGGAATTGCTTTGGCAATGGGGATGGTGGCGGCAGCAATGCCGGCTTCGGCTGCAGGTTCATGCCGGGAAGAAGGAAAATGTGCCGATAAGCAGATATTTCAGCAGTTTACTCAGGAAACGTCTGGTTTGGTCAGTGCTTTAAAAGCGAAGGATCTGGAGCTTAGAGAGCAATATGCTTTCGATCGTATCGATGCAAGTACAGTAGGCGAACTTGAGGCGGAGCTTGATGAGCTAAAAGGCCAAATCAACACTGTAGGAGAGAAATTTGGAATCCCTCTCTGTTGCCGGAGTTAATGCATTCCCGAACAAGATGCCATCACACAGCTGTACGAGAGGAGAGCGGCAATGAAAAAGAAAATAGTTCCCATGATGATGTTGGGATTGAGTATGCTCTCAGTCGGAATCGCATCTGCATCAGGGCTCGATGCCGCAGGTCAGAAAGCTTGCGCCGAGAACCCGGCTTATCGACAATTTATGGAAGAGACTGCCGCCTTGAGAAATGCTTTGAAGGCAAAGGATGCCGAACTGAGGGAGCAGGAAGGCTATGCAGGCATCGAGCGTGGCTATGAAGGTATGGATTTGGAGAAGGTCGGTAAACTTCAGACAGAACGTAAAGCGCTCGAAGCCAGAATAAATCTGGCAGCGCAAAAACATGGGATAAAACCAGCTGGCGGAAAAGAATAAATGGGGGCAGGATAATTCGATACCAGCTGGAGAACCTTTACCAGCGGTGCCAAGCGGTTAAGGCAGGTTCTATAAGATTCCAAAACGTGTTATTGGGCGTACCCTTGAATCCCTCCTTCTTCGGGGTACGCCATTTTTTAAAACCATAGGCTCGTGCCGGTGGCTGTGCCAGCGGTTGCTTTAATGCTTCTTTGCCGTCTGAAATAGAAAGGCTCTTTTACTTAAGGTTGACACAGACCATCAGCGGCAAGACCTTCATCCGCATCTCCACTGCGCCAGAATTCGTCCACTTCTCCGAGAATACTATCGGAAACAAGTTCCCTTGCCTCCGACCGGAACCAGTCGGCGGGCATGGAACGGCTGTAACCAGGTTCCGTGAACCTGCTGTCCATGAGGACGATCAAACCGCGATCGGTCTCCGAGCGGATGACTCTGCCGGCTGCCTGGACCGCTTTGGCCATGGCGGGAATGATATAGGCATAGTCGAAACCGGCGCCGTATCGCTGCTGATAATAGCGCCTCATCTCCTCCCTTTCCAGATCGAAGCTCGGCAGGGGCGGTCCGACAATGAAGGCACCTATCAACGTTTCCCCGGCATAGTCCATCCCTTCGGCCAGGGACCCTCCCTGAACGGCAAAAACGATATTTGCCCCATTGGTCTCCTGGAGCTGCTCCATGATCGTTTTCACTTGACTGGTCTTGATGTTCCGCTCCTGCAGGATGAGGGAGAAACCGGCAGGAAGTTGGAAAAACGCTGCCAACCGTTCGAGAAAATCAAAGCTGGGAAAGAAGACGATATAATTGCCGCGGCGCAGGGAGGCAATGCGCACCACCGCTTCGGCGATCCTCGCATAATTCCGCTCCCTTTGGCTGTAGCGGGTTGAAACCTGCGGGATCAGCATCAGCTTTCGCCGATGCGTGGGGAAGGGGGAGGTAAACTCCGCCGTCAGGGTCTTTTCCAGGTCCAGTCCGGAAAGGGTTTTATAGTAGTCGAATGGTTTGAGCGTGGCGGAAAAGGCCACCACTTGCTGATAATTGTCATAGCAGTCCCTGATCATGGCTGAGGCGTCGCAGCACGTTATTTTGACCGTGCCGGTTGGATGCCAGGTGGTGAAAAATTCTGCCCGCGCAGGGTCTGCCGCATATTCAAGGGCGTTGGTGAATTCCGACCAGTAAAAACTAAGACGGAGAATGACATCATGGTGCTGTATTTCCACCATGGACTCCAGGTAGCGGGTAAGAAGGGTACGCAGTCGAATGTCCTGCTCAAGAAATGCGTCTACAGGGGGCTCGATAACAGCAGGTTTTTTGCCATGGCCGCAGGAGGCAACGGTACTGAGGCAGCCATCGAGAATGTTTTCAGCTTCCCTGCGAAAACGCTGTGCGATAGATTTTATTTCATTACGCATTTTCTCCAATACCACCGAGGAGAGCGCCGGCGAATAGCATTCCATCGCTCTTGAAGGAAGATTGTGTGCCTCGTCGATGACCAGATTCGCCTTGCCTGTCTGGTCGATACCTGGGTTGGTCATGCCGGAGAGAGCCGATCTGGGGGCAAAGATGTAATTGTAGTCGCAGATCACCACATCGGCCTCTTCCATCCCCTCAAGCTGCAATTCGAATGGACAGACCTGGTATTTCTCCCCCAGTTCCCGAAAACTACGCGCCGTCAGCTTTCTTTTGCGGGCAAGAAGATCACGAATGCCATATTCATACACCTTGGTGTAGTAATCTAGTGCATATTCGCAGAATTCAGGGTTGCACAACGGTTCGTTCTTGAAGCAGATCTTTCCCTTGGCGGTAATGGAGAGGGATTTGAGGTGGGAACCGGTATCATGGAAACGGCGGACGGCATCTTCGGCAACGGAATGCTGGCTGTTTTTCGGTGTGACGTAGATGACCTGCTGCCCCCTGCCCAAGGCCTCTTTCAGTACCGGGTAGAGCACGCCGACCGTTTTTCCCAACCCGGTGGGAGCCTGGATCAGCATCGGTTTCCCTTCGTTCATCCCCTGGTCGATGGTCTCCATGAGTTCAATCTGGCCGGGGCGCGGATCAGGGAAGGGAAAGACAAAGCCTGCGGCCATCTTTCGCCGCCGGGCTGCCCGTTTTTCAGCCAACCGTGTTTCCCTGACCAGTTCGTCAAGTCTTTCCTCCAGCCACTGTTCATAGAGAGTAATATCCAGCTGCAGCGGCAGATCAAGTGAGTCAGCGCTACGGGAAGAAACCAGATGAAAGGATAACTCAGGGATAACTCCTTGTCTGAGCCAGTAAAAATAGCCGTAACTGAACAGCTGCAGGCAGTAGGGATGGTCCAGCGGCTGATTGTCAAGGCGGCGGGCCAGTTCCGACAGGTTGAAAGTAGACTTTATCTCCTCAATTTTAGGCGGCTCGGTATCAAACAGGCCGTCCATGCGCCCATCCACCCGGAAGCAGAACTCTTCCCTCTGAAACTCTGCGCCGATGGCCACTTCAGAGCGGTAGGACCCGTCGCTCTTCGCCCGCTTCTTTTGCACCTTGAGATGAATTTCCTGGCCCTCGGCGGCTGCGCGGCCGTATCCCGAAAGGGCCTCGATGCTCCCTTTCCTGGGCACAGGTATGGCGAATTCCCTCAGGGGGATGTTGATTAATTTTTGAGCTGCGACCATGGCATGAGTGTAGAGTATTTTACCGCAGAGATAAAGACCCATATGGATTGTATGGAGCTTGAAGAGGCAGTGGCACAGGTCGTGCTAGTACAAGTGCAACGGAAGATTTCCAGCGGCAATGGCGCCCGGAGGGAAGTAATAATTCCTTCGGGCGTTTTTGCTTTAAAAGGGGGAGCCATGGAAGGAATCAGCAGCAGTATCATTATCGATGACACCACCCTTCGTGACGGCGAGCAGACGGCAGGTGTGGTTTTCAGCAAAAAGGAAAAGATCGCCATCGCCACCATGCTCGACGCCATGGGCATCCAGGAGCTGGAATGCGGCATACCGGCCATGGGCAAAGATGAACAAGCATCCATTCGTGCCCTGGTCGACCTTGGGCTCAATGCCCGGCTTATTACCTGGAACCGCGCCGTCAGGGAGGATATCGAGGCAAGCATTGCCTGTGGTGTCAAGGCGGTGGATATCTCCCTTTCCGTCTCGGATATCATGATTGCCCATAAATTGGGCAAAAATAGAGAATGGGTAAAGGACCAGTTAAAACGGACTCTTGAATTCTGCAAGAAAAAAGGGCTGTATGTCTCGGTCGGTGGCGAAGATTCAAGCCGTGCGGAGATTCCTTTTCTCCTGGAACTGATGTCCATTGCCCTGGAATTTGGCGCCGACCGCTTCCGTTACTGCGACACCCTCGGTATTCTCGATCCATTTACCATGTTTGACAATATAGCCGCGCTGCGCCGGGGAGTGCCCGAACTGGACCTGGAGGTCCACACCCACAACGATTTGGGCATGGCCACGGCCAATGCCATTGCCGGTATCAGGGCGGGTGCACGCTTTGTCAACACCACCGTCAATGGCCTGGGTGAGCGTGCCGGCAATGCAGCCCTGGAAGAGGTGGTCATGGCCCTGAAACTGGCATTGGGCATTGAGCTCGGAATCGAGACCAGACAGTTTCATCAAATTTCGAAGCTGGTAGGCTCCGCTTCCCGGCGGCCCGTTCCCCCCTGGAAAGCCGTGGTGGGGGAACGGGTATTCTCCCACGAGTCGGGACTCCATACTGATGGGGTTATCAAGGATCCTGCAAACTATGAAGGGTTTGATCCCGAAGAGGTGGGGCTCAGGCGGCACCTTGTGGTTGGCAAGCACTCCGGCGCCAGTGGACTGATGGAAAGGTACCGTTCCATGGGGATCCACATGGAACGGGAGGAAGCCAAGATGCTCCTTTGCCGGGTCAGATCCACCGCACAACGAAACAAGCAGGCATTGAGCGATAAAGATCTCTCCAGGCTGTACCTGGATAATAAGGCAGACAACTGGGCCGCTTGATGATGATTCAGCAGTGATTAAAAAAGCGGCAATTGTCTTGATTTCTTTAAAGTGTTGGATGAGAAAATAGAGCAAACATTGTGAAAAACAATAGATTTAAGAACTTGGCATAAGCAATGCAAAAAGGTAAGCACATAATCACATAAAAGAATACGCTGCAGTATTCATACGAGTCACCGGCAAAGGCGCCACCATTCAAGAAAATGGGGGCGCCTTTTTTGTTGCCCCGCAAAATCAGCGGCGGTCCACGGATGAGTGGCCGCAAAAGGAGAGTAACATGAGACAGATAGCGATCTACGGCAAGGGCGGCATCGGCAAGTCAACCACAACCCAGAATCTGGTGGCGGGACTCGCCTCCCTCGGCAAGAAGATGATGATCGTCGGCTGCGATCCCAAGGCCGACTCCACCCGCCTCATCCTCCACGCCAAGGCGCAGAACACGGTCATGGACCTGGTGCGGGAACTGGGGACGGTTGAGGATCTGGAGCTGGAAGATGTTCTAAAGATCGGCTACGGCGACACCAAGTGCGTCGAATCCGGTGGCCCGGAGCCGGGTGTCGGCTGCGCCGGCCGTGGCGTCATCACCGCCATCAACTTTCTGGAAGAGAACGGCGCCTACACTCCGGACCTGGACTTCGTCTTCTACGACGTTCTCGGCGACGTCGTCTGCGGCGGGTTCGCCATGCCGATCCGGGAGAACAAGGCCGAAGAGATCTACATCGTTTGCTCCGGCGAGATGATGGCCATGTACGCCGCCAACAACATCTCCAAGGGGATCCTCAAGTACGCATCGAGCGGCAAGGTCCGCCTCGGCGGCCTGATCTGCAACGCCAGAAAGACCGACAAGGAATTTGAACTGGTCAGCGCCCTGGCAGCAAAACTCGGTACCCAGATGATCCACTTCGTTCCCCGCGACAATCAGGTTCAAAGGGCTGAGATGCGCCGGATGACGGTCATCGAATATTCCCCGGAACATCCACAGGCAGAGGAGTACCGGACCTTGGCGAAGAAGATATCCGAGAACAAGATGCTGGTGGTTCCTACGCCGCTGGAGATGGAAGAGCTGGAAGACCTGCTCATGGAGTACGGTATCATGGAGGCGGAGGATGAGAGTGTCGTCGGCGTAGCCGAGGCTGCTGCTAAGTGACGAACGCTTTTGGGCCATTTCGGCGTTGCCTTCGTCATCGCTTGTGCGACGTGGCGTTGCCACGCCTCCGCGCTCTTCCTCGGCGCCGCCGAACTGACTCCAAAATCGTTCGCCAGTTGGTTTAAAAAATGAACCGCAACGCCTCAGATGGACTTTTGGCGGAGCCGTATAATGAGGCTCCACCCCCCTTCACAGTGTTCGCTTCCTCCCTATGAAATAGGGGGGATAGAGGGGGGTTTACAACGAAACAGAGGGGATTTCTTATGTCAGATGCGATAACGAAAATAGAAGGCATTACCAAAGAGTCGACCCAGTCCATGATCGACGAAGCACTTGAAATTTATCCCGAAAAAGCGAAGAAAAAACGGGCTCCACATTTGGCTCCCAATGCCGGTGAAGGCGCTTGCGTAAAATCCAACCGCAAAACGGTTCCCGGAATCATGAGCGCCCGGGGGTGTGCCTACGCAGGCGCCAAGGGGGTTGTCTGGGGGCCGATCCGCGATATGGTCCATGTTTCACATGGACCGGTCGGTTGCGGCTGGTACTCGTGGGGAACCCGGCGTAACCTCATGACCGGCATCAACGGGGTCAACCAGTTCGCCATGCAGTTTACCTCCGATTTTCAGGAAAAGGATATCGTCTACGGGGGGGACAAAAAACTGAAGCAGCTGCTGGTTGAGGCGAAGGAACTTTTCCCGCTGGCCAAGGGCATTTCCGTCCTTTCCGAATGCCCCGTCGGCCTCATCGGCGACGATATCAACGCCGTGGCAAAGCAGTCGGCCAAGGAACTGGACATCCCGATCATCCCCTGCAACTGCGAGGGGTTCCGCGGTGTTTCCCAGTCCCTGGGGCACCATATCAGCAACGACACCATTCGCGACCACATCATCGGTACCAGAGAGTTTGCCGAGCCTGAAACCCCTTACGACATCGCCCTTATCGGCGATTACAACATCGGCGGCGACGTCTGGTCGGTAAAGCCGCTGCTGGAAGAAATCGGCCTCAACGTCAAGTCGGTCTGGACCGGCGACGGCGAACTGGAGAAGATCGCCGCCACCCATAGGGTGAAATTGAATCTGATCCACTGTTACCGCTCCATGAACTACATGTGCCGGGTCATGGAAGAGAAATACGGCATTCCCTGGCTGGAGTTCAACTTCTTCGGTCCGACCAAGATCAGGGAGAGCCTGCGGAAGATTGCCGACTTTTTTGACGACACTATCAAGGAGAAGGTAGAAGCGGCCATTGCCAAGTATGATCCTTTGATGCAGGCGGTCATCGACGAATACCGTCCCCGCCTGGAAGGAAAGAAGGTGATGCTCTATGTGGGCGGTCTCCGTCCCCGGCACACGGTCAACGCCTATGCCGATCTGGGGATGACGGTCGTGGGAAGCGGCTACGAGTTTGCCCATGGCGACGACTATGAGCGAACATCTCCAGAAATGCCCGAAGCGACTGTCATTTACGATGACGCCTCCGAACACGAACTGGAGGAATTCGTCCATAAGCTTCGTCCCGACCTTGTGGGAAGCGGCATCAAGGAAAAGTACCTGTTCCAGAAGATGGGCATTCCGTTCCGCCAGATGCACAGCTGGGATTACTCTGGTCCCTATCATGCCTATAATGGCTTTCCGATCTTTGCCAGGGATGTGGATATGGCGATTAATAGTCCAACGTGGTCACTGGTCAAGGCACCTTTCTAGCTTAAAACGGCGCCCGCTTTTCGGCCAGATTGGCGTTGCCTTCGTCATCGCTTGTGCGACGTGGCTCTGCCACGCCTCCGCGCTCTTCCTCGGCGCCACCAATCTGACTCGAAAATCGGACGCCGGCAGGTTTTACACATACACGACCCTGGACAGATTCGTCCGGGTTAAAAAAATCTGGTTTAGTGGGGAATGCGATTTTTTCGATGAGAACAAGGAAGGCAAACAGCGACGCGGAGGCGTACATCGGTACGCCGCACAAGGAGCTGTGAGGCCTGACGCAGTTATCGCGGAAAGGGCGCATTCCCCTAAGGAGAAACTACTATGAGCTCTGAAGCTGCTGTGAAATATGTGACTGACACCCCCGAATCCGAAGTAAAGCGGGTGGCCGAGTGGATCAATACCGAAGAATACAAGGAAAAGAACTTTGCCCGCCAGGCGCTGGTCATCAACCCGGCCCACGCCTGCCAGCCGTTGGGTGCCGAGCTGGCTGCCCATGGCTTCGAGGGGAGCCTCCCCTTTGTCCATGGCTCCCAGGGGTGCGCTTCCTACTACCGCTCCACCCTCAACCGCCACTTCCGTGAGCCTGCCCCGGCTGTCTCCGACTCCATGACCGAGGACGGCGCGGTGTTCGGAGGCCAAAACAACCTCCATGAGGCCCTGGAGAATGCCTATACCATCTATAAGCCGAAGATGATGCCGATCTTCACCTCCTGCATGCCCGAAATCATCGGCGACGACCTGACCGCCTTCATCAAGAATGCCAGGCAGAAGGGGTGCATCCCACAGGATTTCCCGCTCCCCTATGCCAATACCCCCAGCTTCAACGGCTCCCACGTCCATGGCTATGATGCCATGCTTCTCTCCATCCTCCAGACCCTGACGGAAGGAAAGGCCGTGGAGGGGCGCTGCACCGGTAAGCTGAACCTGATTGCCGGTTTCGATGCCAATACCGGCAATTACCGGGAGTACAAGCGGATACTGGAGGCCTTCGGCATTCCCTACACCCTGCTGGCCGATATTTCCGAGACCTTCGACTCGCCGCTTGACGGCACCTACCGCGCCTATCCGGGCGGCACCAAGCTGGAAGACGCCGCCGATTCCATCAATGGCAAGGCGACCATCGCCCTTGGCACCTATTCCACCGCCAAGACCTTCGGCTGGCTCAAGGACAATTATGCCGGCAAGCATGCTGCCCTGCCGACCCCCTTTGGTGTGGAGAAAACCGATGCATTCATCATGAAGCTCTCCGAGCTTTTCGGCAAGCCGGTTCCCGAATCACTCAAGGCCGAACGCGGTCGCGCCGTGGATGCCATGACCGATGCCCACCAATACATGCACGGCAAGAAGTTCGCCCTCTTCGGCGATCCCGACTATCTGCTCGGCTACGTCTCATTCCTGCTGGAAATGGGCGCCCGTCCGTACCACATCCTCTGCAGCAAGGGGACCAAAAAACTGGAGAAAGAGATCCAGGCGCTTCTTGACGCCTCTCCCTACGGCAAGGATGGCAAGATATACATCAACAAGGACCTGTGGCACCTGCGCAGCCTGGTCATGACCGATCCGGTAGACGCCATGATCGGCGATACCCACGGCAAGTTCGCCGCACGGGATGCCAACATCCCCCTTTTCCGTTTCGGCTTCCCGGTCTTCGACCGGGTCAACCTGCACCGCTACCCGCTGATCGGCTATCAGGGGACAATCAACATGGTGTCGACCATCTGCAACAAGTTCATCGAGATGAGGGATGAGACGTGCGAGGACCGGCACTTCGAGATGATGCGCTAGGAGTCTGTCTGACTTAGGGGATCGTAGCGAGAGGATAGCAGGTCGAGGACAGATTTACGGAAATTTGAAGACGAATAGTGGACCTATTTGTCGAAAATTTCCGGGAATATGGACCGATCTGCTATTCTCGCAGCAGATTCATTCCTAAGTCCGACAGACTCCTAGGGAAGCGCGACTTTCTCGCCCTGGCTGCGTAAGTCTTCGAGGCCGGTTGTGCGGCGTAGCGCTGCTACGCCTCCGCCCGTCCCCTCGACAGCCTTGCCAGGACAAGAAATCCGCGCTCCTTTGCGAGCGAGCCTTTTCCGCTGCTACGCCTCCGCGCTCTTCCTCGGCGCCTTGACCTGACGAAAAAATCTCGCTCGCAGTTATTGTGAAAAAAACAAAAGGGCACTCTCAGAAACTTGTGAGTGCCCCCGGCAGGGAATTCATCTCCCCGGCGATGGTGGAGAGTGGCAGCGCCTCTGCAACAAGATGGCCACCGGCAGCGGCAAAACCATCGTCATGGCTATGATCATTACCTTCTACGACATTTTCGACCTTTGCCCATCTGAGGCCATGCGCCAGAAGCTCAATCAGGACAAAAAAAGAGATACTTGGCCATTGGCTAAGCATCTCTTTTTTGTTTATGCACAAGCCGTAAAATTGCTGTTGATACGCCAGGGATGACATCAGTATTTATGGCTGTGAGTAACCATCCGAAAGTGTCTGTAAAAATTTCATCAGCGCCATGCCCTCAGGTGGTGTCAGGCCAAGATTTCCCATGTTTACCCGATCAATGTCGGTGCCCACTTCCGGTGCAGGAAAGCAAGTGGCACCTCCCATAGGGTCTTTCGGTGGGTCTGCACTGCTGCAGGGTGGCAGCACATCGCGCAAATTATAGAAGTGAACGATCTCCTGCAGGCTCTTGAAATAACCATTGTGCCCATAGGCTTTGACGAAATCAGATGTCGGGCGTTTGTCCACATTACGTAGAGAAGGGGTTTTGTGCTTGCCATAATTCAATGTGGCATTCTGGACATAGTCCCTCGGGTTGCCGTACAGGTCGGTCATGCCGGCAGTCTTTGCCAGGAAGCCCCCCAGCCCCTGATCGATCCAGGCCTCGCCCTGGGGGTTCCACTGCTTCGGCATCGAGTAAAACGGGTTGTCCGGGTTCTTCGGCATCCCCAGGTTGTGGTATCGGAAATCGGTCAACAGGGGTGCCTGACTGCCACGCATGGGCATGATGATGTGGCAGGTCGAACATTTGCCCTTGGAATTGAAGAGGGCCAATCCCTTTAACTCAGCCTCGTCCAGACCGCGGTTCTTGAATTTGCTCCAGTTCATGCCGTTGATGTTTTGCACCGGCGGCATCTTGCCCAATGAATTTTTCCAGAAGGCATCGAACTTGGAAGAAAATGGGTTTACCTCCGCTGATCGTTCATAGGCCGCCACGGATTTGCCGATGCGTTGATAGGTTCCCGTCACGTCCTTGACACAATCCAGGCTCTTTTCCCCCCATACCTGTTCAAAGAGATTCTCATAACCGGCTTTGCGCACCTGCAGGCAGAGATGCCGGGCGTTGGGGTTGTTCTGTTCCAGGGGATTAAGGAACGGGCCCATGGCCTGCTCGGCAAGGGGATCGCCCAGGACCCAGCCGCTGGCGCGACCATCCCAGAACATGCCGCCGACGAAGTCACCGCTGTTGCATGACATGCCACCCATGCCGCCACCACCCATGCCGCCACCACCCATGCCGCCACCACCCATGCCGCCACCACCCATGCCACCACCACCCATGCCACCACCACCCATGCCACCACCGCCCATGCCACCACCGCCCATCATGTCGCCGCACTGGTGCAACAACGGATTGAAACCGGCATAGGCCGATGCAGGGGGTTTACGGTTACCATACCTGGTGTGGACTGCCCCTTCATAGACCCCCTTAGACAAATTGGTGGCGGAGTCCGGACCGGTCCAGCCAACTCCGGGGTCGTGGCACGAGGCACAAGACTGTCCGGGAGGGTTGGAAAGCCCTTTCTCAAAGAAGAGCAATTTTCCCAGTTCTTCAATGGGTGACAGTTCTGCCGCGGCACTGACTCCGCCGGTAATCAGCAATGCAACAGTTAATCCGATAACAATCTGCGTTTTTCTGCCCATGGATGTCCTCCTCTGTATAATGACTGCATCTACTGATTTGTTGGTGCACATTGATGCTGCAGCTAGTCCGGTTGCGTCACATGGGCATTCCTTCTGCCATTATATCCCACACCCCCATCATGCCTATGTCCTCATGCTCAATGATGTGGCAGTGGAACATGGTCATGCCATCCCAGTCCATGACAGGTACCAGCAGCTTGACGCTTCCCCATTTAGGGACGATGACCACATCCTTCCAGGCGGGGATCTTGGTGTAAAGGGAGGTATAGGCGGAATCGCCACCGGTTATGGATAATACCTGGGCTGAGTTGACGTGCTGGTGGAAGGGGTGATCCATGCCGCTCTGGTTGACGATCTCCCATACTTCCCAGCCCCCCAGGTGTGACATGATGGTGCAGGCGTTGTCCATGCCTAGGAAGGTCTGGCCGTTGATGTATCCTTTGCCCTGCATCATGCTCAGGGTAAGCCTGCGCTGTGGCAGAGCTGTCGTATCCATGGCAACCCGTTTGGCATCCGTATTGATTGAGTCAGGCAGTGAACTATTCAGCTGGGAGCCTTTGTAGGAGAGGGTCAGGAGGGTGACCTGCTGTTGAGTGCTCATGCCGCCACGGTTGTAGGGGAGGGAAAGGAAGCGGTAGCTCTTTTTCGCCTGGTTTGCCTTGACCAGGATATCTACACGCTCTCCCGGCGACAGGAGTATTGAGGATACAGGATAGGGCTTATCCAGCAGACCGCCATCCGTGCCGATCAGATTGATGGAATGATTTTCCAGGGCAAGGTTGAAAAAGCGGGCATTGCAGGCATTGACGATCTGCCACCTCTGCACCTGTCCCGGCTGGATATTAAGCACCGGATTCACCTGGCCGTTGACCATGACCAGGTTCCCTTCCTTACCGTGCATGTATTGCATGGTTGAAGTATAAGGCTCCGGCACCGATCCGCTCAGGGTAAGGTCTTTCAGCACCATGATGTGGGTTTCCAGGCCGACCAGTGCCGCTGTTTCATCCTCCACCACCAATGGACCGGCCAGTCCCCCCCAGTATTGTTCGGCGACAACCCCGTGCACGTGGGGATGGTAGAAGTTCAAGTGTCCCGGTTCTTCAAAGTCCATGCAGTAATTGTAATCGTAGATCTCTCCCGGATGCAGCTGGATCATCATGCTGTCAGCCGGCGGTTTGGGCGAGACATGGAGACCGTGGGTATGCAGGTTGGTGATGTTTTTGGTGTGGCCTAAAATGTTCTTTTCCGAAGTATGAGGGAGGAAGTTCTTCAACTGCACCAGAAGATTCTCTCCCCGCTTCGCCCGAATGGTTGGCCCGGGGAATGAACCGTTATAGGTGAGGAGGGTAGCAAGCGTCCCATTGACATTGATGCTGGTTTCCTCAATGGCCAACTCATAGACACCATTGATGTTCTTTACCGCCTCGGGAGGATCACGGAAAACAGCTCCCGGCGGCGGGTTGATGATTGTCGTTCCTCCCCCCATACGGCTGTTGCCCATCATAGCTTGTGCCAGCCCCGTGTGCAGACTCAGATACGCTCCGGTTATGCCACAAGAGCTAAGAGCCATGAACTTCCTTCTGCTGATCCTTTTTCTTGTCACTTTGTTGCCCTCCTTTTAGTTTTTTTTACTGGTGTTCCAGGTCAGGTTACCTTTAGCCGGCTATCACCAGATTCATGAATAAAAGCATTTTACTTTTTGCAGAGGCAGGCTGAACTTGATCATTTTGGTGCAGTGGGCAATAAAAAAGGCCTGTGGAAGCAGGCCCTTTAGTCTGTTGCGTCGGCAAGGTCGTACATATCCGCATTATACTCTCCACGGAGATCTATTTGATAACAGGAAGCGGTACTGTCTGGGCGGGTTGAAGGAGGATTCTTCCGTTAGCAACTATACCTGTTTGTTAGAGTTTTGCAATAATTGCCCTCTTCATCACTCAATAATGCTCTTAAAGCGGATGGCTGCCCAAATTATAGGCATTTCCTTTGGGCAACAACGAAAAGAATCAGGCAACTGGCGGAAATAACGCAGAAGTTGAATCATGATCATCTTGGCACGGCAAATGCTCAAGAGACAGTAAAGCAATATCGCATATGCAGGTTATTGGCAAAGGCGCCAACCATTTCATAGATGGGGGCGCCTTTTTTTTCAGGCTTCGCATTGATGAAAGGGAGACTAAACATGGCAAAGCCCGACTATTATGATGTAACCGACTGCAAGACCAACGATGCAGGCGCACCCAAGTTCTGCAAAAAGTCCGAACCGGGTGAGGGGACCGAGCGCAGCTGTGCCTATGACGGTGCACGGGTCGTCCTCATGCCTATTACGGACGTCATTCACCTGGTCCATGGTCCCATCGCCTGTGCCGGTAATTCCTGGGACAACAGGGGGGCGCGCTCATCGGGGTCCCAGCTCTATCGACGAGGCTTTACCACCGAGATGCTGGAAAATGACGTGGTCTTCGGCGGCGAGAAGAAGCTCTACAAGGCGATCCTGGAAGTGGCAGGACGCTATCCCGAGGCCAAGGCCATCTTCGTTTATGCCACCTGTGTCACTGCCATGACCGGTGATGACGTGGAGGCGGTCTGCAAGGCTGCCGCGGAAAAGGTTGTCGTGCCTGTGATACCGGTGAATACTCCCGGCTTCATCGGCGACAAAAACATCGGCAACCGCCTGGCCGGCGAGATCCTCTTCAAGTATGTCATCGGCACCGCCGAGCCGCCGGTGCTGGGGGAATACTCAATTAATCTGATCGGCGAGTACAACATCGCCGGCGACCTGTGGGGCATGCTGCCGCTTTTCGATCGACTCGGTATCCGAATCCTTTCCTGCTTTTCCGGCGATGCCAAATTTGAAGAGCTGCGCTATGCCCACCGGGCCAGGCTCAACGTCATTATCTGTTCCAAATCCCTGACCAATCTTGCCAAGAAGATGCAGAAGACCTTCGGCATGCCTTACATCGAAGAATCCTTCTACGGCATGACCGATACGGCCAAGGCCCTCCGTGACATTGCCCGGGAACTGGACGACGCGGTGGGTGGGCTGGAAAAGCGGGTCATGCAGGACCGGGTGGAGAAACTTATCGAGGAGGAAGAGGCCAAGTGCCGGACTGCCATTGCCCCTTACCGGGCGAGGCTGGAAGGGAAGCGTGCGGTGCTTTTCACCGGCGGGGTCAAGACCTGGTCCATGGTCAATGCCCTGCGGGAACTGGGGGTTGAGATCCTGGCCGCCGGTACCCAGAACTCCACCCTTGAAGATTTTTATCGCATGAAAGGGCTGATGCATCAGGACGCGAAGATTATAGAGGACACCTCCACCGCCGGTCTCCTCAAGGTGATGCAGGAGAAGATGCCCGATCTGATCGTGGCCGGGGGCAAGACCAAGTTCCTGGCCCTCAAGACCAGGACCCCCTTTCTCGATATCAATCATGGCCGCTCCCATCCCTATGCCGGTTACGAAGGAATGGTGACCTTTGCCAGGCAGCTGGATTTGACGGTAAACAATCCCATCTGGCCAGCGCTCAATGCAGCATTTCCATGGGAAAAAAGCGCAATGGAGCTGGCAGCGGATGTGGCAGGGGCTGCAGGTCATGGGGAGCGGTTCCTTGCCTTGCCGATTCCGGCAGCCGAATCCTTGTGTCCCCCTCCTCTGTTGGGAAGGGGACAGGGGGAGGGGGCTGTCAGCCCAGCAGGCAACAGTGATGGCAACGTCACCCTCTCCCCAACCCTCTCCCATCAAGGGGGAGTGAGAATTAAGCAGTCCACCGTCAATCCCCAGAAAAATTCGCCAGCCCTGGGAGCAACCCTGGCTTTTCTTGGCATTGATGGGATGCTGGGCCTCCTCCATGGCGCCCAGGGGTGCAGCACCTTCATCCGTCTCCAGCTGTCCAGGCATTTCAAGGAATCCATCGCCCTCAACTCCACAGCCATGAGCGAAGACACCGCCATCTTCGGCGGCTGGGAGAATCTGAAAAAGGGCATTGGCAGGGTTATCGAGAAGTTCGATCCAAGGGTTGTCGGGGTCATGACCTCGGGACTTACGGAAACCATGGGGGACGACGTGCGCAGTGCCATCGTGCACTTCCGCCGGGAAAATCCCCAGTACGATCATGTTCCGGTCGTCTGGGCCTCGACCCCGGACTACTGCGGTTCCATGCAGGAAGGTTATGCAGCGGCTGTGGAGGCGATTGTCGATGCCCTGGTGGAGGAAGAGGACGAAGCGACCATTGTCACCCAAGTCAACCTCCTCCCCGGTGTGCATCTGACCCCAGCCGATGTGGAGGCGCTGAAGGAGATCACCGAGTCCTTTGGCCTCACGCCGGTGGTGATCCCGGATATTTCCAACGCCCTGGACGGCCACATCGACGACACCGTCTCCCCGCTCTCCACCGGGGGCATCACTGTGGAGCACATCCGGGCGGCTGGGCGTAGCGCGGCAACGCTCTATATTGGAGACTCCCTGGCAAAGGCAGCGCTGAAACTGAAGGAGCGCTGCGGCATTCCTGCCTACGGCTTTACTTCCGTTACCGGTCTCAAAGAGGTGGATATGCTCATGGAGACCCTGTCGGCCATCAGCGGCCGACCGATCCCGGAAAAGCATCGCCGCTGGCGCAGCAGGCTCACGGACGCCATGGTGGACAGCCATTACCAGTTTGGCAACAAGAAGGTTGCATTGGCCCTTGAGGCTGACAATCTGAAGACTTTGACCGGCTTTCTGGCAGGCATGGGGTGCGAAGTTCAGGCCGCGCTCTCTGCAACCAGAACCCGTGGGCTTGACGCTCTTCCCAGCGCTACTGTTTTTGTCGGAGACCTGGAGGACCTTGAGACCGCGGCTCTGGGGGCGGACCTGCTGGTGGCCAACTCCAACGGCCGTCAGGCAGCGGCGAAACTGGGGATCAAAGCCCATCTGCGGGCGGGCCTGCCCGTTTTCGATCGCCTGGGTGCCCACCAGAAGATGTGGGTGGGATACCGGGGGACCATGAACCTGGTTTTTGAAGTGGCGAACATATTTCAGGCCAATGCAAAAGAATCGCAAAAACTGGCGCACAATTAGTTCCCGTCTTACCCCCTGCACTGTAGGGGGACTCAGGGTAGCTTTGAGCGCGAAATGGAAGCTTAAAGTCAACTCCAAGGAGGAATGAATAATGAAAGTGGCATTTACCAGCAGTACGGGCGAGATAATCGACCAGCATTTCGGCATGTCGGACAGCTTCCATGTCTGGGAGATTGGTCCTGACGAAGCTCATTTCCTGGAGACGGTAAGGGTGGGTATTCATGGTGATGATGAAGAGGACAAAATAGGCGCACGGGCCGATGTGCTTCTTGATTGCGCCATCGTCTATACCATGCAGATCGGCGGGCCTGCAGCGGCCAAGCTGGTGGCGAGAAAAATAAATCCCATGAAAACAAATACGGAAGTTCCGGTTGCCGAGATTGTCGGCAAGCTTCAGGAAGTGCTCAGGGGGGCACCACCTCCCTGGCTGAGGAAGGCGATGAACAAGGACAAACTTACATCCTTTCTGGATGAATAACAAAAATGGAGGATTGGACCATGGCTTACATTACAGGATTGAGAAGAAACAAGACAGAATATACTCCCGAATTCATCAAGGCGATCGATGAGGAAACTTGTATCGGCTGTGCCCGCTGCTACAAAGTATGCGCCCACGGGGTGCTGGCCTTCGAAGAGGTGGACGAGGACGATTCGGCCAAGATGTTCATGCGGGTGGCGAATCCGGACAACTGCATCGGGTGTCAGGCGTGTGGCAGGACGTGTAGCAAGAAATGTTTCTCATTCGAGCCAGTGTTGGCATAACGGCTGTGGCTTTTGGGCAATAGCTGCGTTGGTCTTCGGCCCTCCTTGCTCTTGCCGCAAAATCCGCAGCCGGTTGGTTTTAAAACCTGAAAAAGCGGTTAACCTATGGGGCGAAGAGTTTCGGGTTCTGGCAAGGCTTTGCGAGGAGTCCCGGCGGAGGCGTAGCAGCGCTACGTCGCACAATGGGCTCCGAAGCAAAACGCCGCCAGGTTCCGGAAATCTTCGTTCCTCAGAGGAGGACTTATGCTGATCGCCGTAGCTTCGAAAGACGGAAAAGAAATCGACCAGCACTTCGGCCATGCCGAGCGTTTCCTGATTTATGACGTTGCAGGCAACGAGGCGAAGCTGGTGGATGAAAAGAAGGTGGAGCGCTACTGCTCAATGGATCAAGATCACCCCATGCGTGCTCATCTCCTTTCAGCCATTGCCGAAGCACTAGTGGACTGCCGGGCGATGGTCTGCGCCCAGATCGGCCAGGCGCCGCAAATGGAGATGGAGCGCCTGGGGCTGGACGTCTTTGTGACCGAAGGGCCGATCAAGCCGACGCTGGTGGAATTGGGGAAAATGCTTTGAAGGGTGTGGAATCAAGGGTGATTGGTTATTGGTGATTGCTAACTCCTAACCTAGAACCTCGAACCTCGAACCTCGAAAGTTGGTTTGGCTATGGAAAATACTTCTTTTAATCACTGCAATCTCCCTCCCTGGGTCATTGCCTCCCGCCATTTCAACGATAACCCGCAGCCGCTGGAAATTCAGGGGGTCAGGCAGGCCAACCGCTTTCTTTTCGAGAAGCTGGAGGCTCTCCCTTCTCCCGAGGAACGGGCGCTGGTCTTCAACGACTACATGTCGGTGAAGTTCCAGCTCCACCAGTGGCAGAGCCAGTCCACGGACACTGCCAGGAAAAGCATCAAGAACAGCTACCTCCGCTTTTTGCGGGGCTGGATGATGGACTCCAATTCCGTGGAAGGAGCGGTGCTCAAGGGCTGGGTGGAGAGCCGCATGGGACTTCCCCCCACCTTCCACAAGATACGCATTCCCGGTATCCATGGGGAAGAGTACATGATCTTCGCCATGGACAGGACCAGGGGAAGTGCCCGCACCAATGCCATCAATTCCCAGCTTGATCTTCTCTACGAGTACGGCCAGTACGAACTGGCAAGGCGCTACCCGGAAAAGCGCCTGCTCACACTCTACCGGGGCACCTTCGATGCCGGCGAACATGACGTGCTGGAAAATATGGGCAAACGGCAGCAGCTGGTGCGCCTCAACAATCTTTCATCGTTCACTTCGGAGGAAGAGCGGGCCTGGGAGTTCGGTTTCACGGTCTGGGAGGTGCAGGTGCCGCTCTCCAAGGTGTTTTTCTACAATGACCTGCTTCCAAACAGCATAATGAAAGGAGAGGGGGAATACATGGTGATCGGCGGGGAGTATCAGGTGCGGGTGGTGCCGTGTACGGTGTGAGGCCAATGCCGAATTTGAAGCGGTCCAAGGTTATTTTGGCAGCGATGGGTGTGCTAGGACTCCATCTGCAACCGTTTTGATTTTAATCGATTTCATATTTATCTTTCACGTCGTGGGGGCGCACCGGCGGAGCGAAGCGGAGACCGTGTGCCGCCATCTTGTCGAGCTATTTTATCTTTTGAATGTCAACATATACAAAAGCACTCTTAGGAAGGCTTCTTCCAAAATCCAGCCGTACTTTCTGACGGGATACTGTCCACACATAATTCTTAAAATGCTTATAGTGATGAAACCGTAAAGTACCATAGTACAGTTCCGTGTCACCAATCGAATAGCTACCCCCGTACCGGCTCTTCAAAAACCTGATTAGCGGCATTACAACCCTATCTTCAGCATTTCGCCCGAATATGGTGCACTTATAGAGTTTGTCTTCTGGGTCAACATAGAAGCGTATATCGTATTTCTGCCCGCCAATGTTCACATCATCGATAGTGACAGTTTCGTCTTGTATCGGACGATATGCGTCATTTGTTTCTTTGCCTTTATGTAACTTTCGATTTGGGAATGTTTTTTTAACGGCTTTCAGAGTGTCCTTATAACTCAGATCGTAAGGAATTTGTCTGAATAGAAGCTCTTTGCACAGAGCATGCTTAGGGAGCGATAACAACAACAAGACTAAGAATCCTAATTTCTTCACTTGAGTCCTACCTATTGGCATTCCTGTTATTTGCTCAACGGGCCGGGAGATCACCTGACTGGCGTTCGGCCAGGTGGAGGGAAGAATATGTGTCAGAGGGAAGAATATGTGTCAGGTCTAAGGGAAGAATATGTGTCAGGTCTACACCTTGACACTAATTTAATCCTTTTCTGTCAAGGTGAGCCGATATGCCGATGCCCCGGCATCCTGCCGCTTGGATTAGAGCTCCGTCCCGCTCCTGGGTTATGTGTCACCAATCTTCACGTTCAGATGCATCTACCGTGTAATACTCCTTGCCTGTTCTAATGCTTTGATAAATGGCTCGTAATGCCATGTCGCCCACTCCGGCCTCAATCCGCTCTTCGGCTCGTAAACGCAGCTTATCAATGTCGCCGATTGAGGCAAGCCACCTCTCTTCAATGCGGATAAATCCGCCTTTGGTACTGTCTTGGCCATAGCCCCTGAAAACCTGAACAAAAGAATCTAGATCGGCATCATCTATTAATAGCGGTCCAACGAGTGCTGGCAATTCTTCATGTGCTAGATTTAGCATCATGAAAAAGATGTGAGATTTATCACTAGCAGTTAGGAAGGATTTGGTTCTAAAGGCTTCAGAGGTTATAGTAATCCATCTTTCGCTTAATTCTCTAAGCTCGTCTGAAGCAACCCATCTCTCAGTTTCAGGCAATTCCTTTTCCTTGGAAATAATTCCATGTTGTCGTATAACTTCACTAATAATATGTGATGTAAGCGATATTATCTGTTCCTCATCTACTAACTTGAAAATCATATTTTTACGTTCTTCTGCGCTTAGTTCTGAAAGAACCTTCTTTGCAACCCACCAGCACTGTCTAATTGGTCCAGCTGCAAGCATTTGTCTGGGCTTACTTTCTATCTCTTTTGTCACATCCAATTCGATTATTCTTCCTATTGTTACAAGAAAGTTTAATGGATCTACAGGATTCAGTTGTTCGTTGCCTTGTCGCATCAACTCAATAAAACGTTCGATAGTATCGGTTCTTTCATAGAACTTAAGAATTTCATCTCGTTCATTTGGCAATTGAATAAACCTATTCACATCCTTTGTTGAGACCTCCTCAGATGGCAATCCATAGGTTATTGCAATCAGTAAACGGTCATTGGAAGCGATTCTTCCCTCTTTCGAATACTGCGATTGACTTAAATGTCCAAATTGTGACCCTTCGATAAGAGGGAAAAGGGTTTTCAATAGCTCGTTTATGTAGCCCCTTTCAGATGGATCTATTTTCTCGATCTCCTTCCTTCTATCCTCTTCAAATTTTTTTATATACTCCTCAGGCTTTTCAAGGGTGTAATCGACCTCAGGGGGTATTCCTGTATAGGCACCTGGATTAGATACAATGTGTTCATAGATTGAAGGAGCTTTTATAGCTAGAGCCTCAAGCCCAAACAAGTCAGAAAACGCTACCTCACCTCTTATAGCTTTCTCTAAAAAATAAAGCCTATTGAAAATTCTTTTAATTTCTCTTGGTGATTGAATTATTGGCTTTACACAAAGATGATAGACTTCAGTAAGTCGATCTTGATCAGTACTGAAATGTTCTGTGAGATTGACATCAGCAAGATTTGCTAATTCCTCTGTGGCTAACTTATGAAGGTCGACCTTGCTAATCTTAGGTAAGTTGAGGCGGACCTGAATGATTTTGTCTAAATATTTGTCTGCATCTTTTATGTTGTGTGAAATCAATGCTTCTTCGACGTACTTTCTCTCAAAAGCAAGCATGAACAGAGTTCGAGGAAACTCTGAAACTGCCTTTACAGCTCGAATCATTTGAAATACTTCATCGGGCGGCAATCGGTCTAAATCATCGATGAACACAATGATTGGTCGTTTCAATTCCTTTAAAGCACCGATTACCGACTCTTTACGTTTTTCGATGCTCAGTTCTTTTAGCTTTCCTATTTTGCTAGCAGCAGTTCCAAAACCTTTTCAACTAAAGACGCCCATGGCTCGGCACCGGGTACCCATTTTAGAACCGTAAAAATCTGAGAATATGCAAGTAATTGTTTAGCAGCATCTTGTGTTTCTTTTGCTCTGTCAGATGTGCCTATAGCTGATGCAAATTGTACTAAGAACTCTTGTACTAGATTGCTGGCGTTACCAACAAGCCATGGATTAAAGTCAAAAATTATCGGATTATTCGATGAGTCTGCCCTAAGTTCTTTTTTTATAAGATTTATCGTCGATGATTTTCCATATCCCCATTTGCCCTCGATCGATATGACTACGCCTGCCGATTCCTGTGACAAAACGAGTGAATTCGCTATGCGAGTTGAGTATTCGGATCTGTTCAGCCGATCTGGTGTTTCATGATCTCCATTAATCGGCAAGTCTGAATGAAAGGACTTCATTGATTCTACCTCGCTTCCTCATATAAGGTGGGAGAACTGACCTGCCGCCTTTGCTTCTAGGCCGGTCCAGCGCTTTGTTGTACATCGTTCACGAGTTCTTGATAAGGTGAAAAACGACGAGTTGACTCAATTCTTTTTTATCTTTGCGGAGCCGTGACCTATATGATCTTTGAGAGATTCTTCACAGTGATGAACCAATTCACCATTCTCTGGATTAACTACGACTTCTCTATATTTGTCATTATCTTTGTCTATATTTCTTTCCTTTTTCATCCACTTACTGTCAGATGCTCTGATCTCATCTCCTACAAAGAATTCACGTCGTGGATTTTTCTTAGAAGGGAAGTTTTTATCTTTGACTTTTCCCTTTAACGCCTCGTGGAGTTCTAATTTTTCGCAGATAACAAGCTTGACTGTACGAGCGATAGAACCGCATGAGGCGCAAGGATCTGGCAGAGAATCTATTGGCCCTTCTCCTTTGTTTATAAGCATGCCACAATTAGAGCAAACTACTTCTCTTGACATTACACTCGACCTCCATCTTTTAATTTTTGTGTACAACAAATTATTGACAGTTAGAGATGAAGCATCTACAGCTTTTCCTCAAACCCACCTTACAGATGCCGGGCGCCTGCAGCAGCACCACCATCACTACACCAAATATTTGCCCAACTCAATGGGAAAAATTAAAAAACGAGGCACAGTAATCCCCAAAACGCAAAAGGCCCAGGAGCATGCTCCCAGGCTTTTCCTAAATCATCAGGCGCGACTCAATCTTGCGCCGTAATATTGGGGGCCGGTCTCCGCGTTCAGCTGCCATCCAGCGTATGCCGGATGGAAACTAGACTTACGGTAAATTGACAGCCGATGATAGCCGCACCAGGCGCCCGGCAAGCATCGTCGCTTCCTCCATGACCTTCCTGTCCAGCTTCCTCAGCCACCGCCGCGGGATGTTCTCCATACCGTAATAGGCGCCGGCCAGCATGCCCATGATGGCGCCGGTGGTATCCGCATCTCCCCCCTGGTTAACCGTGCTCACCAGGCATTCTTCGAAATTACTCCCCCGGAAAAAGTGGTGAAAGACGGTCTGCATCGTATCGACCACGTAGCCGGTGGCGAGGCCTTTGTATGGATCGAAGCGAAAAGCGGGGTGGGCCGCGATCAGTGCATCCACCTCTTTGCGCAGGCGGGACTTGGAGTACCCGCAGACGGCGTGGGAAACCATTCTGCCCAGGCAGATGCAGGCCGAGTCGGAGAGAGGATGGTTGTGGGTGAGATGGGCCTGGGCCACCACCTGTCTTTCCAGTTCCCCATCATTTCCCAAATTTGCCAGAACCACCGGCAGGATGCGCATCACGGCGCCGTTACCGGCATCCCACTGGTTGAAGGGGGTTTCCAGAGTCCCTTTCAGCATGTAGTTCCTGATTCCCTTGCGGCAGGTGTCCCCCACATCTATGGGCCTGGATTTCAGCCAGGCGGCGAAGTTGTCGGCGACGGCCCTTAGAGACATGCCACCTTCCGCAACCATGGCCCTGGCAATGCAGAGGGTCATCTCCGTATCGTCGGTAACCTGTCCGGCCTTGAGGCGCAGCCATCCGCCACCGACCAGGTCTTTGAGAAGCCCATATTTGGCTTTGATCTCTCCGGTGGTCATGAATTCTACCGGCGCGCCCAGGGCATCTCCAATGGCAAGTCCCATAAAAGCAGCCTGGCTTCGGGAAAGGATTTCCCGCAGCTGGGCATTCATGAACAGCTGCAACCGGTGCAGGAGCCGGTGCAGATTTTCAATTGTCTCTCCTCCGGGGCAGCAGCCTGCCAACGGGCCACCGATTCACTGGTGACGAGCCATTCCCCTTCGCTCAGTCTTCCTGTCAGGGATTTATTCCTCATCAACATCAACACCTGCACGTTGGTCGTACCCAATCTGTCTGCCGCTTCTTCGGCAGTGATGAAGGAAGTTTCGTCGATTATCTTTGCCATGATCATTTTCCTCCCAGGATGTCCATTACATATAGCATGCCGAGTTGTCGTCGCCCATTTTGTACGGCAGGGCAATGGGCTATCGGCCTGATTGCTTAAATCATGGACATTTCTGCCATCATATCCGGCATTATCGGGTCGAGTTGCCGCCATTTCTGCCCAACATTTTTGCATAAGGCGGGAAAACGGCCACCTGCCGGGCTGGCATGATACTGGCAATGTAATGAGAAACTGAATAATAAGGGAATACAGCGACGTATTTCCGATAGCGCAATGAAGCCCGGTGGATATATTCTGCCGGGCTTTTTTCGTCCAAATCAAATATCGGAAGGAGAATTTCTATGGCAAATTCATGCTCTGGAAACAACAAGATGCAGGGGCATCCCTGTTTTGGCGGCAACCATCACCAGAATGGCCGCATGCACCTGGCGGTAGCTCCCCGCTGCAATATCAAATGCGGCTACTGTTCACGCCGTCACGACTGCGCCAATGAGTCCAGGCCCGGCGTGACCAGCAGGCTCCTCACTCCTGAAGAGGCCATGGTAAAGGTGCGTGAGGTGATGGCCAGCAAGGTTCTTGGCTCCATGATAAAGGTGGTCGGTATTGCCGGCCCTGGCGATCCCCTTGCAAATGAAGAAACTTTCGAAACTTTTCGTCAGGTGGGGGAGGAATTCCCGCATCTGATCAAGTGCATGAGTACCAATGGACTCTTGCTGCCTGAAAAGATCGACCTGCTCCAGGAACTGGGGCTGCACAGCCTGACCGTTACCATAAATGCCATCGACCCAGCCGTTGGCGCAAAAATCTATTCCCACATCCTTTACCATGGCCGAAAACTGAACGGTCCCCAGGCGGTGGAAATGCTCATTGCCAATCAGCTTGCGGGGTTGAAGAAAGCAGCAGAGTTCGGTATGACCATCAAGGTAAATACGGTGCTCATTCCCGGAGTCAACGAAGGGCAGGTGCCACTGATTGCAGAAAAGGTCAAGGCTCTGGGGGCATTTGTCATGAACGTGCTGCCCCTCATCCCCCAGGCAGACTTTGCCGCCCATTTGCCGCCAACTGAGGCACAACTGGAGGAGGTGCGACGCGCAAACGAGCGGATCATCGGCCAATTCAGGCATTGCCGCCAGTGTCGAGCCGATGCTGTAGGGCTGCTCGACACTGATTTCAAAGCTGCAGAGGTCGGCTGTGCGGCCTGAGGTTACCATTGAACCGTTTCGCCCCTACCAGGTGCCGCTCTTTCTTGCCCTGGCGGCAAAAGAGGGGTGGAAATGCGGGCAGTGGGAATTCGATTTTCTCCTGGAGAACTTTGGCCAAGGATGCTGGGTGGCGCGCCATAATCAGCACGTCGCCGGTTTCGTCACCTCTGTGAAGTATGGGAAAAGCGGGTGGATCGGTAATCTGCTGGTACGGGCTGAGTTGCGGGGACAAGGCCTTGGCCGGTTCTTAATGGAGCAGGCCATTGCTTCCCTTGATCGTGCCGGTACGGAGACGATCTGGTTGACTGCTTCCCGGTCCGGCCGACCCCTGTATGAAAAACTTGGATTTTTCCAAATCGACATGATCACCCGTTGGCGGGGGAGCGGCGACATCAATAGCCGCAAATTACAGCAGGGGTATACGTTGGAGATGGTCGAAGAACTCGATCAGCTTGGCTGGGGGGACCACCGCAGTCTCATCATCCGCAAAGCGGCAGAACAGGGAACGGTGCTGAGTGTTCCTGACGGTTTTTGCATGGTCCAGAATGCAGGTGGGACACTGCAACTGGGACCATGGTGTTGCCGCAGCCTCCCGGCAGCGGAAAATTTGCTGGAACAGGCTTTGACGATGATGGGGCAGGGGGATGTTTTTCTCGACGTCCCTGATTCCAATGGCAATGCCGCTTTTATCCTGCGCAAGCGGGGCTTCACCCCGTGCGGTGGGACTGTCCTCATGTACCGGGGGGCGTCACCCGCCTATCGGTCCCAGCTCATTTATGCCCTTGCCACCATGGGCAGCATCGGCTGATTCCCTTTCTCCCCGCGTCTGCGTTTGCTTAATCCTCTTCAGGCCTTCCGACGAATATTTCCCTTGCAGAATTCCCTCAAGCTGGACCCATTCTTTACCGATTAATGAGGAAAGCCGGGTTCAGGATTAAAACATCGGAGGTAGTAATGTCGTTTACTATGGGGAAGAAGCTGTATTTGGTCATTATCCTTGTAGCCACCATGGTTGTTCTCAACATCCTTTCCTCGTCCATGGTAGCCGGTGCTCTACGCACAATCAAGGAACAGGCGGGCACCATGCGGGGCAACTCGGAAGAAGGGCGGCTGACCCAGGAACTGCAACTACAGGTGGCGAATGTCTGGCAATATATTACCGATGCTTCCCTGGTAAAAGAGCGAGAGGTGATCGATAATGAGGCGAAACCTGCCTATGACAAAGCGCTGAAATTAGTTGATCGGCTCATTGAACTCAATCACCAGGACAAAGGGCTGCTGGCCAATCTTGAGGAGCTTAAAAAGAACCTGCCTGCCATGTGGGAAACGGGTGAAAAAATGTTTGCTGCCTTTCAGACTGATTTTGAACAGGGTAAGGTTTTGATGGATGCCTATGACAAAGCCTGTGACAAAGTTATCATGGATGCGGCCAGTATCAACGAGCAGCATAAGAAAGATAATGACAAGCTTTTCGAACAACTATTCAGTGAGGCAGCCGATACCAGGATCAATGCCATTTTGACAATGGTGGTGATAATCGTAACCAGCATGGTGGTTCTTCTGGCTACATTCATGGTCCGGCGGTCGATCATGGCCTCCATGCATCATATGCTGAAAACGGCTGCCGATGTGGATGGAGGAAATCTCGTCGTTGCGGATGAAGAGGCTGGAGCGACCGGCAGCAAGGACGAAATAGAGCGGCTCAGGCAGTCGTTCACGGGGGTTGTCGGCAAGTTTCACGATGTGGTCGATGACGTGGTGCAATCGGCAGCCTGTTTGAGCGGCAGCATGGCAATCCTGAAAAATCGTGCCGAGAATACCGCCGATGGAGCCCGGCGCCAGACGGAGCAGGCCACCCAGATCGCCACCGCTGCCGAAGAGATGAGTCTTACCATAGCCGACATCTCCCAGACCTCTGCTAATGCTTCGGACATTTCCGGAGATGCCCTGCAAACAGCCCAGCAAGGAAAGACCGTGGCTGCCGAGGCGGTTGAGGCCATCGATCGCGTCTTGATCAGCAATAAGGAACTGGCCCATATGGTCGGCGAACTGAACAGCCAGGTCACTGAGATCAGCGGTGTTGTGGAAGTGATCTCAGACATTGCCGACCAGACAAATCTTTTGGCATTGAATGCGGCAATAGAAGCAGCAAGGGCTGGGGAACAGGGACGCGGCTTCGCCGTGGTCGCCGACGAGGTCAGGGCGCTGGCCGAGCGGACCATAAAGGCGACACGGGAAATTGGCACCAAAATCACCAAGGTTCAGGACGAATCCCAGCGAACCGCCAACTCCATGGATACGGCCTCGACCGAGGTGGAGAGGGCCACCGGATTCATCGGCAAGGTGGAGGAAGCCCTGGACAGTATCGTTGGACAGGTGCAAATGGTGCGCGACAAGATCGTGCAGATTGCCACGGCGATCGAGGAGCAATCGGCAACCGCTTCCGATGTGGCGGCCAATGTGGAAAGAACAAGCAACATAGCCCGCGATATGGAAAGAATGTCTTCAGATGTGCTGCAGGAGGTGAGCGCGCTGACCCAGACCAGCGAAACACTGAGAAACAGAACCGCTGCCTATAAGACAAAAGGCAGCAAGCTGCTTATCCTGGAACTGGCAAAAGCCGACCACCAGCTATTTGTCGGCAAGGTAGGAGCTGCGGTCAACGGGCACCAGGATCTGGATCCGGCGCAGCTTCCCGATCATCGCAACTGTCGCTTCGGCAAATGGTATTACAGCGAGGGGACGGAGACGTGTGGCAAAGCTGCCAGCTTCAAAGCCATTGAAGTCCCCCACGAGCGGATTCACACCTTGGCCAGGGAAGCGGTCATCGCCTATCGGAAAGGACAGAAGGCAGAGGCATTGCAGCAACTGGCAGAGGTGGAAAAGATATCCGGTCAGATATGCAAGGGGCTGGATGCAATCAAGTTGGAGTGCAAAGGCTGAGTTTGATTATATTTATTGCTTGAAAAAAAGGAGCCCTCCTCGCGGAGCGCTCCTTTTTTTGTCAGCTGTGGAATCTTTCTCAGATTTCCCAGTTATCGATTTTCATGGTGCCGTTCTTAGCCAGGTTGACCTGCATCTTGAAGACCCGGTCCAGAAGCTGGGGCTCATGGCCGGCCTTCCTTGCCAGGCATTCCTTGGTCGCCATGTCCAGGTACTCCTGGAGGAGCGGCTTGTAATCCGGATGGGCGCATTTGTCGATGATGAGCCGGGCGCGGCTTTTCGGATCGAGGCCGCGCAGGTCGGCAAGTCCTTGCTCGGTGACCAGGACGTCCAGGTCGTGCTCGGTGTGGTCAACGTGGGGCACGTGAGGCACGACGCAGGTGATGCCGGTCGGGTCGGTCTTGGTGGGACGGGCCGACGGGGTATGCATGATGGACAGGTAGGCGTTGCGCAGGAAGTCGCCGGAGCCGCCGATGCCGTTGATCATGCGGGTGCCGCCTACCAGGGTGGAGTTGGCATGGGCATAGATATCGAATTCCACCGGGGTATTCATGGCAATACAGCCCAGACGGCGGATCGGTTCCGGGTGGTTGGCCACGGAGAGGGGGCGCATCATCACCTTGCTGCTATACTTGTCCCAGTTGCCGTAAAAACGCTTGAAGCCGTCAACGGAGAAGGAGAGGGAGACGGTTGAGGCGAAGTCCAGCTTCCCTGAATCGAAAAAGTCGAGCATGGTGTCCTGGAGTACTTCGGTCCAGACATTGAGGCCGCTGAACGGTCCATTGGCCAAGCCGCCGATGACGGCGTTGGCGATGGAGCCGACACCCGATTGCAGCGGCAACAGGTTTTTCGGCAGCCGGCCGTTATCCACTTCGAACTTGAAGAAATCGATGATGTTGTCGGCGATGGCTTTAGATGTATCGTCCTGCTCGCTGAAGGAACGACCGTTGTCGGGGTGCTTGGATTCGACAATGGCGACGATGCGGTCGGTGTCGATGCGCACGTAGGGAGAACCGGCACGATCGTCAACCCGGCTGATGAGGAACGGGAGGCGGTGGGGAGGATTGACCGGTTCGATGATGTCGTGGAGCCCTTCAAAGCTGGGGATGGAGGTGTTGATTTCGATGATGATCTTGTCGGCGATCTGCACTATTTCAGGGACGGCGCCGCAGGAAGCGGTGAGGACCAGGCCGCCGTTTTCGGTGATGGCGGAACATTCGATGATGGCGATATCCAGACGGCCGCCGTTATCCTTGGTATAGAAGCCATAGCCAAGGTCCTGGGCGAACATGGAGAGGTGACGATCTCCCATGCGGATGCGCCCTTCGTTGATGCCGGCCTGGATGTTCTTGCCGGTCTGGTAAGGCCAGCGGCGGTCGATCATGTCCAGTGATGCCCAGCGGTCTTCGGTCTCAACCCCGACCGATGCACCGATGAAAAGGTTGAACTTCAGTTTTCCCTGCAGGCCGTTTTTTTCCACATGATCGGCAAGGGCGATGGGGACCATTTTCGGGTAGCCGGCCGGGGTAAAACCGGACCAACCGACATTCATTCCGTTCTTGAACAGCGGAATGACTTCTTCCACCTTGGTGATCTTGGCGTGGAGGCTTGTTTTTCTAATTCTGTCATGAATTTCCGACATCTGCCTACTCCTCTTCTCAGTAAGAAATATCTGCATCAATTGCAGGTCGAACGTTCGTTCGAATTCGGGGGAGGATATTAACATCTAAAAAAATACCCTGCAATCAAATTTGTATACAGTAAGTGGGAAGAATGGGAGTGGCGGCGTGTGGCGGAGGCTTTGGCTGCTGCTAGTGTCCCGATCGGTTAATTCATTCCTTACAATTCTGGCTCTTTTGGCCCCTGGCTGCGTTGCGTCTCCTTGGCTTAGGCCCTGCTAGGCCTGCATCGCCGCGCCTTGCCAGGAACCAAAATCCCTCAGAATTCTTGCGGTGAACTAACCGCACGGGACACTAGGTGAGAATTCCCTTGCCGAACAGGTCCATGTAATGGCGGATCAGTTCTTCATCCCTTTCGGGTGAGTGGCTGACGATTTCCCGGGTGGCGAGGGTGCTGAGAAAGTAGTAATTGACCATGCCCACCATGGCCAGCACCGTATCCACAGGGCTCAGTCCCTGGCGAAAATGGCGGATGCGGATGCCTTCCCCAATGGTGTCCATGAGGATGCGGATGACTTTCTTGATGGCCGGATCGACAATGGTGGCAAAGTAGGGTGTGGGATTGGTCAGCTCGCTGGTATAGAAACGCATCAGATACGGGTATTCCCGGTGGCGCCTGATGCTCCAGCGGATGTAGGCCTCGATTTTTTCCAGCGGCGCGGCCTCCAGCTCCCTGATGGTTTCGATCTGCTCGAAACAGGCGAACTGTTCCTGCAGGACCAGTGAATAAAGTCCCTCCTTGCCGCCGAAGTGATAGGAGATCATGGAAATGCTGACCTCTGCAGCTTTGGAAAGCTCGCGGATGCTGACGCCTTTGAGTCCCCGTTCGGCAAAAAGTCGGGTGGCCGTTTCGATAAGGTTGTTGCGGTAGTCTTTTTTTACCATTTCTCACCTTTGGCGTTTGTCCGGGGAATATAACCAAAAAGATGAAACAAGGCAAATGATATGGGTATTCCTATTCATCAAGGGGGGGCCATGGATTCCCCCTATCGAAACCTTTTGCTGAAATAAAAAAAAGCCCCTCCGCGAAACAGAGGGGCGAAAAGAAGCATCCATGGGCATTCTAACCTACATGCTCTTCACCATAATCGCACTCACCTTGCCATAATCTTTGGTGCTGGTGAATTTGACGGTGATGGCGCCGTTGGTCGCTGTGACCGGAATCACCACGTCATAGGCGACGTTTTTCCCCACCTTGGCATAGATGTCCAGGTTGCTGATGACGGTTTGGCCGTTGATGGCCACGTTGAAGACCCGTCGACCGGCTGCTGAGAAGTAAATCTCGGCAAACTTCAGCGTGACCAGGTAATTGCCGTTGGCTGCCGGGATAGTGTAGGAGAAATTGCCCCACCGTTCGGACTGGTAGAGGACGTCATTGGTGGTGCCGGCGATGGTCGCAGTGGTCTTGGCGGAAGATCCGCCGCTGAATCTGCCGTCAGCCTGATACACGGCGCCCGTTGAATCGGTGAACCCGGTGCCGCCGCTGTTGACGGCAAATTGTACTGCCGATGTTGTCGGGACGAAGGCTGCCGCAATAGTGTGATTGGCGGTGACGTTGCTAAAGGTGTAGGTGGATACTGCCCCGACCGAAGTGCCGTCGACGGTAACGGCAGAGATTTTGTACCCGCTGCCCGGGATAATGGTAAAGGTCTGACTGCTTCCGCCAGTGACCGTGGTAGTGCCGGCAGGGCTTATGGTGCCGCCGGTTCCGGCGGAAGCTGTGATGCCGTATGAAGCAATGCCGGCTGAGGGGCTTATCTTGATGGCGCTGATCTTACCGTAGTCCCTGGTGCTGGTGAAACCGATGGTTACGGCGCCGGTGGTGACGTTGATCGGAATCACCACGTCATAGGCCACGTTTTTGCCCACTTTGGCAAAAATGTCCAGGTTGCTGATAACGGTCTGGCCGTTGACGGTGACGCTGAAGACCCGCTGGCCTGCTGCGGAGAAGTAAATCTCGGCGAATTTGAGTGTCAGTGAATAGTTGCCGTTAGCTACGGGGATGCTGTAGGAGAAATTGCCCCAGCGCTCGCTCTGGTAGAGGGTATCGTCGGTGGTGCCGCCGATTGCGGCTGTTGTTTTTGCGGCACTTCCGCCGCTGAAAGCGCTGTCGGCACCGTAAATCAAACCGGTTGCATCGGTGAATGCCGCACCGCCGCTGTTGGCGGCAAAAGATTTCAGGGTACTGCCGGCGGCGACGAAAGTGGCTTGAATGGTGTGGTTGGCGGTGACATTGTTGAAGGCATAGGTGGTAACTGCCCCCACCGATACACCATCTACCGTAACAGCGGAAATCCTGTAGCCGGTGGCCGGGGTGATGCTAAAGGTCTGGCTCACTCCCTGGGAGAGAACCAGTGAACCGGCAGGCGTTATGGAGCCGCCGGCTCCTGCCGATGCCGACAGGGTATAAACCGGGACTGCGGGCGGCGGTGTCGGTGTCGTGTAGAGCAGTTCGTTGGAAAAGGCGCTGGCCAGGCCGGCGGTATCATAGGCGGTAACGGCGAAATAGTAGGTGGTGGCGTCATTCAAGGTGGTGAAGGTGTAGGAATTGACATTACCCACGTTGATATTCTGGGAATAGCTGCCGGGGGCCGTTCCGGCATGGACCCGGTAGCCTCCCACAGCGGTCAGAGGGCTTCCGTCGGCGTAGGTAGTGGTAGGATCCCATGACAGTGTTGCCTGGGCTGCCATGGACCTGCTGGCGCACAGCGGGGAGACGCTGAGAAAAATTGCAACGAAAAACAGGATCAGACGGAAAAGAGCTGTTGGTGAAACTTTGAGCTTCATGGGTTGCACGGAATGGTACCTCCAGGACCTTTTGGTGGCAGTGTTGCTGTTGTTGAATGGTGTGCCATGCGGCTTCAGGCATGGGTAGGCGTGCGGCAAGCAGCATACCCCTCGGTAGTTTCTGAAGCTCTGGCGGCGCGAGTCTCTGATCAGATTAAGGGGAGATTGAATTTTTTGCGGTGATGCAAGTCACCTTACCGGCATGGGGAGGGGGCTGGGGATGGGACAAAAATGCTTACTTGCCGGCGAAAAAGATATCCAGGGCGGCGCGGCCCAGTTGAGGGGCACGCAGCCTCAACAGATCGCCGTTTATGGTGAGGGCGACAAAGGCTATCCGGGGATTGTCTGCCGGGGCGAGGCCGGCAAACCAGTTGTAATGACCACGGGGATCATAGCCGATGATGGAACCGGTTTTGCCTGCCACTGGAATAAGGCTGTGGTAACGAAGGCCTTTGCTATCCCTGAAAGCAGTCTTCGCCGTACCGGTAATGACCGTGCCGTACATGGAGCGGATCAACTCGCCGGCCACATGTGGTGAAGTCATTGTAAAAAGAGGGGATGGCTTCATCTGGTAAATTTCTTTTCCCCCCGGTTTATGGATGGTGTCGACGAAGGAGGGAACGGGCATTGTTCCCCCATTGCCAAGTGCGGCAAAAATCATGGCCACATGGAAGGGGGAAATCTTGATCCGGTGATCGAGTCCGGCCGCCATGCGCATCAGCTCGCCACTGGTGGAGGGTGTGGGAAGTTCCTCGGTGGCAATGAAATTGCCACCGAACGGGGCGGTGCCGAAACCGAACTGTTTAGCCGTCGAAGCAAGCATTGATATGTCGAGACATTCCTCTGCAAGCCTGCCGAAGGCCGGGTTTACCGAACGTGCCATGGCATTGCACAAGGGAATGGTGGTATCTCCGCCTCGCCCTGGCTTGCCCCATCGGCTCGGGCTTTCCGAAGATGCCCTGCCGCGGAAGTGAAGTGGTGTGAGCGCATTGGCCTTACCGGACTCGAAGGCTGCTGCTGCAGTGACTATCTTGAACAGGGAGGCCATGGGATAACCGGTGAATGGGGCGCGATTCTTCCACTCCGTCGACAGGGATGAATGGGAGACACTGGCCAGCACTCGTCCGGTCTTCGGTTCTATGGCGATAAAGACGGCATAGGGGACCCTGCTTTTCTCCATCACGGCACGCAAGCCTGCCTGAAGATCCCCATGCAGGGAAAGTCGTGCGATGTTGCCGTCCTGCAGGAGAAGATCGCCGCCTGGTGAGGGGGTGAGTCCGGCAGTAGTGCAGACATAACGGAAGAGGTCCAGGCCGGAAAGGGATGCATAGCGGAAAAGCTGGGGCTTTGCAGGGGCTGAATCCTTGCCGAAAAGTCTCTTGCCCGTGGGGCTTGCGGTCAGAAAAACAGCGCCAGAAATGCAGACACCGGCGATGATAATGGCGTAAAGTACGGTTTTTCTTGTCATCTATGAAGCTGCTCCTCGTTCCGGATCATTCAAGGCTGCCATGGCATCGAAAAAAAATCAACTGCCATGGCAATTGGAGCACAGCTTTTTTTAGCTAAGGTGATGGTCGTCACCTGCCGGTCATCTGTTCCATAAAAAACGTTTTTCATTCCTCATAATTCCCCATTGAAAAAGCCATTGCAGTTCGAAGTGATATAATATTTTTCGTTGAGGCACATCCAATGTCAGCTGTGGGGCTTGTAGTCGGGCCCCTCTGCTAACATTTTTTTGTGCTTATTAATCTTCATTGTCAGCCGATACATTCAATAGGCAACGCCGTTACTTTTTATTAAAAGGAGGGCACGCTATGTTGAATTCATTTCTTTCTTCGGTCTTTTCCCCTTTTCATCCTCTTCTTAACTGTTCCCGGCGCGTAATCGTTCTGTTGTTTCTATTTTTGCCGATTGCATCTTTTTATGGATGCAGTGTCACTCACAGCACCTTTACCGTGTACGATCTCAATGAAAAGACTGTTGCGTCGTTGAGACAGGATGTTGGCCTGTGCCGTGCTGCAGGCGCCAGGGCCTTACCGGATCGCACCATGTTCTGGCTTTCCATGGCTGCCCTTTATGGTATCGAACATAATACCAGTGTTGCTACCAACAATTGTCTTCTTTCCCGCGGCTGGCGGCCGAAACTTCAGTTTGCCGGGCCTTTCGGAGCTGTACCGGGGGACCTTGAAACAGCGCTGAAGAAATGCGGAGCTGAGGGGGGGTATTCCGGCCTGCTGGCAAAGGCAGAATTCAGCGGCATGGTGGCAGAAAACGTCATAGCCAAGGCTGCCGGTGCCGGAAACGTTGAACCGGGCCTGAACGGGCTCAGGCAATGTCTGGACTCTTTCGGGTGGGAGGTCATCGACAGGCCTCCGTGGATATCGCCGGACGACGCTTCTTCCAGTTATGTTGCCGACCCGGTTGCTGAAAACATAGCTGAAAAATTTGTAGTAAGGCAAAAAGTAGTGAGGGACACCGGCAAAGCCATATATTGGCTGCAGGACAACCCCCAAGATGCCACCGATTGTGACTGGCACAAGGCCAGACGCTATGTCATCGGACTTAACAAGGGGCGTTTCAGCGGCTATTCCGACTGGCGAATTCCACGCAGGGACGAGGTTGAAAGCCTGCTTGATTTTGCAAGGTGGAACGCAGCCAGCGATATGGCGGCTCTACTGAAGAAATTGGGTTTCAACGGCATTGAAGGTGCAGTCTACTGGACCTCTTCTCCCATCATTGACGATGTTTCCGGAGATGGCATATGGGGGGTGAATTTTGCAACCCGTGAATATATCAGGCTGGGCAGATCGACGTCCTTCAGCGCACACGTCCTTCCGGTCAGAGGTCGTGGCTGGGGCTCCAGTGAACCGGAACTCCCCCTTTATGAACCGACGGACAAGGAAGGAGAGGGGGAGCTTATAGCTGCCCGCTATCATCGCTGCAAAACAGGTAACTGTGCTTTAGTTGCCCAAAAACCCTAGGAGTCTGTCAAGCGCTTTTCTTGTCAGGCCTACCTCGCCCCTGTTGTTAATTGACATGTTCTAATTTGCCGGTAGAGTAAAATAGTGATTCTTCCATGTGACGCTGCTGCATAAATAATGGGGAGACCGTGGCCGAGCAAAACAATTCCGAGAATGATTCAAAAGATCATGTTTCAGGGAAAACTGCGGGAGAGCAGCGATTCAAGAAGGCCTTGCTGTGGGTTTTCAGTATTCTGCTGTTTGTAGCTGTAGCGCTGTATGTGGCCTCATTCTTTCTCGACGAGCCGTTGCGCCGCTATACGGAAAAAACTGTCAACAAGCGCCTCAAGGGATATTCCATCAGCCTTTCCGGTATGCACCTGCAACTGGTGGGAGGGACAGTGACGTTGGATGGTTTGAAAGTTTTACAGGATGCCCATCCTGTTCCACCCATTGCTGTAATTCCAAGCACCAAAGGCTCCATAAGCTGGCGTGACCTCTTGTATGGAAGAGTGGTGGCGACAATTGGTATCGATCGTCCCAAGATGCACATAGACCTGCAGCAGTTAAAGAGTGAAATGACCAGCAAAGAAAAATTGAAGGACCGTGGTTGGCAGGAGGCCATTGAGGCAGTTTTTCCGTTAAAGATAAACAATTTTGTTATCCGGAATGCCTCCATTACATATGTGGACAAGGATGCCGGCAAACCCCTGCATCTGACCAATCTAAATGTAACGGCCGGCAACATCCGCAATGTCCGGGTAAAGGACAAGGTCTACCCCTCTTCTCTGCACATGGATACCGTCATTTTCGGGTCTGGCAGGGGACAGTTCGACGGTAATGCAAATTTCCTTTCACAGCCTGTGCCCGGCATCAAAGGGACGTTCAAGCTGGAGGGAATACCCCTTGATTATTTCAAGCCGGTGGCTTCCCACATTAATCTTTCTGTTCGCAAGGGCGTGCTCTCCCTATCCGGAAATATGGAATATTCTCCGACAATAGCCAGTGTCCAAGTAAAGGATCTGCAATTTAAAGGGCTGGAGATGGATTATGTCCATTCGGCAGCTACTGCAAAAGCAGAAAAGAAAAGGGCAAAGAAAGTTGGCAAGGCCGCGGGCAAGGTGAGCAACAAGCCGGAGATACAGCTGCGCATCGACCGAATGAGGCTTACAGGGAGCAACATCGGCGTTATCAACAAGGATGCCGATCCCCCCTATCGTGTGTTTATTGCCGAGACTGATTTTTCCATGACGAACCTGACCAATCACTTCATCGAAGGCCCGGCTAAGGCTGAACTGTCAGGCAAATTCATGGGGAGCGGGATAACGAAGGCTTCCGCAGAGTTCAGGCCCGAAAAAAGCGGGCCAGACCTTGATCTGCAGGTAAAAATCGAAGATACCAGACTCAAAGACATGAATGACCTTTTCAAAGCCTATGGCAATTTCGATGTGTCGGCCGGCTTTTTCCTCTTTTACGCAGATCTTCATGTGCGAAACGACAGGGTTTCCGGTTACCTGAAGCCGTTGTTCAAGGACATAAAAGTCTATGACAGACGGCGAGATCAGGAAAAGACCGTTTTCCACAAGCTTTATGAAATGCTGGTCGGGGGAGTCGCCAACCTGCTGGAAAACAGACCGAGGGAAGAGGTTGCTACCGTAGTTGACATTGCGGGGCCGGTGACAAAACCGCAGACGAGCACCTGGCAGGTCTTGGCGCAGCTGGTTACCAATGCTTTTTTCAAAGCGATATTGCCGGGATTTGAGAGGGAAGTAACCTCTGCCAGCCGCTGAAATAAATGCATATTACCGGAGTAAAAACTGAGCGGGGGATCATGGATATTTCTTCTGCAGGTAAGACAAGAATTCTGATCAATCTGGGCAGCGCTCTTCTGGGAAGAGCGCTGCAGGATGTCATCAGCGCCAATCCGTCTTTTGAGACTTTTGTCGCCACTGACAGCAGATCAAGCCATGTTTTTGATCCCCATCACATCGTGGTGGACGTCCATGCCCTGGCGAAGGACCCGCAGTCCCATTGGCCAAACGCAAAGATGATTCTCATTGACACCGGCTTGCCGGAGGATGAACTTATCTCGCTGCTTCTGCATCATAAATTTTATGGTGTCATCTCAACGGATACCCCTCCTGAAATGTTTTCCAAAGCTCTGCATACGGTGAGCAAAGGGCAAATCTGGATTGACAACGACAAGATCAAGGCCTTGCTTCACAATCAGCCGTCTCATCTTAAGCCCGCAGGTCGTGCCAATCTCAGCAAGAAGGAACAGGACATAGTTGCCTTTATTGCCCAAGGGTTGAAAAACAAAGAGATAGCCCAAAGGCTCTGCATCAGTGAGCAGACGGTGAAGACGCACATAAGCCGTATCTTTAAAAAAGTGGACGTCGTCAGCCGTTCTCAACTTGTCCCTTTAGCTCTTAAACTGAGAATCTGAATTTTGCGAGCCTGCCCCTGTTATTTTTACAGCCATCTTGACCAGAGGAGCGCATATGTTTTCATTTCGTCGCTACTTCAAGCTGGGTGACCTGAGTTACAAGGAACTTGGCAAGCGGGTTTATGGACAGGTGACGGATCACGGATGTGCTGCCTACGCCGCCGCCATGGCCTACTATCTACTCTTTGCCCTGTTTCCGTTTTTTCTGTTTCTCACCACACTGATCGGATACCTCCCCATACCCGGGCTGCTGGATTTCATCCTCACTACCATGCAGAGATTTCTTCCGGAGCAGGCTTTCAGCCTGGTGCAGGACAATGTAAAATCGCTCTTTGGCAACAAGCAGGGGGGACTCTTGTCGCTGGGATTTGTCCTGGCGCTGTGGACCTCATCCAATGCAATTACTTCCATCATGGATATCATGAACAGGCTTTACCAGGTCCAGGAAGGTCGGCCGTTCTGGAAGGTGCGGCTTACGGCAATTGCCTTGGTGACGGTTCTTTCCGTTCTATTCATCCTGTCGCTTGTGCTCCTCATGTTCGGGCCAAAGCTGGGTTCCTTCATCGCCGGCATAACCCATTTGGGCCACTTTTTCGAGATCCTCTGGAATATCCTCATTGCACCGGCAACCCTGTTCATGCTGATGCTGGCCATAGCCATCATTTATTACTTTACGCCCGACGTTGAACAGAATTGGAAATGGATTTCTCCAGGCGCAGTTATTGCCATTCCGGTCTGGGTCCTCGCTTCATTGGCTTTTTCCTTCTACGTTAATAATTTCGGCTCCTATAACAAGACCTATGGCAGTATCGGTGCGGTCATCATTCTTCTGTTCTGGCTTTACATAAGCGGTTTTATCATACTTGCCGGGGCTGAGATAAATTCGGCTGTGGAACATTCATCGGCAGAGGGAAAGGAGCCGGGTGAAAAGGTTGAAGGTGAGCGTGAAGGTGAGGCCGGCGCCAAGGGGCAGAAGGGCTGAATGGTCAACCCTTGGGAATCGGCCGTTTTAGTCCTTCATCATCAACAGCCACATAAGTGAACGATGCCTCGGTAACCATGAACAACGGGTGTTCCTTTCCGTAACACGTTGCGCGCAGCACCGGTTTTACCCATACTTCCAGCCGGATGGTCACCGAGGTGTTGCCTATCTTGACTGCTTTACCGTAACAACAGACCACATCACCGACCTTGACCGGCTTAATGAACTTCATGGCATCAACAGCGATGGTAACGCAGCGTCCGCAGGTTATCTCTATGGCCATCATGCCGCCTGCAATGTCCATCTGCGACATGATCCAGCCACCAAAAACATCGCCGTTTGCGTTGGTGTCGCTCGGCATGGGCGAAGTCCTCAAAAGCAGTTCCCCATCAGGTCTTGCATCCTCACTTGGCATGTTCCCTCCACTTGCTTTAATGTCGTATCATAAAAGGTCAATCCAAATATAACGCAATTTTTGCAGTTTCATCGCCCGGCCCATAAAATTTAACCGATTGAAATGATACAGCGTTTGTACTATAAATAACGAGACGCGTTCTTGTCTATATATTTTGGTGCTGACATGTGGCGAACAATGTTTTAAAAAGGGGTTTATGGAGAGCGATAGCAAAAAAAACGGGTGTCACCCCGAAAGCTGCAGTTCCGGCGTCATCAGGCTCGATGCCGACCTCTGCATAGTTTATCTGGACAAAGCGGCTGAAGCAACGCTGGAGCTTCCTTCTGCCAGTCTCATTGGTAAAAAAATTGATCATGTAGCCGATCTGGCAAACCTTGGCAACTTGATGCACGGGGGAATCAGTTTCAGCGACCAGGTTATTCTCATCGGTGGGCGCCGCATTGTCTGTGATTTCGTTCCCCTTGTGGAGAACGATCTGATGGTTGGCGGAGTTCTGTCACTGCTCGGATCAATCCCGGACAGTTGCAACGATACCGATGACAACCTCAGGGAAATCCTCCGCTCAACCAGTGCTTTCATGAACTTCGATTTTGACGGCATCATTGTCGTCGATCGCAACGGTATCGTGGTTATGGTTAACCAGTCCTTTGCCAGGTTGCTGGATACGACACCACAGGCGATGATCGGCAGACACGTGGATCAGGCCTACCAGAACTCCCAGCCTTCACATCTGCCGATGGTTATGGAAACTGGCAAGCCCGACCTGGGAATTATCCATTATTTTAACGGCAAACAGGTTTATGCGAACCGTTTCCCTCTGATCAAGGAGGGCAGGGTTATCGGTTGCGTCGGCAAAATCCTCTTCATGGATATCCGTGAGATTCCCCTCATAGCACGACAGTTGCAAGCTGCTCCGGAAAGCAAGGGGCACCCTCACACCCTGAACAGGAAGGAGATCCTTTTCAAGTATGACACCAACAGCATCGTCGGTCAGAGCAGAAAAATTCAGGAAATGAAAGAAACATTGCTCCGGGTTGCCCAGAAAAACTCCAATGTGCTGCTTCGGGGGGAAAGCGGTACCGGCAAGGAACTCTTTGCCCATGCCATTCATGCTGCCAGCACCCGTCATTATTCACCGTTCGTCAAGGTGAACTGTGCAGCCATCCCCGAGCATCTTCTGGAGTCGGAGCTTTTCGGTTATGCGGAAGGGGCATTTACCGGCGCAAAAAAAGGGGGGCAGATCGGCAAATTCGAGCAGGCCCATACCGGTACCATTTTTCTTGATGAAATAGGGGATATGCCCCTCTATATGCAGGTGAAAATCCTGCGGGTGCTGCAGGAAAAAGAGCTTACCAACCTGGGAAGCACAAAGCAGAAAACGGTCGATGTGCGTGTCGTTGCTGCTACAAATCGCAACCTTGAACAGATGGTGAAAGAGGGAAAATTCAGGGAGGACCTGTATTATCGGCTCAATGTCGTTGCCCTCACCATACCGGCTTTGCGGGAGCGAAAGGAAGATGTTTATCCCCTGACGATGAATTTCATCGAGCAGTTCAATGTGGAGTTCGGATTGTCCGTGGAGGACCTGGATGCCGATGCATGGGAAATCTTCAAGAGCTATGACTGGCCGGGCAATATACGCGAATTGCGCAATGTTGTAGAAAGCGCCTTTAATGTCGTCAGCGGCCACCTGATCACCAGAGCCCATTTGCCGGAACAACTTACCCAGTTATGCCCGGACACCACGGTGGATTCCGTAGGAATCGAAGATTTCATCCGTGCCAGTCTGGGTAAGAAAGACATTACTCAGATAATGGATCAGTTTGAAAACCTGCTTCTCCGGAAGGCTGTCGAGTTCTGCCATGGGAATAAACAGCAAGCGTCAAGGCTCTTGGGTATTTCCCGGCAAGGTCTTTATAAAAAATTGAGCCGGCAAGCGATTGGAGGAAGCGATATGGACGACTCCGAAACGTGAGGTAGTGTGCCATTCCACCTGTCCGTACCTCATCAATGGGCGGACAGTTTTTAAACTCCTAAACAACGTTTTATTGAAATTTTTAACTTTCAACCTGCCTCTTTCAAACCTCTTATAATCCTCTTTCTTTATCCCTTTATCTCTAAACACATGCTGTGTCGGTCAACTGTAAACAAACGTTGACAGTGTCGCAGAAAATGTAAATAACAACCAAACCGCTGTAGACAGCGGATTAAGCCTTTATTGATGTTTGTCTTCGAGAGTTGTGTAAACAATTGGTTACAGTACCCGTTAGGGCTTATGGTCCAGGTGTGGTCAAGCGAATAAAAAAATAGTCACGTAATATCAGGTATTAAGGCCTGGATGCGGTTGTTGTATTAATATAAAAACGCTGTTTGGTATTTCAGTTGCTATATAGAAAGCAGGTACGCTGATGGGGATGGGCGTGAAGTGAAAATCAAATAACAGCAAACCGGAGTTTTATATGGGAACGAACGGTTATTTAGAAAAGACATCAAAGGAGGCTACGATTATGAATTTGGCACTTACCCAGCGCAGCTATGAAAAAGAATATCAGGAAAAGCTCTGTTCTGCCCAGGAAGCGGCGGCAATCGTCCAGTCCGGCGATCATCTCTGTTTTCCTCTCGGGGTAGGGGAGCCCACCTTGATGGTCAGGGCATTGGCAGCACGTAAGCGCGAGCTGGAAGGGGTTGTCGTCAATCAGCAGCATCATCTGTGCCCCGACTATTTCACTGAGGATTCCGTACCCCATATCAAGGTAAACGCCTGGTTCACCAGCCACGTATCACGGGAGGCGGTGCAGAAAGGTTGGGCAGACTTCGTGCCTAATCATTTCAGCGAGGTCCCCAGGCTCATACGTGAGTACTGGCCTGTGGATGTGGCGGGCACGGTAGTTTCTCCCATGGATGAGCATGGCTTCTTTACCTGCAGCTTGTCCGTCGGCTATACCATGGAAGCGGTGAAGAAGGCGAAGAAGGTTGTGGTGCAGGTGAATCCGCAAGCGCCAAGAACCCACGGTAACTGTCACATTCATATTTCTGAGGTTGACCATATCATCGAGTGCGATGAACCGCTCCAGGAACTGGCTATTCCCCCTGTTTCTGCTGTGGAGGAGGCAATCGGCGGCTATCTGGCGGAGATGATCGAAGACGGCTCAACTCTGCAGATGGGCTGGGGAGGGATTCCCAACGCGGTATGCAAGGCGTTGCTCAGGAAGAAGGATCTTGGCATCCACACCGAATTAATTTCCAATGGCATCGTCGATCTGATGCTCGCCGGCGCGGTAAACAATTCCCGCAAGACCATTCACCGGGGCAAGAGCCTCGGCACTTTTGCCTTGGGAACGAAAAAAGTCTTCGAATTCATGAACGAAAACCCCATGATCGAGATGCACCCGGTTGATTACGTGAACGACCCGTATGTAATCGGCCAGATCGACAACATGGTCTCCATCAATGCCACTATCCAGGTGGACCTCCTCGGACAATGCTGCTCCGAGTCCTTTGGCCATCTACAGTGGAGCGGAACAGGGGGCCAGGCAGACTTTGCACGTGGCGCCAACAGATCGCGCGGCGGCAAGGGCTTTATCTGCACGGCGTCAACAGCCAAGAATGGCACTGTCTCTTGTATCGTACCCACATTGACCGCCGGCTCATCGACAACAACCAGCAAAAATGATGTGGATCATGTAGTGACGGAATTCGGCGTCGCCAAGCTCAGGGGGCAGACGGCGAAGCAGCGCGCCATGAACCTCATCAACGTTGCCCATCCAGACTTCAGGGGTGAGCTCATGGAGGCTGCACGCAGGATGAACAGGATTTAAGATTTACCCGCTTCAGCAAAACTACTCCCATGTTATGCCCCCTTGTCTCAAGGGGGCCTTTTTCGTACCTCATTCAATAAAGAGAAATTGCAATAGCTGGAAATTGGCAGGTAGGCACACCCCGCCCTCGATCTCCGTGGTCATTTCAATCCTTATCATTCCCATATTCGGGCCCTGCTCCAGTTTGCCATGGCCCAGGCTTTTTCCGTTCTTTATGTCAAAATAGTCGACACCGCTCCGGGCAGGGCTATAATTAATCTATTTAGTTTCCATCCGGAAAGGGTTCTTTTCTGCCCTGGCGGCGTCAATCTGCGGGCTTACTTGTGCGACGTACCGATGTACGTCTCCGCGCAAGCCCTTGATTTCCTTGCCAGAACAAAAAATCCCCTCTTTCTGAATCGGAAACCACTAGTTTCTTATCCGGAGTTTCCGGATGGAAACTATTTATCCATTTGTCAAAGACGGGAATTCCATGTTGACGGTCGGAATCGTTTCCACCATGACAGTTCTTTATCTTGGCTTGCTGTTTGCCGTGGCCTATTACGCGGACAATAAGCGCAAGACGGGGCAGAGCATAATTGCCAATCCCTATGTCTATTCCCTTTCCCTTGCTGTTCATTACACTTCCTGGACCTTCTACGGCGTCGTCGGGCTTTCAGCTACCAACGGTATCGCTTTTCTCGCCCTTTATCTGGGCAACACCCTGATGGCCTTCAGCTGGTGGTTTCTGCTGCGTAAAATGGTGCGTATCAGCAAAGAGCAGCACATTACCAGCATCGCCGACTTCGTCTCCAGCCGTTACGGCAAGTCACCCCTCCTTGGCGGAATCGTCACCGTTTTCAGTATCATGATAATAATTCCTTTCATTGCCTTGCAGCTTAAGGCCGTGGCCTATACCTTCGATCTTCTGACCGTTTCTCCGGGTACAGACGGATTCAGGCACATAGTGCCAGCGCTTCCCGAATTCATCGATACCGCTTTCATTGTCGCCATATTTCTCGGCATTTTCGGCATTCTTTTCGGGGCACGGCATCTGGATGCTTCGGAGCGACACGAGGGGCTTGTGGCTGCAGTTGCCCTGCAGTCGGTTGTCAAGCTCATTGCCTTTGTTACTGTGGGCATCTTTGTTACCTACGGTATTTTCGATGGTTTCACCGATATTTTCAGCCGTTTTGCCTCGCAATTTCCCGAACGGAAACATCTCTTTCTCCTGGGGACCGGGCCGGCGCCTTATGCCACCTGGCTTACCCTCCTTCTTTCCACCATGGCGTTTGTAATGTTCCAACCCCGCCAGTTCCAGATCATGGTTATTGAGAATTCCCACGAAGAGCACATCAAGGATGCCATGTGGCTTCACCCGGCCTACACTTTTCTTATTACCCTGTTTGTCATCCCCATAGCTTTGGGAGGGATCATTGCATACGGCGGCAATACAACAATGGCCGACTTTTTTGTTCTTAATTTTCCGCTGCAGACAGGGCATCCCTGGTTGGCCCTGCTGGTATTCATCGGTGGCTTTTCTGCTGCTGCAGGGATGGTCATGGTGGAAGCGGTAGTTCTTTCCACCATGATTCTCAACCACCTGATAATCCCGATCATCATTCATCTTGGCATCGGAGGCTCAGACATATCCGGGGTTCTCATCAACATCAAAAGGGTTGGCATCCTTGGGGTGGTGCTCCTCGGCTACCTTTACTACCAGTTCATCGGCGAGTCATACACTTTGATCAATATCGGCATTATTTCGTTGATAGCTGCCAGCCAATTCGCACCCTCCATAATCGGTGGGCTTTACTGGAAGAGGGCAAGCCGTTGGGGTGCCACCGTCGGCCTGGTGCTTGGCTTTTTTATCTGGTTCCATACCCTCGTCATTCCCCTGTTGGTCAAAGAGGGCTGGTTGGATAACGGCATCATGCAAAACGGCCCCTTCGGCCTCGCTTTCCTGCGCCCGCTTCACCTGTTCGGTATGACGGAACTGGACATGTTGCCCCATTCCCTGTTTTGGAGCATGCTATTCAATCTTGGGACGTTCATTGCCTGCTCCCTCTTGAGCGAGCCTTCGGAAAGCGTGGCCGAGCAGGCCGTCAAGTTTGTGGATGTCTTTGAGGCGCGTGAGGAACCGGTCAGGCTCAAAAGGATGAGCAGAGCACCTGCCATTGTGGAGTTTATCGACCTGATGACCAAGTTTATCGGCGAGAAACAGGCTCACGCGGCCATATCCCGGTATCTTGGCGACAAGGAGATCGATGAACGGGGGAGCCTTTCCGAGTATGAACTGCCCGTTCTGAAGCGTTTCACTGAAAAGGTGCTGGCCGGTTCGGTGGGGGCCGCCTCGGCCGGAATTATCGTCGAAAGCTATATGGCGGCAAGGGGAAGCAAGCTGGAAGATGTTTTCGACATTTTCGGCACGGTGACCCTCAGTCGTACCGCCAGCCGCGAACAGCTCGGTCTCCTTTATGAGGCAGCAAAGGCCGTGGCAGGCAAAGCTGATTTGCTGGCCATATTGGACAATATTCTCAATCACATCAAGCAGCAGTTCAAGTTCGATGCCTGCACCATCCGCGTTCTGGAAGAGAAAAAAGGACGCCTTGTCCTTTTAAGCCAGAAGGGGATGAGTCTGAAACACCTGGAAGAATCGGACCGTGAGCTGAATATGGAGACCTATGCCGGGGCTGCCTTTCTCAACAATTCACCGGAGATAGTCAACGATGCCGATGGAATGAACAAGCCGCTTTCGGCCCAAGTCATCCGCAGAGAAGGAATTAAATCCTTCGTCCATGTCCCTATCACCATTGAAGGACAGCCGGTCGGGATACTTTCTGCATTCTCCAAATCCATGAAAGGGATTTTCACGGAAGAATTCATTGAGCTGTTCAACAGTCTGGCAGGACAGATCGGCATTGCACTGCGTAACGCCCGGCAGGCTGAAAAGCTCATTCAGGTAAAGGAACACGAAAAGGAGATGCAGATTGCCAGGGGAATCCAGTCCGGACTCCTGCCGGCCAGTCCTCCGGAGGTCAAAGGCATATCCCTTGCCGGTATATGCGTCCCGGCCAGGGAAGTGGGAGGGGACTACTTCGATTATCTGCCCCATGGCAGTGAGGCCCTGGATTTGATCATCGCCGACGTGTCCGGCCATAATGTGGGTGCTGCATTGATCATGACCGAAGTGCGTACCTTCATCCATGCGGAGGCAAGCAGTATCCGCAGTCCCCGCGATATTATGAACGCCCTCAATGAGTTTCTCTATGAGGACCTGACCCGTGCCGAACTCTTCATCACCATGTTTTACCTCAACTACGATGCAGGCCTAAGAAAGCTGTCTTTCGCCAATGCCGGCCATAACCGGCCCATATTGTGGCGGTCGGAATCAGGGGCATGTGAGTATCTGGATGCCGAAGGGCTGATTCTCGGCATAAAACGGAAGGTCGCCTTTGAGCAGAAACAGTTGTTGCTTGAACCCAATGACGTTCTATTGCTTTACACCGACGGCATCATAGAGGCAGCAAATCCTGCCGGAGAACTATTCGGCGAAGACAGGCTCTGTGGGCTCCTCCAAACGTATCGCCAGCTTCCCCCACAGCAGCTTGTCGATAGTCTTTTTAGCCAGGTCAGGTCTTTTGCCGGCAGCCAAAGTTTTGTAGATGATGTTTCGCTGGTGGTCATGCGGGTGGAGGAATGAACGGGATATGCCGGAACAGGTAAAATTAGGTTGACAACTCTGCTCGATACTTCCTATAACTCCTGCAAATTTATTGTCGCGGAAGTTCATATGCCCATTGTCAAACTCACGGACGCGAAAACATTGCCTCTCCCCGATGCTGTGCTTGAGGCCCTTGGCCTGATGGCAGGGGATTCTGTCTCCTTGGAGATCGGAGAAGACGGGGCGCTGATGGTGCGGCGGGTGGTTGTCACTGAGCCCGTTATCCGGGAGGCAACCACGACTTTGCAGCAGTCAATTCATCGCAAGAACCTGCAAACGCCCATGCAGTTTATCAAGGGAGTTGGTCCTAAACTGGCGGAACAGCTGGCAAAGAAGGGGATTTCTGTCGTTGAAGATGCCCTGTTTTTGCTCCCTCACCGTTACGAGGACCGACGGAGCTTAAGTAAGGTAAGCAAGCTGCGTCCCGGCGCCCATGAGGTTTTTTACGCAGAAGTGCTCTCTTTTGAAGCCAAGTCCACCAAGGGAGGGAAACGTTTTCTTGAGGTAACTGCCGGAGATGAAAGCGGCTCGATCACTCTCAAGTGGTTTCGCTTCAATCCTGTCTTTATGAAGAAGACCTGGCGCGTGGGGAGAAAAGGGGTATTTACCGGCGAGGTGGTCCAATACGGTTTCCAGAAGGAGATCCATCATCCTGAGGTGGAGTGGCTGGATGAAGGGGCCGATCTGGCGGCGCTCACAGCAAGGGATCCTCTCAATTTCGGCCGTATTCTGCCGGTTTATCCGCTGACGGAAGGACTCCACCAGAAGACACTGCGCAAGGTGATGAAGGAGGTCATCGACCGGTTCGTAATTGACGTGGAAAACCACCTGCCCCTGGGGGTAATGGAGAGGCACCACCTGATGCCCCTGGACGAGGCCCTGCGAGAGACTCATTTTCCGGGACACGATGCTGACCTGGCGAGACTGAACAACGGCGCAACCGTTGCCCACAAGACCTTTTCATTTGACGAACTCTTTTTTCTCGAACTGGGGCTGGCCCTGAAGCGGAGCGGCATCGTCCTTGAACAGGGGATTGCTTTCCAGGTGACGCACAAATACACCAGGGAACTGCTGAAACTGCTTCCTTTCCATCTCACCGACGCCCAGCGCCGTGTCCTTTCCGAGATAAAGAACGACATGATGCTCCCCCATCCCATGCACCGGCTGGTACAGGGGGATGTGGGCTGCGGCAAGACCCTGGTGGCCCTTATGGCTGCACTGGTGGCGGTGGAAAACGACTACCAGGTGGCGATCATGGCGCCGACGGAGATCCTTGCCGAGCAGCATTTCCTTACCATCCACCGCTGGTGCGACGCCTTGGGCATCAAGGTATCCCTGTTGACTTCAGGCATGAAGGGGAAGGCTAAAAGTGCCGTTCTCGAAGAAATCGCCGCCGGCAGGACCAGCATCGTCATCGGCACCCATGCGGTCATCCAGGAAAAGGTGGAATTCAACAGGCTCGGCCTGGGAATCATTGACGAGCAACACCGCTTCGGCGTACTGCAGCGGGGCATACTCAAAAGGAAAGGGATCAATCCTGACATCCTGGTGATGACCGCCACCCCCATTCCACGGACCCTGGCCATGACGGTTTTCGGCGACCTTTCCCTGTCGGTCATCGACGAACTGCCTCCCGGCAGGACGCCGGTGGAGACTCGCGTCGCCTTCGAATCCAGGCGCTCCCAAGTGTACGGCATCATCCGCGAGGAGGTTAAGAAGGGACGGCAGGCCTACATCATCTATCCTCTGGTGGAAGAGACCGAAAAGTCGGAACTGAAGGCAGCGGCGCAGATGGCCGAACATCTGGCACGGGATGTTTTCCCGGAATTGCGGGTTGGGCTGCTCCACGGCAGGATGAAGCCGGAAGAGAAGGAATCGGTCATGGGTGCATTCAAGGCCAGGGAGACGGACATTCTCGTTGCCACCACCGTCATTGAAGTGGGGATCGACGTGCCCAATGCCACGGTCATGGTCGTCGAGCATGCAGAGCGCTTCGGTCTTTCCCAGCTGCATCAACTGCGGGGCAGGGTAGGACGCGGCAGCGGCCAGTCCCGCTGTATTCTGCTCTCGTCCGGACAACTTTCCGAAGACGGCGAAAAACGCCTGCGGGTGATGGAATCCACCAATGACGGCTTCCGCATAGCCGAGGCCGATCTGGAGATCCGCGGCCCTGGAGATTTTCTCGGCACCCGTCAGGCAGGTCTTCCCGACTTCAGGGTGGCCAACATCCTGCGTGACGGACGTATCCTGGAAGCGGCTCGTGGAGAGGCCTTTGCCGTTGTTGAAAGAGATCCCGGTCTGGTTGACGGCGAAAATGCAGGTCTGCGCCAGGAACTTGTCAGACGCTGGGGTGGCCGCCTTGAACTAGCCGCCATTGCCTGATCCCTTCCTCAAATTTGTTATCCTTCCTTTACTTCATTCTCCAATCTGAAACATACTCTCGCGCCGGATAAAATTTCAGCGAACGTCAGGCAGGCAATTATCCCAGATTTATTAGTCCCCCTTCAATTGATAAAATGATAATCCTTATTAAAATGTAGGTTGTGGAAAAACGCGGGCAGCAGACAACTTCATGGGGAGGGAGCCATGGCGGACAGCGAATTGAACAGAAGGATCGTCTCCTGCGGAAGAGAGATGTTCGCCGGCATTTATGGAGAGACTCCTTCGCTCTTTGACAAGGGGCGGTGGCTGGGTAAGCTGATGGCCTGGAGCATGAGTGACGAGGAGTTCAAGACCCGGCTGTTCCGTTTCGTCGACGTATTCCCGACCCTTTCCACAGACAGGATGGTAGCCGACCATCTGGAGGAATACTTTGACGGTGCGCAGCCTCCAGTACTGGCTTTACTCCGCCAGGCCGCCGGTGTCTTCGGCCCATTCGGCAACTTTATCCAGAGGAAGGCTGTCTCAACGGCTATCCGAAAAATGGCGCAGCAGTTCATTGTCGGAGAGAATACCACGGAGGCAATCAGCAATATCGAACGCTTGCGCCATCAAGGTTTTGCTGCCGTTGTCGATGTATTGGGCGAGGCAACCCTTTCCGAAAAGGAGGCCGATGCCTATGTGGACCAGTATCTGGATCTTATCGGCTCCATTGAACGGGCCATGGGCCGCTGGAAACCCCTTGGCGCTGGCCGGACTTCAGGCAGTATGGATTGGGGACATGCACCCCGGATCAACGTTTCTGTCAAGGCAACAGCACTTTCTTGTCTGGCAAGCCCGATGGATTACGAGGGAAGCGTTGCGGCCATTCTTCGCAGGCTTCGCCTTATCTGTCGTCGCGTGAGGGAGGTAAATGGTTTTCTCTGCCTCGACATGGAGACCTATCGTTACAAGGAGATCATACTTGAGGTCTACCGACGCCTGAAACTGGAGAATCCAGACTATCATCACCTGGGGCTTGTTCTCCAGTCCTATCTCAGGGATACGGACCATGACCTGGATAATCTGGTTACCTGGGCAAGAGAAAATTGCCTTGGTATCTCCATCCGCCTGGTGAAGGGGGCATACTGGGATTATGAGATGATCAGGTCCCGCCAGAGCGGACTCCCCGAACCGGTCTGGACCATGAAGGCGGAAACTGACGCCGCTTTTGAACGTCAGGCACGCCGAATCATGGAAAACAGTGATGTCTGCCATTTTGCCTGTGCTTCCCACAACATCCGTTCCATTTCCGCTGTCATCGAGCTTGCCCGGGAACTGGCCGTGTCTGATGATCGATACGAATTTCAGGTCCTGTACGGTATGGCTGAACCAGTGCGTAAGGCAATCCTCAACCGTACCGGCCGATTGCGTCTCTACTGCCCATACGGTCCCATGGTTCCGGGCATGGGTTATCTGGTCCGACGGCTTCTGGAGAATACCTCCAATGTCTCTTTCCTTCGACAGACATTTGTGGATGCCGCAGGAGCAGAAAAACTGCTGGAGGATCCGTTGCATGTCGTGGAACGGCAGCGGCTTGCGGTCCAACCCAGACTGCGTGAGGGGGCAAAGTCTTCGGGGAAGGTGATTCCTTTCTCCAACGAGCCGGTCATCGATTTTACCAGAGAAGAGCAGCGCCAGGCGTTTCGTGAACATATCGGGCAGGTGCGCAGTCGGTTCGGCCGGAAATATCCGCTGTTCATAGGGGGACAGGAACTGGAAACGGAGGACTTGCTTCCTTCAATGAATCCCTCCGATCCGTCCGAGATCGTTGGCTGGGTGTGCCAAGCCGGAACCGATGAGGTAGCCCAGGCGATCGGGGCTGCCAGGAAGTCCTTTGAAACCTGGCGTGATATAACTCCTGAAATACGCGCTGAATTTCTCCTCAAGGCATGCACAGTCGTCCGTCGGCGCATCTACGAGCTTTCCGCCCTGCAGGTACTGGAAATCGGCAAGCAGTGGGATCAGGCCTATGCCGATGTGACTGAAGCCATTGATTTCCTCGAATATTATGCGCGGGAAATGATTCGCCTCGGCTCTCCCAGGTCAATGGGAAAAGTTGCCGGAGAGACGAATCAATACTTTTATGAGCCGAAAGGGGTTGCTGCTGTCATCGCCCCCTGGAATTTTCCCCTGGCGATCAGCATGGGCATGGTCTCTGCCGCCATTGTCACCGGGAACTGCGTCGTTTTCAAGCCTTCCGGCCTCACATCCATCATTGGCTGGCAATTGGTGGATATATTCAGAGAAGTTGGGCTTCCTGACGGTGTCTTTAACTTTGTCCCCGGTCGCAGCGGCATCATGGGCGATTACCTGGTTGACCATCCCCATGTCAGCCTCATTGCCTTCACCGGTTCCATGGAGGTGGGGTTGAGGATCATCGAGCGCGCTGCCAAGGTGCAGCCCGGCCAGGAAATGGTAAAAAAGGTCATCTGCGAAATGGGAGGGAAAAACGCGATTATTATTGACGATGATGCCGATCTGGACGAGGCGGTTCCCCATGTATTCAATTCGGCCTTCGGTTTTCAAGGGCAGAAATGCTCGGCATGTTCCAGGGTCATTGTCCTTGATGGCATCTACGATAAATTTGTCCAGCGGCTTACGGCACTGGCCGAAGCTGTTCCGGTCGGGCCAGTCGAAGATCCTGCCAATCTCATAGGTGCGGTTGCAGAAGAAAATGCTCAAAAACGTATAATGAACTACATTGAAGTTGGCCGGCAGGAAGGGCGTCTGCTTTATCAGGGGCATGTGCCGGAGGTCGGATTTTTCGTACCACTGACCATCATTGGCGATATCCGCCCGGAACATCGGCTTGCCCAGGAGGAAATTTTCGGACCGTTGCTTGCCGTAATGCGGGCAAGAGATTTCAATGAAGCCCTGGTCTGGGCCAATTCTACCCGCTATGCTCTGACCGGCGGCCTTTTCAGCCGCAGCCCCGAACATATTGCCATTGCCACCAAGCGATTTCGTGTCGGCAATCTCTACCTCAACCGCAACTGCACGGGTGCCCTGGTCGGTCGTCAACCCTTCGGCGGTTTCAGGTTGTCCGGTGCCGGTACCAAGGCGGGCGGGCCTGATTATCTCCTTCATTTCATGGATCCGCGGGTGGTGACCGAGAACACCATGCGCAGAGGCTTTGCTCCTGCGGGTGCAGGCGATGGATCTTCCTGCCGAAAACGTTAGAACATTTTTGGTTATTTATTGTTGCAAATAGTCCTCGAATGGTTTAATAGATGGACCCTCAGCAACGGGGGGCAGGGTGCGCTGGCAGTTTTACCTTGACAAATGGTGATCCGTCTATATACTGGGTAGCTTTGAATGCTGTGCCCATTGGTGATACTTTGAAAGTTCGGATAGCCGATTTAAAAGATAAAGCGTTGCACATGGAGGCTGAGGAGCCGGTTAATGACTATCCGGACTTGCTTGCCATGACCGGGACCGGCGAGTGCGAATTTCTGTCTCCGCTACGGCTTGATTTCACTGTAGCCAGGGAGTTTGACCATATCAGGGCTTCCGGCAAGGTAGAAACGGCCGTAAGAGTTTCCTGCGCCCGTTGTCTCACTGAATTCGACATCGAGATATCATCATCCTTTACGATTTTTTATACGAAATCTGCCGAGCCGCTTGACGAAGAGGTCGAGCTGGCCGCGGAAGACCTGATTTCCAAATCCTACCAAGGGGAAGAAATCGATTTCTCCACTGAGGTGGCGGAACAGGTAATCATGGAGATACCCTTCAAGCCCCTATGCCGGGATGATTGTAAGGGATTATGCAGTAGTTGCGGAGCCAATCTTAACGACACCGCTTGCGGCTGCGCTACGAGCGAAGGCAGTTTCAAATTCAACGCGTTGAAGGGTATCAAGATAGACAAGTAAAGGAGAATTATTTTATGGCAGTACCTAAGAAGAAGACATCCAAGTCACGCAAGAACATGAGAAGGGCCCATGATTTTCTTACCGCCCCGACAGTTTCCACTTGCCCACAGTGCAAATCCCCGAAACTTCCCCACAGAGTTTGTCCCTCCTGCGGCACTTACAAAGGCAGAGAAGTAATTAAGGCTGAAGAGCTTTAAACTGCCATCCGAGGCTCTTTGTATTAAGAGCCGCTGCTAGAGGTCATATGAGAGTTGCTGTAGATGCGATGGGTGGCGACAACGCGCCTGGTGTCGAGGTGGAGGGCGCTGTCGCAGCTGCCAGGGAATTCGGTATTGCCATAACCCTGGTAGGCGATACGGAAAAAGTAAACTGCGAACTTGCAAAGCATAACTGCAAAGATCTGGATATAACAGTCAAGCATGCCAGCGAGGTGGTCGGCATGCATGATTCCGCTTCCGATGCGGTAAGAAAGAAGAAGGATTCTTCCATCCGCATTGCCTTTGAACTGGTGAAGAACAATGAAGCGGACGCTGTTGTAAGTGCCGGTAACTCAGGTGCCACCATGGCTGCCGGCATGTTCGTACTCAAGCGCATCAAAGGTATAGATCGCCCGGCCATCGCCCAGATATTTCCCACTCTCCGCGGAAAAACCCTAGTGCTCGATGTTGGCGGCAACGTTGATTGCAAACCTCTCAATCTCGTCCAGTTTGCCATAATGGGTGAGGTCTATGCCCGGTCCGTCATGGATGTGGAAAACCCGAAGATCGGTGTTCTTTCCAACGGAGAGGAAGAAAGCAAGGGAAACGACCTTACCCGCGAATCAAGCACACTCCTTAAGAGCACTTCCCTCGATTACATGGGATATGTGGAAGGTCGGGATATCTTCAACGGCATGGTGGATGTTGTCGTCTGTGATGGATTTGTCGGCAACGTGGTGCTCAAGCTTTCCGAAGGACTGGCCGAGGCTGTCAGCACGATGCTTAAAGAGGAAATCAAGCAGAGCCTGCTGTACAAGATCGGCTATATCCTGTCTCGCCGGGCCTTCATCAATTTCAAAAAGAAGGTCGATTATACGGAATATGGTGGCGCTCCTCTGTTGGGAATAGATGGCGTCGGCATGATCTGCCATGGCGGTTCCAATGCCAAAGCCATAAAAAATGCCATCCGTTTTGCCCACGAATATGCCCGAAAGGGCGTTAATCAACACATGGTCGAAAAACTCCAGGAAAACTATCCTCTTTATATGCAGCAGCTGGAAACACTAAAAGCACAAGCGGCAGGGTAGGAAGGTTGTAAATCATGATTCGTACCAGGATAACCGGGACCGGTTCTGCCCTTCCCGATAAGGTGCTGACAAATTCCGACCTGGAAAAAATGGTCGATACCAGTGATGAGTGGATCACAACACGAACTGGGATCAAGGAGCGCCGCATCGCTGCCGAAGGTGAGTATACCTCCACCTTTGCCACCCGTGCTGCAGAAAAGGCCCTGGAGATGGCAGGAGTCAAGGCTGAAGAGCTGGACCTGATCATTGTCGGGACCGTTACCCCCGATTTTCCCTTTCCCTCGACTGCCTGCGTGATCCAGAGCAATCTCAATGCAAATAATGCGGCAGCCTTCGATGTTTCCGCAGCCTGTTCCGGTTTTATATACGGGCTCTCCATTGCCGACCGGTTCATCAGGACCGGCACCGCCAAAAAGGCCCTGGTCATTGGCGGTGAAGTGCTCTCCCGTATTCTGGACTGGACCGATCGCAATACCTGCCTCCTTTTCGGTGACGGAGCGGGAGCTGCCGTGGTCGAGGCACAGGAAGGAGATTGTGGTGTTCTTTCCACCCATATCCGCAGTGACGGATCCTACTGGGAACTTCTTTATCAGCCCGGTTGCGGCGGCAGAAATCCCGCCACACAGAAAACCATCGACGAAAAACTGATGTTCATCAAAATGCATGGTAACGAGGTCTTTAAACTGGCGGTGAGGGCTATGGAGGATGTGGCGCGTCAGGCACTTGCCGCAAATGACCTGACCACTGACGATATCGACCTTTTCATACCCCATCAGGCCAACCGGCGCATTATCGATGCCATCGGCAAAAGACTCGGCGTTGCCGAGGGAAAGGTTTTCATCAACCTGGAGCGCTACGGCAATACCTCGGCAGCTTCCATTCCCATAGCCCTTGATGAAGCCAACCGCTCCGGGCGTCTCAAGGGGGGGGATGTTGTCCTGCTTGACGCTTTTGGTGGCGGACTTACCTGGGGATCTGCGCTGTTTCGCTGGTAATAACAAGAAAGGAATGTTTCCATGAGCAAGAAAGCGTTTATCTTTCCCGGCCAGGGGTCTCAATTCGCAGGCATGGGCAAGGATCTTGCCGATAATTTCAAGAAGGCAGCCCTCGTTTTCGAGGAAGCCGACGATGCCCTCAATTTCAAGCTTTCCCGACTCTGTTTTGATGGTCCGGAAGAAGATCTCAGACTTACGGCCAATACTCAACCTGCCATTCTCACTGCAAGCATTGCCGCTCTGAGAGTCCTCGAAGAAGAAACCTCCCTCAAAGCAGATTTTATGGCAGGTCATTCCCTTGGAGAGTATTCGGCACTCGTTGCCGCCGGTGCCATCAAATTTGCCGATGCCGTTCGTACCGTTCGTGCCCGCGGCACTTTCATGCAGGAGGCGGTTCCGGTCGGCGTTGGTTCCATGGCTGCAATCCTGGGCGTAGAACCCGAAGTGTTGGCTGAAATATGTTCAGAGGCAGCACAGGGTGAAGTGGTTGCGCCAGCTAATTTCAACTCCCCCGGCCAGATTGTCATAGCCGGTAACAGCGGCGCCGTCAACAGAGCCATAGAGATTGCCAAAGGGAAAGGATTCAGAAAGGCGATGCTGCTTCCCGTAAGCGCACCCTTCCATTGTGCTCTCATGATACCAGCCGGTGAACGCCTTGCCGGTGTATTGGAGCCTGTTGTTGTTTCACCGTTGACTGTTCCCGTCGTAACCAATGTTGAGGCATCGGCCAATAGTGATGCCGGAAGGGTGAAGGAGCTCCTGGTCAGACAGGTGAGTGCCCCCGTCAAATGGGACGCATCCGTAGGGGCTATGATTGCCGCCGGCGTCGACAAATTTGTCGAAATCGGACCGGGCAAAGTGCTGGCTGGCTTGGTAAAACGGATCGACAAGAGCATTGCTACATCCAATGTGCAGGATCAGGAGAGCCTCAGGGCTTTGATCCAGGAGGGCTTATGAGTCTTAACGGCAGAGTGGCTATCGTTACCGGTGCTTCGCGGGGCATAGGCAAGGCAGTGGCTTTGAAACTGGCTGCCGATGGCGCCGATCTTGTGGTTACCGCCACCTCCCTTGAGACCGCCCAGGCCACAGCTGACGAAATCACCAGCGCAGGGGGCAATGCTCTGGCTGTGAAGGCGGATGTTTCCGTAACTGCAGAGGTGGAAGGTCTTTTTGCCGCAGCTGTCAAAAAATTTGGCAGGATCGACATCCTTGTCAATAATGCCGGAATAACCCGGGATGGCCTTCTGCTCAGAATGAAAGATGATGACTGGAATGCCGTGCTCGACATCAACCTTAAAGGCGCCTTCAACTGTACCCGTGAGGCCGCCAAATACATGACCAAAGCCAGGTATGGTCGGATCGTCAATATCAGCTCGGTGGTGGGCGAAATGGGCAATGCCGGGCAGGTCAACTACTGTGCCAGCAAGGCAGGCATGTTCGGCCTGACAAAAGCCACTGCCCGCGAACTGGCAAAACGTAACATTACCGTCAATGCAGTGGCTCCAGGGTTTATCGAGACAGATATGACCGGAACCCTTTCGGATAAAGTACGGGAAAACCTGCTGCAGCAGGTTCCGTTGGAGCGGCTTGGCCAACCCGAAGATATTGCTGCAGCAGTTTCATTCCTTGTCTCAACTCAGGCAAGTTACATTACCGGCCATATTCTGTCGGTCAACGGCGGCATGTATATGTAGCCCCGTTTGAGAACCGATTAAAACTGATTTTGTTCGTAAAATACCTTTTGCAAATTTAGCTTTTCATGTTATGTAGCTACAGAGTTGATAAATAAACCAGCCTGAAAAGGTACTAAAAAAATGGAGGTGTAGGAAATGTCGTCAATCGATAAACGTATCAAAGAAATAGTTGCTGAGCAGCTGGGTGTGGATGAGGCTCAGGTAACCAACGAAGCTTCTTTTATGGATGATCTGGGAGCCGACTCCCTTGATACTGTCGAGCTGGTTATGGCTCTTGAGGAAGAATTCGACATTGAGATCTCCGACGAAGACGCCGAAAAGATCCAGTCTGTTCAGGACGCCATCGATTATATCACTGATCACACCTAAGACGGATTGAGGGGAGGTTTACCTCCCCCTTTTTTTGCATTTCGGTTTAAAGCATGTTGAGGATCAGAAACTTAAGGAGCTTCAGTCTATGAGAAGAGTTGTTGTAACGGGAGTTGGTGTCGTCTCTCCGCTGGGCACCGGCAACAAGGCCAACTGGGACGCCCTGACCACCGGAAAGTCGGGCATTGCACGTATTACGCGCTTTGACCCCTCCGATTTGCCTGTCCAGATAGCTGGTGAAGTTAAGGATTTCGTTGCCGAGGATTTCATCGACAAAAAAGAAATCAAGAAGATGGACAACTTTATCCAGTATGCCTTGGGCGCCGCCCATTATGCCATGGAAGACTCAGGGCTGAAGATAACCGAAGAAAATGCTGAAAGGGTGGGCGTTCTTGTGGGAGCTGGCCTTGGCGGCTTGCCTACTATAGAGAGATACCACTCGGCTCTTCTGGAAGGCGGATACAAAAAGATATCCCCTTTCTTCATCCCCATGCTGATCATAAACCTTGCTCCCGGCCACATATCCATCAAGTACGGTGCCAAGGGCCCCAATATTTCATCGGTTTCAGCCTGTGCCACCGGCACCCATTCAATTGGCGATGCATATCACATGATAAAGCGTGGTGATGCCGATGCCATGATCGCCGGCGGTACGGAATCTACCGTGACCCCTCTTGGTATTGGCGGCTTTGCTGTAATGAAGGCATTATCGACCTGCAATGATGATCCTTCTGCAGCGTCGAGACCTTTTGATAAGGAACGTGACGGTTTTGTTCTTGCTGAGGGCGCTGGTATTGTTGTCCTGGAGGAATATGAGTCGGCAAAGCGTCGTGGTGCCAAGATTTATGCCGAAGTTGCAGGATACGGCATGAGCGGAGATGCTTTTCATCTTACCCAGCCTGCCCCTGACGGCGAGGGTGCTGCCCGCTGCATAAAGATGGCTTTGGCGACCGCAGGTGTGAAGCCTGAGGAGGTCGATTACATCAATGCCCATGGTACTTCGACCCATTTTAACGACCTCTACGAAACAATGGCGATCAAACGCATTTTCGGTGACCATGCAAAAAAATTGATGGTATCTTCCACAAAATCCATGACGGGCCACCTCCTTGGTGCAGCTGGTGGCATTGAAGCTGTCTTTACCGCCATGGCCATGGACAAGGGAGTTGTTCCCCCGACCATCAATTACAAAACGCCCGATCCCGAATGCGATCTCGATTACGTTCCCAACACTGCCCGTGACGCTTCCATTCGTTGTGCCCTGAGCAATTCCTTCGGCTTCGGCGGCACTAACGCCTCACTGCTTTTCAGAAAGATTTAGGGAAGGGTGGGACAATGATAGCACTGGGTAGTGATCACGGCGGACTTGCACTCAAGGTTGAAATCAAGAAGCTTTTGCTGGAGCGTGGCATTCCTTTCGAAGACTGCGGGACCGATAACGGTGATTCCGTGGATTATCCCGACTTTGGCGAAAAAGTTGCGAGGAAGGTATCCAAGGGTGAGGTGGAGAAGGGAATTCTTGTCTGTGGCACCGGTATCGGCATGTCCATTGTTGCCAACAAATTTCCCCATGTCAGGGCTGCCATTGTTACCGACAGCTTTATGGCCCGCATGGCCAAGGAGCACAACAACGCCAACATTCTCGTTCTTGGAGGCAGAGTTCTTGATAACGATGGAGCAAGAGAAATGGTATCTACCTGGCTCGATGCCGCCTTCGAGGGGGGCCGTCACCAGGGAAGGCTTGACAAGATTGCACTGATTGAAAAAGAACTCTACAAGTAGCCTGCCAGTAAGCGGTGAATGAGCTGTAAAACATTACGGGACTACCACAGTCCCGTTTCCTTTTTATACCATAGCAAAGGAGAATCTATGTCCATACTGGAGAATTTTGATCCCGCCGTAGCACATGCCATACGAGTTGAAACTGAGCGGCAGGAGTTTAACCTGGAACTGATCGCCTCGGAAAACTTCGTTTCGGAAGCGGTCATGGAGGCTCAGGGTTCGGTCCTGACCAATAAATATGCCGAAGGATATCCCGGCAAGCGCTACTATGGCGGCTGCCATAATGTGGACATAGTGGAAAATCTGGCCATCGATCGGGCAAAGGAGCTGTTCGGCGCCGAGCATGCCAACGTGCAGCCTCACTCCGGTTCACAGGCCAACATGGCTGTTTACTTTACGGTACTTAAGCCGGGGGATACCGTGCTCGGCATGAATCTGGCCCATGGCGGCCACCTGACCCACGGCAGTCCGGTCAACTTTTCGGGGAAATTTTTCAATATTGTCCCCTATGGGGTGACCAAGGAAAGCCAGACCATTGACTACGCCGAGGTTGAAAGGCTGGCTGTTGAGCATAAACCGAAAATGATCGTTGTCGGTGCCAGCGCCTATCCGCGTACCATCGATTTTGCAGCTTTCCGCAAGATCGCCGACAAGGTGGGAGCCGTGGTCATGGTGGATATGGCCCATATCGCAGGGCTTGTCGCTGCAGGACTTCATCCGAGTCCGGTGCCCCATGCCGAATTTGTCACCACTACAACCCACAAGACTCTGCGCGGGCCCCGTGGCGGTATGATTCTCTGCCGTGAGGAATTTGCCAAGGCACTCAATTCCAACATCTTCCCGGGGATCCAAGGCGGTCCCCTGATGCATGTCATTGCCGCCAAGGCGGTGGCATTCAAGGAGGCGCTGTCTCCCGAGTTCAAGCAGTATCAGCAGCAGATAGTCAATAATGCCAAGGCACTGGCGGTAGCGCTGATGAAAAATGGATTCAAGCTCACCTCCGGCGGTACCGACAATCACCTGATGCTGGTTGATCTGTCGGAGACACCGCTGACTGGCAAGGTGGCCGAGGAAGCCCTGGACAAGGCCGGAATTACCGTCAACAAAAACGGCATCCCCTTCGATACCCGTTCTCCTTTTATTACCTCCGGTATCAGGATCGGTACCCCTGCTGCCACTACCCATGGCCTGAAGGAACCGGAGATGGCGCAGGTGGCAGGTTTTATCGCCGATGCACTGGCCAATGTTGACAATGATGCTAAGCTGGCTGAAATAAAGGGACGGGTAAATACCATGATGAAGCAGTTTCCCCTGTATTCCAGCAGACTCGCCTGATAAAAACAACAAAAAGGGGGAGTATCCTGCTCCCCCTTTCTTTGTCTATTTGCTCTCCTTATTTTCTTTCTTTTCAGCCTCGTTTTTTCTCAAAATATTCGTGCCTGCCATGCACCGGGTTGTTTTTCAGGTTAACAGATGCAAAAGCTGTGGTATAAACAACTGTCTCAAAGAGTTGCTTCTCATGCCAAGGAGGGGAGTATGAAAAATCGCAGGCTTCTCATTCTCGTTATTAGTCTTTGCCTGATTCTCGACATCTCCTGCAGCATTGCTGCAGACAAAAAAAATGCTAAAAAGAGCGCGTTCATTACCCATGGTGAATTTGTCACCGATCTTGTTACAGCGATGGGATGGGACGCAGGTTTGCCCCTTAAGCCCAGGGAAAAGGATTACCTGGCCATCCTGTCTGGAAAGAGGTTCTTCAAGTTTGAAGCGGAAAAGTACTATGCAGCCCAAACCGACAATGTATCTGTCCGCAACTATGCCCTGTTAGGCCCTTTTTCCGGGAGCGGATGGGTGAGTGGTATTGCCTCGCCGACTACCGCTCATTTCAAGGTCTTGCTTCCCATTGGCGGCATTTATTCTCTAACCGTTGCAGCCAAAGGGGACGGCCAGAAATGGCAGGTAGGCGGCAAGGAGTTCACGGTCAGTACCGGCTCAAAAATCGCCGAGGCAAAGGTTGCCGACATTTCGCTGAATGCAGGCTTCCAGGAGATCAATGTAGTTCTTCCTCCCGACGGTGCTGTCGATTATTTTATCCTCGATGCTCCGACACTGCGAGCCATTGCTCCCATTGACGGCTGGGAGACCAAATCCGTCTTCAATCATGGGGACCTGGCAGAGGTTACAGTTGCCTTGCTCGGCCTTGAGAGCAACCTGCCCGACGACGGCAAGCCCATCGTTTTCCCTGTAGCTGATGTGGCAGAGCTGCCAGTATCGGCCAAGATCACCACCGTCGATTATCTTGGCAAACCGCTGGCCCCCAAATGGGTGCGTGCCGATTATCGCGGAGCCCAGCTGGAAGTGCCCTTCACTGTGGATAAGGATGGCGCCTACAGAATAAGGGTAAGAGCTCTTGGAGATACCATTTCTGCCGAGGTGGATTCCGACAAGGTAAAAGGAAACGGCAAGCCCTATCTGGAATGGGTAGACCTGGGACTTTTCCGTCTCGACCAAGGCAGTCACAAGTTGCTGATAAACCTGAAAACCAACCAGGGAGTGGATGTGGTCGAAATAGCCGGGAAAAAATCTTCACCGGCTGAGTACATGGCAGTATCCGCCATAAAGGGCGAACCTGATGCTCCTGTAAAGAGGACTGACCTGGATAAAATCCTTGCTTCTCTGGTGGACCGTTTCAAGGAGAGAAAATAAAAGGTGCAGGGGGTGAAAGGAAGACCACTTTTCATTCCCCTTGCCTCCATTATTGCCGGCATTCTGTCGGCAGGTCTTTACTCTTTATTTGTCCCGCAAGGAATCCTGCTACCCCTTCTGCTTTTATCCCTTTTTGCCGTCTTTCTGCCGAAAAAGTACCCATATCTCCTGACCATTTCTCTTCTGTTCTTTTGCTGGGGGAATCTTTCCCTAAAAGACCTGCTGCACCCTGACTTTCAAAAAAATCATATTGCCAGGTTTGTTTCCGATGAACCTGTGACTCTGGAAGGTGTCGTTGACAGCCGTCCGGAGGCCAGGGCAGCGGGATCACGGCTCCACCTTGAGGCTGAGCGCCTGTATCGGGCTGGTGGTTCCGTTCCAGTGACCGGCAGGGTTTTGTTGTATGTGGGGGAGGGGCGTCCTGATGTATTCACAGGAGACCGGGTAAGAGTTGTTTCACGTCTCCATAGACCCCGGAATTATGGCTTGCCGGGCGAATTCAATTTTGTTCGCAACCTTGCCCTGAAAGGTATCTTTGCCACCGCATTCGCAAGCCGTGCCGACGATGTGGTGCTGGTCATGGCCAATGTCAGCCATCCGCTGCAGCGTTTCATCGATCAAACGGCAGCGGGCATGGGCAGTTTTATCGTTAAGGCCGTGCCCTCGGTAGAAGGTGGCATTCTCAGAGCTCTTCTCATTGGGGAGCGAGGCTATACTCCACCATATATTGAGACTGCCTATGCCAATACCGGGGTCAATCACATCCTGTCAATCTCAGGTTTTCACGTGGGAATCATCGCCCTGTTTGTATTTCACCTCCTGTTGGGCGTTTGTCGAAACTTCCAATGTTTAACCCTCAATTTTAATCTGCGCAAAAGCCTCCTTATCATTACCCTGCCTCTCATTATCTTTTATCTGTTGCTCTCCGGGACGGCCCCGGCAACTGCCCGCTCCGTTATTATGATAGCCGCATTTGTTTTTGCCCTCGCTGTCGAGCGTGAGGTGGAGCCGGTGAACAGTCTGCTGCTGGCCGCAATGGTTATTCTTGCCGTTACGCCAGGCGCTCTTTTCGATATTTCCTTTCAATTGTCATTTGTCGCCCTGTGGGGAATCATCATTCTAACCCCCATTTTCATGCTGCCTTTTGCTAGATTTGCCAGCGGCACGATTTCGTATAAACTGCTGCTCTTTCTGATGGCTTCACTTGCTGCCATCACTGGGACCCTTTTTCCTGTGGCATTTTATTTTCATCGGGTTTCATTCACCGGTCTTATCAGCAACCTGATTGTGGTGCCGCTCATGGGCTATGGTGCTGTCGTACTGGGTTTTATGGCACTTCCGTTCATTTTCCTTTTCCCCTTTGTTGCGAGAATGCTGCTTGTTGCTGCCGCGTTTCCGGTTAAAATAGCCAACTCCTTCGTTCTGCTGGTTTCAAATATTCCAGCGTTGCCCCTTTTAAATCCAGATTACTTCGATCTTTTTTTATTCTATCTCCTGCTTCTGGTGCTGACCTTTGTCTCCTCAAGAAAATTCCAGATTGCCTTTTGCATTGTCACTACTGTTGCCATTGCCGGTAACGCTTTGTTTTTCAAGGGGCCGGATAAGGGGCTCCTGCAGATAACCTTTTTCAGCCTGGGCCAGGGAGAATCCACGTTGATATCATTTCCCGGTGGCAAAACAATGCTGATAGACGGAGGCGGTTCTGCCCGCGAGGGGGGAATCAACGTGGGCGAAAGATTGCTGGCGCCTGCACTGTGGGCACTGGGTGTCACGACCGTAGATTACATGGTGTTGACCCACGCCCACCCAGACCATATTCAAGGACTTCTTTACATTGCCGATAATTTTAAGGTGGGAGAATTCTGGGAGAACAGGCCGGCAATGGACGATAGCGAGAACTACCGCAATCTCAGGGCAATTATCGATAAGCGAAAGATCCCGGTTCGCGAGATCCATGCATCGGACCACCAGGTGGACATAGGAGGTGCGAGGCTTGAGTTTTTGTGGCCAGAAGCTGACAATAGCAACCAGTACCCCGATTTGAACCAGAGATCGCTGGTCTTTCGTCTCGTGTATGGAAAGGGAGCGGTTCTGTTTACCGGTGATATCGGCATGGAAGTGGAGAAGCGACTATTTGCCCATAAGGGTCAGCAGAGCAACGTTCTTAAGGTCCCCCATCATGGGAGCAGATATTCATCTTCCCCTGAATTTCTTCACTGGGCTTCCCCGGAAATTGCCCTGATCTCCGCCGGCTATGGCAACAGCTTTCACCTTCCCGCCGAACAGACGCTGGCGAGGTTGAAGGAGAAGCATGTGGAGGTATACAGAACCGACCTGAACGGGACTATCCGTCTCACATATGACAAAGGTAAAGGAAAGTTTATCGCCCATAGGCAAAACTGGCATTTTAATTGACAGAATTCCGATTTATCTGTTAGTTTGGGTCCACAATCGCCTGGATGCCCAATAAAGACCGACTCAGGAGATATTCCTCATGGAGAGGATTCTAGTAGTAGAAGACGACAGTTTCTTCAGGGAGGTATTTGCCGATCTGCTGCGGGATGACGGCTTTGCTGTCGATGTGGCTTGTTCCGGAGAGAAAGCCCTGGAAATGTTGCGTAGCAGCGAATATGCGTTGGTCGTCACCGATCTGGTAATGCCCGATATAACCGGACTTGATCTCCTGTCCAAGGTAAAGCAGTTTGATCCCTCCATAGATGTAATTCTGGTCACCGGCCACGCCAACACGGAGACCGCAGTGTTTGCCCTGAAAAACGGTGCCCGTGACTATCTTGTCAAGCCCATAAACAGCGAGGAATTCAAGCATGCGGTCGCACTCTGTTTCGAGCAGAGGAGGCTTCTTGATGAAAATCAGGAACTGAAAGGACTGCTGAACCTTTTTCAAATAAGTCAGACCATAGCCAATTCTCTTGATTTCGACCGCATTCACACAATACTTGTCGATTCACTGGCCAAAGAATTTGGTCTCAGTCGCTTAACCGGCTACTTCCAGAATGATGACGGTACGCTGGAGTTAAAAGAGATAAAAGGGTTCGACGAGGAAACCGCTTCTTCCCTTGGGGAGCTCATATTCGATATTTTCGATGTTCGCGAAGAGGATAATAGAAGCTTTGTCCTGCTTAATGATCTCGAGCAGCGGTCCCGATTCTTTGCAGAACACTCCGTTACCGAAGCAATGCTGTTTTTCGTCAGGGCAAAAACAGCACTTCTTGGCATCATAATAGTTTTCAACGAATCGCAAAGCGTTTTTCCGGCCCATTTGGATTTCAAAAACATAAATTTCCTGCTTGATCAGGCATCCCTTGCCCTGGAAAATGCGTCCCGTTACAACAATGCCAAGAATCTTCTCTACATCGACGAACTGACTGGGCTCTTCAATTACCGTTACCTGGATGTAGCCCTCGAAAGAGAAGTCAGGCGCGCTGAGCGTTATTCTTCCAACATATCCATCATCTTTCTTGACATAGATCTCTTCAAGCGAATAAACGATCAGTACGGACACCTTGTGGGAAGCAAGGCCCTGGCCGAAGTGGGGCTGTTGCTGAAAAAATCGGTGCGTGACGTGGACACGGTAATCCGCTACGGGGGGGACGAATATACGATAATACTCATCGAAACCGGAATAGACGGGGCTTCCGTAGTTGCTGAACGTATCCGCAGCACCATTGAGGGTCATGTCTTCATTCAAAGTGAAGGTCTTGACATAAAACTTACCGCCAGTCTTGGCTGTGCCAGCTACCCGGAAGATGCATGTACCAAACTGGAGCTTCTCGAACTGGCTGACCAGGCAATGTATCGAAGCAAGGCCTGCGGGAAAAACATGGTCTTTCACATATCTGCATATAAAAAGCAATGAACGAGGAGATAAACAGGCGTGAGCATTACCGGTATCAAGGGTTTTAACGATATACTTCCCGGAGAGGTTGAAAAGTGGCAGCATATTGAGGCAGCGGCAAGGAGGATTTTCGGGCTGTATGGATTCTCTGAGATCAGGGTGCCGATTCTGGAAAAGACAGAGCTTTTCTGCCGTTCCATTGGCGACTCTACCGATATTGTCGAAAAAGAGATGTACTCCTTTGTCGACAAGGGAGAGAACAAGGTTACCATGCGCCCCGAGGGCACGGCCAGCATCATGCGCGCCTTCATCGAACACAAGCTTTATGTGGCTGATCCGGTTGCCAAACTCTATTACATGGGTCCCATGTTCCGTTATGAACGGCCCCAAAAGGGGCGTTACCGCCAGTTTCACCAGATCGGTGCCGAGGTGACAGGGATAGCCGATCCCAAGGTCGATGCCCAGGTACTGACCATGCTTTGTCACTTTTTTGCCGAGCTGGGCCTGACCGAGCCCCATCTGCAGATCAATTCCCTTGGTTGTCCCGAGTGCAGGCCGAAATATCGTCAAGTCCTCAAGGATTTCCTCAAGAGCAGGATCGGCAAGCTGTGTGATGATTGCCGGAGAAGGATCGACACCAATCCCCTCCGGGCGCTCGATTGCAAAGCCGCCGGCTGCAAGGAGGCCACAGAAGGCGCGCCCTCTGTTCTTGATTATCTGTGTCATGACTGCAATGATCATTTTGCCAAAACCAGGTGCCACCTGGAATCGGTGGGCACGTCATACAGCATAAATACCCGCATGGTCCGTGGCCTTGATTACTATACCCGCACTACCTTCGAGCTTGTCACCGGCCTTTTAGGCTCACAGAGTGCTGTTGCAGCCGGGGGCCGTTATGATGGCCTCATATCAGATCTTGGTGGGCCATCGCTTCCAGGCATCGGTTTTGCCATGGGAGTCGAGAGGGTTGCTCTGCTTTTGGCAGAAAAAGATTTCCGCAAACGCCCGGATTTCTTCATAGCAGCCCTTGGCGAAACAGCACAGGAGGAAGCCTTCAGGCTTATGTCAGGACTGCAGCAGAAGGGCTGCTCAGTGGAAATGGACTTTGCCGGAAAAAGCCTGAAAAGCCAGATGCGGCGAGCCGACAAATTCAACGCCCACTTTACCCTGATCCTGGGTGAAGACGAGCTGGTTAAGGGTACTGCTGCCCTGAAGAACATGGATTCGGGCACTCAGACCGATGTCAGATTGAATGTGGACGTGCTCTGCAAGGCAGTGGCCTCCTGATCCCTTCATTTTTAATTTAAGGCACCGCCTGACTGGTATGCTTTATCAGCAGGCGGTTTTGTTTATAAGGTCCAATGGACAATGTATTCGAACATAAGCTGCGGGTCCGCTACTACGAAGTGGATTGCAAAGACTCGATCAAGCCGGCCGCCATTTTCAATTTTATGCAGGACGCGGCAGCTTCCCATGTGAGACAGTTGGGCTTATCCGTTGCCGATCTCGGTAAAAAGAACCTGACCTGGGTCATCTCCCGTTTTCATCTGCGCCTGTTGCACTACCCTCGAGGAAATGACAGGATCACCATTCACACCTGGCCCTCCACCAAGGACGGACTGTTTTCATGCAGGGAATACACAATCAGGGATGAAAATGGAAAAGTCATTGCCCTGGCCACCAGTTCCTGGGCCGCCGTCAATATTACCACCCGCCGGCCGGTGCGCCTAAAGGACCATCTCCGCGACTTTCCGCTTAAGTCAGAGCGGGCAATTGAAGATGATTTCCCCTCTTTACCCCGTCCGGGCAGGATCGATGGCGAGCAGCGTTTCCAGGTACGCCGTAGCGATCTGGACATCAATCGACATGTTAATAATGCCGTTTATGTGGACTGGGCGTTGGAAACTGTGCCGTTGAGCATTGCCGAAAAATACAGGCTGGCAGAAATCGAAGTTAGCTTTCGCGGAGAAGCATTGTACGGGGACAATGTGGTGTGCAGCTGCGAAGTTTTTCCGGTTTCGGCCGAAGAAGTTGAGTGTCTGCATCAACTGGTGAATGAAATTGACGGCAAAGAACTGACACGCTTCCGTTCCTTCTGGCGGCTGTTGGTTGACGGACAAAAGGCAGCGGCCTGAAAAGCGGAGGATATCTACTTGGCAAAAAAGAAGGGGAAAGGGACAAATAGACGCAAGAGTTCAGGGGGCAAATACCGGCAACTGGTTACGCTCCTGGCTGTAATAGTTTTGATAGCGTTGGCTTTTTTCCTATTGGAACAGTCCAGGCATACCTTGCCTGGAAAACAGGAAAGGCAGGGGAGCGTTGAACGACAGAAAATGCCTGCTCGTCCTGCGGCGAAACCCGGGAAGCATGATATCTATACTGCAGCCAAGGCGAGACCCGTTCCACAGGCAAGGACGAGGCCGCACCTGACCGGTCCCGGCACCGTTGCCATCATTATCGACGATATGGGACGCAGCACCAGAGAAGCCGATTCTTTACTGGCAATCAACCTGCCAATTACCTTCGCCATTATTCCCGGATATGCCAAGGCAAGGGCTGTCGCCGAAATTGCCCATGGCAGGGGAGGGGAGGTCATGGTCCACATTCCCATGGAGCCACAGGGATACCCGGAGAAAAAGATGGAAAAAAATGGCCTGCTGCTTGGGGAGAGTAATGAACAGATAGCCTCCAAGGTGAAGGGGTATCTGCAGGAAATTCCTTATGCGGTCGGCGCCAATAACCATATGGGGTCTCGTTTTACCGAGAGCGAAGAAAAGATGCAGCCTGTGCTGCAGATCCTGCAGGAAAAAGGCTTGTTCTTTGTCGACAGCATGACATCCCCCAAATCGGCAGGATTCCGCCTCGCCAGAAAGATGGGACTTAAATCGGGGACCAGGCAGGTGTTTCTCGATAACGTGCAGAATGTGCAGGCGATCAATGCCCAGTTGCAACAGGTGGCAGATGCCGCCAGGAGGAGGGGCAGTGCCATTGCCATTTGTCATCCTCACCGGACCACCATTCAGGCACTGTCAGGGATGATGCCCCAGTTGAAAAAACAGGGAATCACCTTCGTTTATGCGTCACAAATTGTCAGCTGACCTTTCCTTCCTTATTCGTTCAGCAGATCTGTTCTGCAATATGTCTTTTCAGCTTGGCGAATGCCCGGTAATTTTCCTCCATGAGGATCGCCTCAGGATTGCCGGTGGTTATGGGGTGAACAAAAAGAAATGCATCTCGCAAGGTTTCCCCATATCCTCTCAAAGTGTCCAAGGGAGGGGCCAATTCTCCAGGTTGATACGCCTTGCTGGACATGGGCAGGCCGCTGAGATCGAAACGATGGCACTCAACTTCAGTCCCCCTACCTGCGGAGACCGGCTTGAAGGCAAAGGCGGATTCCTTTATGGTGTCCTGCAGCATCAGCCGTACCGGGTCATCTGCCGGCAGCCCCTGTGGCAGATTATAAATGGACGACAGCAGGAAACGTGAGAAGCATCTTTCTTCCATAAAACCTGCATCACTTCCGTCGGATGTCTCATAAAAATAGGTAATGCCGCTTTTTGCTTGGCTGGATGGGCTGCCGCACATTATGCAGTGAGATTTGACGCCGCTCAGCCGAGCAAAAAATTCCTCTTTCTTGCGGGTGTCTTCAGCGGTGAGCCATTGATGGAAGAGCTGTGACCGTGGTTCGGTGGTGGCATTCATTTCCTGGAGCACACTTCTGGCCAGTTGGGTAAACTGGCTGTAAACGTCGGTACTGCGGGCATGGGTCAGGATCGGATAAATCTTGCCCTCCGGATTGGTGTTGAGACCTTCGACCTTGGGGCTTTTGGATATATAGGTATCGTGGCAGCGGTAACCGCGGTTAATGGCGTAGGCCTTGAGGAGTGTCTTCTGATCGCTGAACATCCCTTCGAATTTCACCCTCTCATCCACCAGGCAGGGGATCAGGGAAAGGGTCTTCTTGTCCATGCCACGTTTATCGAAGAGGTCGAAGATGTTGCGGCAGTTTTCCATGCTGGCCATGTCCTTGATGGGAATGATCACCTGGTCGGCTGCAAAGAGCGCATTCTGAGTAAGTATGTCCAGGTCAGGCCTGGTATCGATGATCAAGACGCCTGAGATGCCGGAAGATGCCAAAAGCCTTGCCAGAACCATGGGACCTTTCATCGAGCTTTTCAGGCCGGAGAGTGCGCCGGAAGAGGGTATGTAACTGACCCCATACTGCCCCGTGTGAAGCAGGTCTAAACCAGGCGTTTCAAGGAGCAGGTCGGAGACATCCTTATCCTGTTTCTGTCCCTTGATGGCGAACATCTTGTCTATGGTGAAGTGATTGTCGAAGGAGAAAATGGAAACGGGCAGGTTTTCATCCAGTGCCTTAAGGAATATGGCCAGGTTTGTCGCCAGGGTGGTCTTGCCGACCCCCCCTTTTTCCGAAGATATGGTGATTACATATGGATAGTTTTTCATGGCGGCATCATACAATGAAGCTATTCCCATGGTCAACCGGTAGTTTGACAGGCTATGGCGCCTATGGTAGAAACAGCTGTGAGTAAGGGAACACAGGGGGCGTGGTGCTTTTTGCCGAAAAGAATATTCTTAGCGTAAGTCAGCTGACCGGACTCGTCCGCAACGTGCTGGAGGATAATTTTGATCATGTCTGGGTGGAAGGGGAAGTATCAAACCTTGCCACGCCGGGTTCCGGCCATCTGTACTTCACGCTGAAGGATGCATCTGCACAGCTCCGCTGCGTCATGTTTCGCGCTTCTGTCCGCGCTCTGAAATTCAAGCCCAGCGATGGTATGGGGCTTATTGCCCGCGGCCGGCTCTCGGTCTTCGACGCACGTGGGGAGTACCAGCTTATTGTGGAATACCTGGAACCGAAAGGTATTGGCGCTCTGCAGCTCGCATTCATCCAGCTAAAGGAGCGATTGGCCAAGGAAGGACTTTTTTCCGATTCACACAAGAAAGATATACCCAGACTGCCCCAGCGCATAGGTATTGTGACCTCGGCCACCGGTGCGGCTATCCATGACATTCTGAACGTACTGAACCGACGTTTTGCCAACGTGCAGGTACTGCTCAGGCCGGTGAAGGTTCAAGGTGAAGGAGCTGCCGAAGAAATAGCAGCTGCCGTGAACGATTTAAACAGATATGGAAGCATAGATGTCATGATCGTCGGTCGTGGCGGAGGTTCACTGGAAGACCTGTGGGCCTTCAACGAAGAGATCGTGGCGCGTGCCATCTATCGATCCTCGATTCCTGTAATTTCTGCCGTAGGCCATGAGATAGATTTTACCATATCAGATTTCGTTGCCGACTTGCGTGCCCCTACGCCATCCGCAGCGGCGGAGATGGTGATAAAAAGCAAAGCGGAAATCTCTGCCGAACTGGAGGCATTGTTCCACCGCCTGGGAATGGCCGTTCGCCGACTGCTCAATGAACATTGGGGGGAGCTCAATGGCTTGGTCCGTGCTGTCAAGGATCCATCGATGCTCCTTGGCCATCTGGCCCAGCGGCTTGATGACCTGGAAGGCAGATCATGGCGCTGCATTCGTCAGTTGCTGATCAGAAGCGCCGACACAAATCATTTTCTTCATGACCGCCTTCGTCTGCAAAACCCTGTCCTGCGGTTGGAGCGATGCCGGGAGCAGCTCCTTCTTGTGCAGTCCAGGATCGAAAAGACCATGATGCATACTGTCGAGCGGGCGGGGCAGTCCCTTGCCTTCAATGCCGGCAAGCTTCAGGCACTTTCACCTTTGGCCACCATGGCCCGTGGTTATTCTATCGTGAAAAAGCTTCCGGGTGGTGCGGTGGTAACCGATCGGGACCAACTGGCCCCCGGCGATTCCCTGGATATATTGCTCAGAAAAGGACGCGCTATCTGTCGAGTGGAGTGCACCCATGACTGACAGCGGTCATCAAACCTTGACTGCTTGGCACTTATCTGTATAATAACGCTGTTTTTCCCCAAAACTCCTGTCGGAAAGAGCTTATCCATGGCCGTTGAAAAATTCGAAACCGCCCTCAAAAAATTAGAAGAGGTAGTGAAGAAACTGGAAGGTGGAGAGCTCTCCCTTGAAGACTCGCTTAAAGCCTTTGAGGAAGGGATCAAGCAGGCAGCTTTTTGCTCGAAGAAACTCAATGAAGCAGAAAAACGGGTGGAAGTCCTGCTCAAGCAGAAAGATGGCCGATTTATAACCGAACAGTTTCAGCCTGAAGATGAATGAATGTCTAATATCCCAACGTATGAAATGAGATATGAATGGATTTGAAAAGTTACCTGAAAGAACGCTGCCAGCTGGTAGATGATGCACTCAACCGATTTCTGCCCCTTGCCGATGACCTTCCTGCTTCGCTCCACAAATCAATGCGTTATTCCATCTTTGCGGGGGGGAAAAGGATCCGCCCCATACTGATGCTCGCTGCCTGTGAAGCCGTGGGAGGGAATATATCCCAGGCCATGCCTGCCGCCTGTGCCATGGAGATGATTCACACCTATTCACTGATACATGACGACCTGCCTGCCATGGACGATGATGATTTTCGTCGCGGCAATCCCACCAACCACAAGGTTTTCGGCGAGGCCGTAGCCATTCTTGCCGGAGATGCCCTTCTTACCGAGGCATTCATACTGCTCAGCAATCTGGCAGCGGCCCCAACTGTCCCGCCAGCTGCACTGGTCCAGGTAATTCAGGAAATTTCCTGCTGCGCCGGATCAAGAGGGATGGTTGGCGGACAGGTGGTTGACATGGAGAGCGAGGGCAATGCCGAGATAGATCTGGCGACAGTCCAGTACATTCACACCCATAAGACCGGCGCATTGATCAAAGCTTCGGTCAAGTCCGGGGCGCTGCTTGGCGGTGCAAGCAGCAAGGACGCCGAAAGTCTCACCCGTTACGGTGAGGCTATAGGGCTGGCTTTCCAGATTGCCGATGATATCCTCGACATTGAGGGAACCACTGAGGAGATCGGTAAGGACGCCGGCAGTGACGAAGCCAGGGGAAAGGCGACCTATCCCGCTGTGATGGGCTTGGCAGAAGCCAAAATACGTGCTGCGGAACTGGTGGACATCGCCCTTGATGCCCTGTCTGCTTTTGATGGAAAAGCGGATCCCTTACGTGAAATTGCATCTTACATCGTGAAACGGAAGTCCTGATGGCTGGTTTACTAGAGACAATCAGCGGTCCTGAATCACTGAGGAAACTTTCGCTCAGAGAATTGAATATCCTGGCCGGTGAACTGCGTGAAGTCATTATCAGCACTTGTTCCGGCAATGGCGGGCACTTGGCGCCCAGTCTCGGGGTTATCGAGCTTACCATTGCTCTGCACGCTGTCTTTAACAGTCCTAATGATAAAATAGTGTGGGATGTGGGACATCAGGCGTATGCACACAAACTGCTGACCGGTCGCCGTGAACGGTTCGGCACCCTGCGCCGGTTGGGAGGCATAAGCGGGTTTCCCAAGCGCTGCGAGTCACCACATGATGCTTTCGATGTGGGACATTCTTCCACTTCCATCTCCGCTGCCCTCGGCATGGCCTTGGCCCGTGACCTGAAACGGGAGAAAAACAAGGTGCTGGCCGTTATCGGTGACGGCTCCATGACCGGCGGACTTGCCTATGAGGGGCTCAATCACGCCGGACACCTTAACCGGGATATGGTGGTGATTCTCAACGACAACGAGATGTCCATCTCCGAAAACGTCGGAGCCCTTTCAAGCTTCCTCAGCCGGACCATCACCAGCGAATTTGTCCATAAGATCAAGAAGGATGTGGAGGGATTCCTGGAAAATATGGACGGTCTTGGCCGTGGCGTTCTGCAGGTGGCGAAGAGGGCGGAGGAAAGTCTTAAGGGGCTTTTTACCCCCGGCATGCTCTTTGAGGCCTTCGGCTTCGAATATGTGGGGCCCATCGATGGCCACAATATCGAACTGCTCATGCAGACCCTGGAGAACGTCAAGCGTTTCGACGATGCAGTGCTGATACATGTATTGACCAGGAAGGGGAAGGGTTACGGTCCTGCCGAAACCAATCCGTCCCTTTTCCATGGGGTCGGGCCTTTCGATGTGACCAGCGGCAAGGTTGCCAAGGGGAAAGGGGGGGCAGCCTCCTATACCTTTCTCTTCGGTGAGGCTCTGAACAAGATAGCCAATGACAATGAAAAAGTCGTTGCCATTACCGCTGCCATGCCCGATGGTACCGGACTTTCGGCCTTTGCCGCCAAGCATCCAGACCGTTTTTTCGATGTGGGGATTGCAGAACAGCATGGTGTCACCTTTGCCGCGGGTCTTGCCGGCCGTGGATTAAAGCCGGTGTTTGCCGTTTACTCCTCTTTCCTGCAAAGGGCCTATGACCAGATATTCCACGACGTCTGCCTGCAGAACCTGCCGGTGGTTTTCGCCATCGACAGGGCAGGAGTGGTGGGCAGTGACGGCCCTACCCATCATGGGGTCTTCGATCTGTCATACCTGCGTTCCTTTCCCCAGATGACCCTGATGGCGCCCAAGGATGAAAACGAATTGCAGCACATGCTCTATACGGCCATCAATCATGATGGTCCTTCGGCCGTTCGCTATCCGCGCGGCAATGGTCATGGAGTTGCCATTGATCAGGAGTTCAGGGAAATAGCCATAGGGCAAGGAGAGATTCTCCGTGATGGTGGCGATGTTGCCATCCTGGCCCTTGGCACCATGGTTTATCCGTCCATGGAGGCAGCCGATCTCCTTGCTGTCGAAGGCCTGAATGTGGCGGTAGCCAACATGCGCTATGTAAAGCCCATTGACAGGGAGCTTGTCCTTACATTGGCTGCCAAGGTCGGTAGACTGGTAACAGTTGAGGAAAATGCCTTGCAAGGCGGCTTTGGTGCAGCCGTTCTTGAGGTGCTCGAAGAGGAAGGACTGAGCCACTTGCCAGTCACCCGGATTGGCTATCCCGACTGTTTTATTGAACAGGGTGAACAATCTGAGTTACGGATCCGGTATGGACTGGATTCCACCGGAATTGCCAAAAGCATTAAGGGAAGTATGCTGTAGCAGTGAGAGCCGGGCCATGCCCGGCTTTTTTTTCATCTTTCGTTAAATTTTGAGTTAACGAGGCTGTCATGCAAAAAATGACCTTTGCCTGTTTGTCCGTTGTATGTCTACTTGCTTTTCTTTTTTGGCCCATTCCTTCCTGGGCCGACGATCCTTTGATCCGCAATGATTATGCACTCGAGTTGTTGAATGCGGGGGAATACGAAAAAGCCCTTGAACAGCTGCAGAAGGCTTTTTCTTTCTACCCCTACGACGAGACATTGCGCAAGAACCTGGCTGTGGCCTACATGTATATGGGTAAAAAAGAGCTTGAAAACAATCGCTATCTGGAGGCTGCCGAAAATTTTGACCATGCGCGAGAACTTTCCCCAGGAAATTCCACCTACGGAATGATGCGCGGAATAGCATTTTACCTGGCAAAGAACTATGATGCTTCAAAATTCGAACTGCGCAGAGCCATTGATGACGGCAACAGGACCACCGACATTTACTATTTCCTCGGGCGTGCCCATTATGATTCCGGTGAGCTGGAATCAGCCGTAGAAAGCCTGGTCAAGGCCCAAGAGCTTGAACCAGGCAATAAAGTTGTGGCTGACCTTCTGGAGAAGATCCGTAGGGAGGTCACTGTCGAGTCAAAGATGGGCAAAGGGCACAGCTCTAAATTCGAGATATCCTATGATACGGAGGCTACCTCCAGTCTGGCTGATGCAGTTCTCGATGCACTGGAGACAGCCTATAATCAGGTAGGTTCGGACCTTGATTATTTTCCTTCAGCACGGATACCGGTCATCCTCTATACAAAGAAGGACTATCGACTGGTAACCTCAAGTCCGGAATGGTCGGGAGGGCTTTATGACGGCAAAATCCGTCTCCCCATAGGTGGGGCGGCGGAACTTACTCCACAACTCAAAGCAATTTTATTCCATGAGTACACTCACGTTGTCGTCAATGAGCTTGCAAGGGGCAATGTTCCCACATGGTTAAATGAAGGACTTGCCGAGTATGAAGGGCGAAGGGAGTATAATCCCCCTATGGCTGAGCTGGGAGGGGTAGCAAAAATCGGCAGTTACCTGCCGTTCTCTTCCCTTGAAGGCTCTTTTGGAGGTCTGAGCAGCAAACAGGCTTCACTGGCATACCAACAGAGCTACTCCCTGGTCAACTACATGATCGGCGCCTATGGCTGGTTCAATGTGAAAGAGATTCTGGTGAATCTCGGCAGGAGGATATCTGTAGACGCCGCTTTAAGTAAAGCCCTGGGTGGTTTTGCCATGGATTATGCCGGCATGGTGCGGGAATGGCAAAACTACATGCGGAAGGAATTCGGCAGGTGAACGTGACCAAGAGGTGGTTCCCTGGAATCTTTTCCTTGACAGGGGAGCAGACTTTGACTATAAAAAGACAAAACTGGTCCTAAAGGTTGTTTTGATGATGGAGTTGACCCGCAAGGGAGAATATGCAATCAGGGGCATCATTTATCTGGCCCAGCAGTCCCCGGGCAAGGTCTCTCTCATAAGCGAGATTGCTTTGGCCACCGATGTGCCCCAGACATTTCTCGCCAAAATTTTTCAGAGCTTTGCCAAGCTGGGTATAATAAATTCATCCCGTGGCACCGGGGGCGGGTTTGTTCTGGGACGCCCTGCTTCTTCCATAACCCTCCGCCAGGTGGTCGAAGCCGTTGAAGGCCCGATCATTCCCAACCGCTGTCTTATGGATAGCGGCGCATGCGACAGGGGAGGGTACTGCAATGTGCATAATGTGTGGAGAACCGTACAAAGTAATGTGATAGGGATTCTGGATAGCGTGACCATCGAGGAACTGGCAAAGCCGAGGGCAAGCTAATTTTTTCGGCAACAAAAGAAAGTAAAAGGGCAGGGAATGTTAAAATAAGGGCCTTTTATCATGGCGAAAGGGGCCTTTTTCTTTTTTGCTGCTGGTTTCAGCTGCAAATACTTCTTTCTTGACACAGATGACATCGTTTGTTATTTTTACAAATCCATTTTTAGGTGTGTAGGTAGCTTTAAAGCCCATCAAGAGGGGTTCGATAACCATCCTAAAAAATTCTGCTCCTGTTTTTCCCGCCAAATATCCATGTCTGAACCATGGCAGTGATCCTGCCTGTTAATTACCTGATAAGAGAGGAATAAAATGCAGATCAGTGTCGAATCGTTAAGTTCTGTGAAAAAAAAGATCAATTTTGAGATCCCGGCAGCGCGGGTTGCTTCAGAGGTGGAAAAAGTCTATGACGAAATCAGAAAACATGCCGCCATCAAAGGCTTCCGGAAAGGCAAGGTTCCCAAAGATATAATCAAGAAGCATTACCATGAAAAGATGGCTGATGACGTCCTGAAAAATATTGTTAACGACACTTACTTCAAAGCCTTGACTGACGAAAAGATTTACCCTGTATCATACCCGGTCATAGATAGCGATGAACTGAAAGTAGGGGAAAATTTTAAATATTCTGCAACCGTCGAAGTGTTTCCGGATGTTGAGGTTAAGGATTATGACGGGCTGGAAGTTAAAAAGGAAAAATTTGTTCTGAACGATGAGGTGGTTACTGGCCGCCTGCGGGAGATGCAGGAGAATATGGCCCATCTTGAACCTGCTGAAGCTGGTGTTGCAGCAAAAAGCGGAGATTATGTTACCTTCGATTTCAAAGGTTCCATTGATGGTGTACCCTTTGACGGTGGAGCTGCTGACGATTTCCAGCTTGAACTTGGTTCAGGCCGTTTTATTCCCGGTTTTGAAGACCAGCTTGTGGGCATGAAATCCGGTGACGAAAGTGAAATCAAAGTGACTTTCCCTGAAAACTACGGCCAGAAAGACCTTGCCGGTAAAGATGCCTCCTTTACCGTTAAAATAAAGGAAATCAAGGTAAAGGAACTGCCCGAGCTGAATGATGATTTTGCCAAAGACTTCGGCGAATTCGAAACTCTTGAAGATCTGAAGAAAAAGATCGCGGAAGTGCATAATCTGCAGGAAAATGAGCGGATAGAGGCTGACCTCAGGGATCGACTGATAAAAGCCCTCATCGAAAAAAACAGTTTCGAGGTTCCTGAAACTCTTGTTGACAAACAGCTGAATCTGATGCTTGAGAACAGCAAAAGAAGACTGGCCATGCAGCGACTTACCATTGAGATGATGGGGCTTAACGACGAGGGCTATAAAGCACAGTTTCGCAGTGCTGCCGAGACACAGGTCAAAGGTTCCATACTGCTGGATGCACTTGCCCGCAAGGAATCCATCGAGGTCACTGCTGCTGAGGTGGATGAAAAGCTAGAGCAGATCGCTCAACAGAATAATCAGGACCTTGAGCAGGTGAACAAATTTTACCAGCAGAATGCCCAGGCAAAGGAAAATCTGAGCGCCCAGTTGAAGGAAGACAAGGCAATAGAGCTTTTATTGTCAAAAGCCACCGTAACAGAGGTTGAGCGCAAAGAACTGGATAAATAATTTTAACCCTAGGAGTTGACATGCTTGTGCCAATAGTAGTTGAGCAAACCGGAAGAGGTGAGCGGTCCTACGATATATATTCCAGACTTCTCAAAGACCGGATCATCTTTCTGGGTGGAGCAATAGATGACACTGTTTCGAATCTTGTCATTGCTCAACTCCTCTTTCTTGAAGCGGAGGACCCTGACAAGGATATCCATCTTTACATAAATTCTCCTGGTGGCGTAGTTACTGCGGGGATGGCTATTTACGATACAATGCGCTATATCAAAGCACCAGTATCAACCATCTGTGTCGGTCAGGCTGCTTCCATGGGTGCATTTCTGCTTTCTGGTGGTGAGAAGGGGAAAAGGTTCAGTCTCGCCAACTCCAGAATAATGATTCATCAGCCACTTGGTGGATTTCAGGGGCAGGCCACCGACATACATATTCATGCTCAGGAGATATTGCGCATGAAAAAGAAACTCAATGAGTTGCTGGCTGAACATAGCGGACAGACGGTGGAAAAGATCGAGGCGGATACGGAACGTGATTATTTTATGTCTGGTGAAGATGCGAAAACCTATGGTATCATAGATTCCATAATTACCAGAAACACCATTACGGGAGGTTCCCGGTGAGTAGAAGAGACGACCGGTCCGATAATCTGATCTGTTCCTTTTGCGGCAAAAGCCAGGAAGAGGTAAAAAAACTGATCGCAGGTCCCACAGTTTACATCTGTGACGAATGCATCGAGTTGTGCAACGACATCATAGCCGAAGAGTCGAAACTTGAAGAGGCAACGGGACCGGATGTCAAAAAGCTGCCAAAACCCCTTGAAATAAAAGATGTCCTCGATGAGTATGTGATCGGACAGAAACAGGCCAAAAAGGTTCTTGCCGTTGCAGTCTATAACCACTACAAACGCATTGAAGCCATGACCAAACCGGGCGAAGTGGAGATGCAGAAAAGCAACATCCTGCTTCTGGGTCCGACAGGCTCAGGTAAAACCCTGCTGGCTCAGACTTTGGCAAGGATCCTTAAGGTTCCATTCGCCATGGCAGATGCAACCAACCTGACAGAGGCTGGTTATGTAGGTGAGGATGTGGAAAATATCATTCTTAACCTTCTGCAGGCTGCCGATTATGATGTTGAGCGGGCACAGAAGGGCATAATCTATATAGATGAAATCGACAAAATAGCCCGCAAGTCGGACTCTCCTTCCATAACCAGGGATGTTTCCGGCGAAGGTGTACAACAGGCTCTTTTGAAAATCATCGAGGGCACTGTTGCCAGCGTGCCTCCCAAAGGTGGACGAAAGCACCCTCAGCAGGAATTCCTTAAGGTAGATACGACAAATATTCTCTTTATCTGCGGTGGCGCTTTTGCAGGTCTGGAAAATATCATACAGCAACGGATTGGGGTCAAGACTTTAGGTTTTGGCGCTGACGTTAAAAAGAAAATCGAGAAAAAAGCCGGGGAGCTGCTTATCGGCGTAACGCCAGAGGACCTGCTGAAATTTGGATTTATTCCTGAATTCGTAGGGCGGCTGCCTGTTCTTGCTTCTCTCACCGAATTGGATGAAGAAGCAATGGTTCAGATACTCAAGGAACCCAAAAACGCCCTGGTCAAACAGTACCAGAAACTTTTCGACATGGAGCACGTCAAGCTCAAATTCACGGATGGTTCATTGGTTGCCATTGCCAGAGAGGCTTTAAAAAGGAAAACCGGAGCGCGAGGGCTTAGGTCCATACTGGAGAATGCCATGCTCGACATCATGTATGAGATACCATCTCAGACCATGGTTAAAGAGGTGGTAATCAGCGAAGATGTTATCTACAACAAGGAAAAACCAATTATAGTATATGAAAGCGTGGCGGAGTCCGCCTGACGCATGGGAAACTGTTAAATGTCTGAAAAAACTAAGATCAGCAGCATCAAGAGAGGGAAACCGACCAGGTTCCCTCTCTTTCCTTTAAGAGATATGGTGATTTTTCCCCACATGGTGGTGCCTCTGTTCGTAGGGAGGGAAAAATCGATCCATGCCCTGGAAGCGGCGATGAATGGCAATAAATACATCTTTCTCGCCACCCAGAAAAATGCCAAGGTTGAAGACCCTAAACAGGATGAAATATACAGCACCGGAACCATCTGTCACATCATTCAACTACTTAAACTTCCTGACGGTACGGTGAAAGTGCTTGTCGAAGGTAAAAAACGTGGAACGATCCTCTCCTACCTGAACTGTGACGGCTACTTTACCGTGGAAGTCGCAGATGTTTCAGAAACTTCCAACAAGACGGCTAAATTGGAGGCCCTTGTCAGAGGCATCCGTAGTTCTTTCGAAAGATATGTCAAACTTACCAAAACCATACCTGCTGAAGTGACCAATGTGGTTTCCGGTATTTCGGAACCTTCCCGGCTGGCAGACAGCATAGCTACCCATTTAAACCTGAAAATAACGGACAAGCAGGACCTGCTTTCCCTGGCTGATCCGTTGAAAAGACTGGAAAAGCTCCTGGTATTCATGGAATCGGAGATTGAAATACTGCAGATTGAAAATCGCATTCATTCCCGTGTCAAAAAACAGATGGAGAAAGCGCAGAAAGATTACTATCTCAATGAGCAGATGCGGGCAATCCAGAAGGAACTGGGAAATAAGGATGAGTTCAAGCAGGAACTGGCAGAATTGGAAAAGAAAATAGCCCGACAGAAAATGCCTGTTGAAGTCTCTGAGAAAGCTCTGTCTGAATTGAAGAAGTTAAAATCAATGTCTCCTGCCTCCGCTGAGGCTGCCGTTATAAGAAATTACCTGGATTGGCTCCTTTCCGTGCCCTGGACTGAATCGTCTGCTGAAAACAAGGATATAGCCACTGCCGAATCTGTTCTCGATGCTGATCACTTTGGACTTGAGAAGGTAAAAGAGAGGATACTGGAGTACCTGGCAGTTACTTCTCTTGTTGCCTTGAAGGGACCTATAATATGTCTTGTCGGGCCTCCAGGGGTCGGCAAGACATCCCTGGTTAAATCCATCGCCAGAGCCACGGGACGGAAGTTTATCAAAATGTCTCTTGGAGGAGTGCGTGACGAAGCAGAAATCAGAGGACACAGACGTACATATGTTGGAGCCATGCCGGGCAAAATCATACAGAGCATGAAAAGAGCTGGTACAATCAACCCTGTCTTCCTTCTGGATGAAATCGATAAAATGAGCACGGATTTCAGGGGGGATCCTGCTTCAGCTCTGCTTGAAGTGCTTGATCCTGAGCAAAATTTCACCTTCACCGATCATTTTCTCGATGTTGACTATGATCTGTCCAGGGTAATGTTCGTGACGACCGCCAATTCCCTTCATTCCATTCCACGACCGCTTTTGGACAGGCTTGAGGTTATAAGGCTGGACGGTTATCTGGAAATGGAAAAACTTGCCATCGCAAAACAGTACCTGGTGAAAAAACAGCTGGCAGCCCATGGCCTGGAGGAAAAAAATGCGACATTTACTGATAAGGCCATATTGGAAATAATTCGCCACTATACCCGTGAGGCAGGAGTAAGAAACCTTGAGAGGGAAATAGCCAATATTTGCCGAAAAACCGCCCATGCTCTTGTAAAAGGTAAAAATTCAAGATCAAAGAAGATTTCCATTTCGGACAGAGAGATTAAAAATTTCCTCGGGGTTCCGCGTTTCAGATATGGGATGGGAGAGGAAACGGATTCCATAGGAGTTGTTACAGGACTTGCCTGGACAGAAGTGGGGGGGGACTTGCTGAAGATTGAAGTTGCCACTCTTCCCGGTAAAGGTAAAATGATCATAACAGGTAAACTTGGTGAGGTGATGCAGGAATCCGCCCAGGCTGCCATGACTTATGTCCGTTCCCGAGCATTGATGCTGGGGTTGGAGCCCGACTTCTATCAGAATCTGGACATACATATTCATGTCCCTGAAGGAGCGATCCCTAAGGATGGTCCATCTGCGGGGATAACCATGGCAACGGCGATAATCTCTGCTTTGACAAATAAGGCAGTTTTGAATTCCATTGCCATGACCGGTGAAATTACTCTTCTGGGCAGAGTTCTTGCCATAGGCGGTTTAAAGGAAAAGATTCTTGCTGCCAGGCGTGGTCTGATAAAAAAAGTGCTTATTCCGCTAGATAATGAGAAGGATCTGGTGGAAATGCCCAAGGAACTCATTGCAGGGTTGGAAATAAGATCAGTAAAACATATGGATGATGTTATTTTGAACGCTTTTGTTTCCAGTCCATTAGTTGCAAAAGCCGATAGTTTTTCAGATGCTGGCGGTATGATGAAGTCTCAGTCTGAAAAAGTTACATCCCATTGAGACTTTTTTTTGCAAAATAGTCTTGACACAATTGGTATTGTTTTGATATAAGAGGTGTCTGCTTAAGACAGGACGTCAAGTCTTGCAGGTCAAGGGGTCGTAGTTAAGATGGTTATAACGCCGGCCTGTCACGCCGGAGGCCGCGGGTTCGAGCCCCGTCGACCCCGCCATTAAGGGCGAATAGCTCAGCTGGGAGAGCGCCAGCCTTACAAGCTGGATGTCACAGGTTCGATCCCTGTTTCGCCCACCAAAACACTCGCGGGAGATAACATCTCCCGTTTTGTTTTACCACCACAATTTAATTTGGGGTCGTAGTTAAGATGGTTATAACGCCGGCCTGTCACGCCGGAGGCCGCGGGTTCGAGCCCCGTCGACCCCGCCATCTAGAGAAGCCATGCTTGTAGCATGGCTTTTTCTGTCAGATTTATCTCTCCTCAACAGCCTACCGGTCCTTTCGCTTGACTTAGAAGCTCCAAATCGTTTATCCTTCAGAAGTTACGGCACCACAATTCAGTTTCCCAAAAGTCATGTCCTCTATTAATAAGGCTCAAAATATATGAAGATTAAGGGGGGGTATCGGTGAAGACTGTTGTTGTTATACCCACCTATAACGAGTGTGAAAATCTTGAGAGACTGACGACGAAAGTCCTTGCTCAGGATGTATCCATCTCCATTTTAATCGTTGACGACAATTCCCCTGACGGGACCGGTGACCTAGCTGATAAAATGGCAGCATTAAATCCAAGGATCAGCGTCCTTCATCGCAAAGGAAAACTTGGCCTGGGATCAGCGTACAGAGAAGGATTCCGTCTCGCGATGCAGCAAGGTGCAGACTATATAATCGAAATGGATGCAGATTTTTCCCATGACCCGGAGATACTGCCGCACTTTCTTCAAAAAATGTCCGATTTTGATCTGGTCATAGGATCGCGGTATCTGAATGGGGTCAGTGTTGTTAATTGGCCCATAAGACGACTTATTCTCAGCTACTCTGCCAGTGTCTACACACGCCTTATTACTGGCCTCAAGATTTCCGACTGCACCAGCGGGTTTAAATGTTTCAGTCGTAAGGTTTTAGAAAAGATAAACCTGGACGAGATAAAATCTGATGGATATTCCTTTCAGATTGAGATGAATTTCCGCTGCGTCGAGCAAGGCTTTAAAGTCGGGGAAGTGCCGATCATTTTTATCGACAGGCATGCTGGGTCATCCAAGATGTCAAAAAAAATCGTCCGCGAGGCGGTAATAATGGTCTGGAAATTGAAACTCGGCTCACTATTACACTATAAATAAGGATATGAATAAGGAACCACCATGTCGTCCCAACAATGGGCCATTCTTACATTACTAGGTTTTTATGGCTGGATTTCATCTACTGTAGCTTTCATTCTGACCAGCTTTCCATCAAATGGAGGATTTCTGGTAAAAAAAGGAATCAGAATCGGAAGCTGTGTTGTTTTCTTTTTTGTCATGTGGATAATCGGCATGCTTAACGCCTGAAAGGGGAGTGGCTATTGCTTTTTAAAGCTTTTCTTACCGTTTCCCTGCTCCTGTTTACTGCCTGTGCAGCTGTTGAGCCGCTTACTCTCCACGATCCCCAGATTAATCTTGCTTGGCCTTATCCCCCCAACGAACCTCGAATCAGGTTTCTTCGGACCATCAACGGCCCGGACGATATTCTGCCCCCTCGTGGAAAGATCAGAAAATATTTTGATTATTTGACGGGTGAGTCGGACCAGGGAATAAAGCTTGATCTGCCCTTCGCTATCGGAGGGGATGGCGAATCCGTACTTTATATAGCAGATACAGGCATGGGGATTGTTCACAGATACGATTTGGAGTCACGGGAGGTGGGATACCTTCTCATGGCCGGGGAGGATGTGCTGTCGAGTCCTGTAGGGGTCGCGGTTGATTCCGCTAAAAACCTGTATGTCTCCGATTCGTTGAATGGCAAGGTGTATAAATACGATAAAAATGGAAAATTTCTTGGGGAATTAAAACCGGAAAAACCCTTCTCCAGGCCGGCCGGTATTGCAGTAAACAGCAAAGACGAAAAGTATGTGGTGGATGTTCTGGCACACAAACTGTATCTTTTTGACAAAGAAGATCGCTTTAAGAGTCCTTTCCCGCGAGAAAGTGAAGATCAGGAACTTAGTTACCCATCCAATGTTGCAGTGGATAGCAGTGATAATGTGTATATTACCGATTCAATGAATTTCACCATTAAAAAGTTTACGCCTGATGGCGAACTTAAGGGCAAAATTGGCGACATAGGCGACGCTCCCGGTTCTTTCGCCAGGCCAAAAGGGATAGCTATTGACGGGGAAGGTCATCTTTATGTTATTGATGCCACCCTTGATGATTTCCAGATCTTTAACTCGGGAGGAAAACTCCTTCTGCATGTGGGGAAAAATGGCGCAAGACCTGGGGAATTTTATTTGCCCAGCGGTATATATATCGATAAAAAGGATCATATCTTCATCGCAGACACTTACAACAGCAGAGTGCAGGTTTTTCAGTATTTGAGAGAGGGTACGAAACAGTGAAAAAGGTTCTTGTCGGAATGGCTGTTCTCATTAGCCTGATAATTCTCCAGAAAAACAGTTTTGCCATTTATGGTCCCAAGGTAACCGAGACAGGCAACAAGCACAACTTGTCCTATGACAATACTGGGGTTACATACAAGGCCTCCGATTCCAGTGATCCTCGCGCACGCCAGATATGTATATTCTGCCATACACCTCACAATGCGGTGATCAATCGTGGATTGTGGAACAGGATGGAGACCACCCAGGTCTTCGGACAATACACCGCTACGGGTCTTCGCATCAGAACCGATCTCAAAGCCATAAGCGATTATAACGAACCAAATGGTGCATCACGGCTCTGTCTCAGTTGTCATGACGGAGTTACTGCACTCGGAGCCGTTGCTCGGGGCACCAACATAGCCATAAACGGTGATCTTGCCAAGGTTATGGCCGGAATCAACGTTTTCGATCGCACTAAAGTTACCAATTCCCATCACCCTGTTTCCTTCAATTATGCCCGAGTGCAGCAAGCCCTGCCTGATTACAAGGTCGTTTCTTCCGATGGGAAAGTAAAACTTGACGGACAAGGCAGGATGCAGTGCACCACCTGTCATGATCCTCATCAGACCAGGGATACGACCATGCCTTTCTGGGTATGGGACTACATACCACCGGATCCCCCTTCGGATCCTGCGAACTCACACGATGCAGTATGTGTTACCTGTCATCAATTTCCTAACAATACCTTCTAAGGAAATTCCTTATGTATAAAATACTTTTCATATCCGTGTCGCTGCTAGCCATGTCCCTATCGATATCAGCGTTCGGGGCCGACAAAGTTACCCACCTGGATGGGACAAAGGTACCTCGTGGTTGCGCCACATGTCATAATCGTTTCAATTTCAAGACAGGGGGCGGCGTTGCAATATGCATTGTTTGCCATGGTGATCCTTCCCGGATTTCCCAGGAATACAAATTCATGCCAAAAAAATTTGCCCCCAAAATGTCCGACCAGAAAAACGTCGAGGCTGAGTTTAAAAAGCCCTATCGCCATCCTGCCTTCGAATTTTCAGCAGGAGTGCACCGGGCACAGGAGAATTTTCCTGAAACGGATTCCAGGGCACAGCGTCATGCAACGTGCGGCGATTGCCATAATGTTCACTATTCCACCTCTACCAACAAATTTGCCGGATTAAAGAATAAAAGGGGGTTGGTAACGTCCATATCCAATGAGTATGAGCTTTGCTACCGGTGTCATGGCGATAGTGCAAATCTTCCCTCACGATCTACAAATAAAAGAGTTCTGTTCGCTTCAACAAATCCATCCTTTCATCCCATTGAAGCCGAAGGTAGAAATTCGGCTGTAGTCAGTCTATTGAAACCATACAAGGAAAAAAAGATTATTCCGGGAGATGTATCCCGAATTTCATGCAGCGACTGCCATGGAAGCGATAATTCCTCATCTCCTTCTGGACCACATGGCTCCAACTATGAGTTCATCCTGGTAGAAAATTACTCTATCAGGGACAATCAGTCCGAGTCGCCGCAGAATTATGCTCTATGCTATCGGTGTCATAGTCGCACCAGCATCATGAGCGATGAAAGCTTCAAGTATCACTCGCTGCATATCAATGGAAGGGCCGCCGGTTCATCTTTTTCAGGTACTTCCTGCCATACCTGCCATGATTCCCATGGAAGTACCGAATACAAATATCTTATTAGATTCAACCAGGAGATAGTTGCCGCCAATGCAAACGGAACCTTGAAATTTGTGGAAAAAGGAGTAGCTTCATTCCGTGGCGAATGTTATCTTTCGTGCCACGGCGTGGACCACGATCCAAAAAAATATTAAAAATCTACATTTATATGTTAAGATATGGTAATTAAAACCACAGCCTTTTGTGCTGTGGTTTTAATTATTCTAATTTCAAACTTTTTATGGTAGATTCTGCCTCTATGTCTCTCTTTAAATGTAAAATAGGTGCCGCAGACGGCAAAATTCTTGAAAAGGAACTTGAGGCTGCAAATGTTTCCGTTCTCAAGCAAAGCCTTGAGGAGCAAGGCTTTTTTGTTTTTGAGCTTAAGAAAAAGCCAATGCAGTTTCTTCAGGACGTTGGTATCAGTCGCCGCAAGGTTGACAATAAAGCCCTCCTTACCTTTAACCAGGAATTACTGGTGCTGATCAAAGCCGGTCTACCGATCATTCAGGCGCTTGATACCATTTTGGAGCGGGTAGAGAAGGGGCGTTTGCCCGAAATACTGAATGACGTCCGGGAGGATGTTAAGGGGGGTGCCGCTTTATCAACAGCATTTCAAAAGCACCCGAAGGTCTTCCCCCATCTGTACATCGCTTCGGTCCAGGCTGGCGAGAGAACCGGCGATCTACCCCAGACCATTTCCCGTTATATTGCATTTCTTAAGAAATCAGAAGGCTTTAAGAAAAAGGTCATCTCCGCCCTTATTTATCCCGGAATCATCCTGACTGTTGCGTTTCTCGCCGTAACCATGCTGCTGGTCTATGTAGTACCCACATTCAGCCAGGTTTACGCCGACTCAAAATCGAGTCTTCCGTTACCAACGCAAATGTTGATCGGATTTACCAGTGTTCTCAAACGTTATTTCCTTGTCGCTGTCGGTCTCATCATCATTTCAGCGTTCCTTTTAAGGAAATGGTCGGAAACGGAAGCCGGCAGATTCAGGGTGGATAGCCTCAAGATCAGGATTCCGTTCGTTGGTCCACTTCTCATCAAGTATGCCATGACCACTTTCATGCGGACTTTGGCCACTGTTATGGGGAGTGGTATTCCCATTGTGGAATCACTCAGAATGTCAGTGGGTACGCTGAATAACATGTTGCTGGAGCGGAAGCTTCTGGCTGCCGTTGTAAGGGTGGAAGAAGGGGTCCAGCTATCTTCAGCCCTTGAAGGCACCAGGATGATGCCTCCCCTTGCTTTGCGCATGTTGGGTGTAGGCGAGACAACCGGTTCGCTGGAAGAAATGCTGGGCGATATATCCGAATATTTTGAAGAAGAAATAGAGCGGCATTTAAATGTGCTGACAACTTCCATAGAGCCTGCCATCATGGTAATTATGGGAATAATTATCGGCGGCATCATCATAACCATGTACCTGCCAATATTCAAAATAGCAGGGACAGTGGGCTGAAGGGAACATGAACAAAACATTCAAAAGGAAAAAGCTCGGAGACATTCTGGTCGACAACCAGACTATTACTCCGGAACAACTTACTTTTGTCATTGATAAACTGAAAAGCACCAGTGAGCGCTTTGGGGCCATCTGCCTCAATGAGGGGTTGATTACCGATGCCGATCTGGCTCGGGCTTTGGCTGAGCAGTTTGGCCTGGAATATATTGACCTGCAGGATTTCAAGCACGACGAGACTGTTCTTGAATTACTTCCTCCCGATGCAATGCAGCGTTTTCATTTTGTACCGCTTGAACTGCTCGGGGATGCTCTGGTAGTAGCCATTTCAGATCCCACTGATGTTCTTAAGCTCGATGAGATGGAGTTACTGCTCGATAGGCCTGTAATTCTGAAAATTGCTCCTGAGTCACAGATTCTGATCTTGTTAAAAAAAGGAGAAGGAGCAAGAAGCGTCCTTAAGGAAGTCTCTGAAGATTTCATGCTCCAGTTGGTGACCGAGACGGAAAAAGGGGAAGAAGTCCTGTCGGTGGAAAAAATTTCAGCCGATACCAGCCCCATTATCAAGCTGGTTAACTCAACGATCCTTGATGCCTTAAACCGCCGTACCAGCGATATTCATATAGAGACCACCCAGGAAGGGGTCATCATCAAGTACCGCATCGACGGGGTGTTATACAAAGCGACAGAACCTATCGATTTGCACTTTCAGGGGCCGATCATTTCCCGCCTCAAGGTCATGAGCGAGCTTGACATCTCAGAACGCCGCATCCCCCAGGATGGCAGATTCAAGGTCCGGATCAATGGCAAATCAATAGATTTTCGTGTATCCATCATGCCCAGTGCTTTCGGCGAGGACGCCGTAATAAGGATTCTTGACAAGGAAAGCATTGCAACGGATCTCAAGGGGCTCACCCTTGAGACACTGGGCATGGACAGCAGGGAGATAAAACGGTTTCGCAAGATGATCAAGGAACCGTACGGGATGGTGCTGGTAACGGGGCCTACCGGTTCGGGGAAAACTACGACCCTTTATGGCGCCCTCACTGAGATCCATTCAGGCGAAGAAAAAATCATTACCATAGAAGATCCGGTTGAATATGTTCTTCGTGGCATTGTTCAGATCCCGGTAAATGAAAAGAAAGGCCTCACTTTCGCACGGGGGCTTCGTTCCATTCTTCGCCACGACCCCGACAAGATAATGGTAGGCGAAATAAGGGATCCTGAAACTGCTCAAATCGCCGTCCAGTCGGCTCTTACTGGCCATCTTGTATTTACTACCGTTCATGCAAACAACGTCTTTGACGTGATCGGGCGTTTCACCCACATGGGGATCGATCCCTACAACTTTGTCGCCTGTCTCAACTGTGTCATGGCACAACGCCTTGTACGAAAGATCTGTCCGAAGTGCAAGTATCCAGTAGTCATTCCCGATGAAAAGCTGATAGAGTCAGCCATAGACCCGGAAAGATGCCGAAATGTCACATTTTACGAGGCCAAGGGCTGCGACGATTGCAATGGTACCGGTTATCGGGGAAGGTCGGCCATTGTAGAGCTTCTGGATCTCAATGATGAAATACGGGAACTTATAATAGCCAAGGCTTCGGCAATTCAGCTGAAAAAGGCTGCCAAAGAGGCGGGAACCGTTTTTTTGCGTGAGTCTGCCGTGGAAAAAGTACTTGCAGGTGATACCACATTACGGGAAATAAACCGCGTCACCTTTGTTGAATAAATAGAACGTTCGGGTCCACATCATGTTTTTTTCAAAAAAAGCCATAGGAGTTGAAGTGTCAGGGGAGGCCATCAAAATGGCCGTTGTAGACGGAAGTCGTAATTCCTTAAGCCTTGCAGCTTACAATGCGACTCCTATTCCCCATGATCTTCTGAAGTTCGGCATGAAGGAGCAGAATGTTCTCAATCCTTCTGCTTTTGTTGGCATTATCCGAGATGCCTATCTCAGACTCCTGACAAAAGAAACAGTCATTTCCCTGTCTTTGCCAGAAACCACAGGACGAGTCATGCTTGTCGATATTGAGACCCGTTTTAAAAGCAAGGAAGAAGGGAAAGAAATCATCCGCTGGAAGCTCAAAAAGAATTTCTCCTTCAATTTAAGCGAGACTCACCTGGATTATCAGTTGCTCGAAGAAAAAGATGACGGTGCAATGTCTCTTCTTGTGTCTATCATAGCCAAACCGGTGATTACACAATTTGAAGAACTCTTTCTTCAGGCCGGGCTTGAACCCAAATTTATAGATTTTACAGGCTTCAATGTTTACAGGCTATTTTCAAATCGTTTGTCGGTAACAGAAAATGTTACTTTCTTTACTTTCCATTGCGGCATTTTCACCATGATGGTTTTTTATGGCGAGGTACTTGTCTTTTATCGCTCCAAAGACCTCTCACCAGGTATTTTCGAGCCTAACCGACTATATCGGGAGATCAACAACTCACAGCTGGTGTTCAAGGATAAATTCCCCGGTTTTTCTGCCAATGAGGTCTTTTGTTTTGCTGCCGGCGAAGACGCCGAATCTTTTAGTGGTGTAGTCAGTGATGCAATAGGGGCGGAACCGATTTTGCTCGACGTGAGCCGCGTGATTTCCAGCCAAAGCGGAGTCGCCACAGATCGAAGATTGCTGCAATCTCTGGCTGGTGCTTTAGGTGCCGCAGTGAGGGATTTCTGATGCAGTTTACTACTAATCTTGCAACCAGAAGCTATATCAATCTTCGTCAGCTGCATCTGATTATTGCCATTACGGCAATTCTTCTCATACTGTGGCTTGTTTTTAACATCAGGGAAATATTCTTCAATCTTGGTGAGACCAAACGCCTTGAGACGCAAATCATATCCCTGGACAGGAAAATTAAGGGTGATTCAAAAGGTGTACCCGCAAAAGAATATGAAACGGTGCTGGCTGAAATCCGCTTTGCCAATTCGATTATTGAAAAGAAAAGCTTGAACTGGCTTAATTTTCTGGAACAGCTCGAATCGGTAGTCCCGGAAGGGGTTACTCTTAGTACTGTAGAACCTGATGTGGAGAAACGCACCCTTAAACTGACCGGCTACGGTAAAACCTTTACCGATTTGCGGCGCTTTTTTGAAGTTCTTTCCTCTTCAGCATATTTCAAGAACGTTTTCCTGGAAAATCAATCGGCAATCAAGGTAGGACAGAATCAGAAAGGGGTAAGTTTCACCATTACCTGCACGGTAATATACAAATGAATCTCAAACTTTTAAAAGAGACGCTAATAGCCAAGAAGCGCTTGGTTTTACCGATAATTTTTTTATTGTTCATCAACATTGTTTCCTTCGTTTATCTTACTTTCTATCAGGAACCACGGGTTGCATCACTGCAAAGCAGTTGGTTTGAAAAACGGCAGAAGAGCAGCCAGATGAGTGTGCTTGACGCTGCCACCATCTATGCCCAAGGGAAGAGAGACCTGCAGACGTGGCACTCAAGAATCCTTTCCAAGAATGATTTTGCACGCATGCTGGGCGAGCTTTTTGAAACTGCGAGCAACAATAGTCTGGTCGTAAACAATGTTACGTACAAACCGACCAGCATGAAAGAGCAAGGACTTCTTGCCTATACCATCGATTTTTCCGTTTCCGGTAATTATGCCGGGATGAAAAGCTTCATTTCCGACTTGATGCGCTCCCGGCAGATAATTTTATTGGACAATCTGTCCCTTGCCAATGCCAGCCAGACAAAAGAGGACGTGCAACTCAAATTGAAACTGATCACCTATTTCCGGATGGAGGGGCCATGAACAGGAAAAAACTGACCCTCGCCATTCTGGTGCTTTTGCTCATCCTGTCCATAATTTACAGTGTTTTCAGCCAACCCAGACAAAAAAAGGCCGGGACGCTCAAATATCCAGGCAAAGGTGCCACCGTCAGCCAAACTGGCTCCAAAGCATTCTCCAGCTCCACTTCCGCCAGGATAGATGACAAAAAGCTTCAGCTGCAATTACTGGACAAAGAGTATCCAAAGTTTGCCGGTTTTAGACGTAATATTTTTGCTCCCATTTTTCACGAGGATGTTAAACCGGAAAGCAGGCCCACCGGCAGAATCAATTTGCCGATACCGCCGCCTCCACCTGTAAGGCCTGCCCCACCTGTGGCGCCTCCTGCCATGCAGATGCCCGAGCAGACTCCGGTGCAGCGAGACATGGCCAGGTTTACCTTTCTTGGTTTTTTGAAAAAGGACAACAGTAAGACGATCTTTCTCTCCAGCGACAAGGAGATTTTTCTCGTGAAAAAAGGGGACACCATTGCCGGTAAATATGAGGTTGCCAATCTTACCGAAGATGCGCTGACCATTCACCCGCTGTCAGGTGGTGGGGAGATAGTTATCCCTCTGATCGAGAACAAATCTCTGGCTGCACCGAAACGCTGAAAAGACTGCCCATAAGGAGTTTCAATAATGCATCCCTTAAAACACCTGCTTGTCTTGATATTTGGTCTGGCTATTCTTTCCGGCTGTGCCGGCGGTCGCTCCGCGTTCAGCAATGCTGAAAAGCTGGAGCGGGAAGGGCGTCTTGACGAAGCCGTCCTCAAATATGGAGAAGTCGCAGGCGCCAACCCGGATGTGGTGGAATATCGGTCCAGGTTTCTTTCGGTAAGTGCAGCAGCCGCCCAAAAGCATCTGAAGAAGGGGGAGGAGTTCCTGGCGGCCCAAAATTATGACGATGCCCTGCGCGAATTCCAAACCGCCTATGCCCTGGACCCTTCCCTTCAGCAGGCCCAGCAGCAGAGCGAGCTGGTGATCCGCTTGAGGAATTCCCACGTTTATCAGAAAGAAGGGTCGGAGTTCGAGAAAAACCGGAAGCCCAAAGAGGCGATTCGCTCGTATCAGAAAGCATTGGAGTTCAACAGTAACAACACCGAGGCCAGGAACGCGGTTGATCGCCTGGTAAAAAGTAAAAAGCCGAAGATGGACGGGTACGAACTGAATCTCAAATCTAACAAGCCCCTTACCCTCAAATTCAAGGATGCCAAGATCAAAGAGGTTTTCAACATTATCTCGCAACTTTCCGGTATCAATTTCGTCTTTGACGAAGGGGTGAAAGACCAGAATTTTTCCATCTATCTGGAAAACGCAACCTTTCAGCAGGCTCTCGACATTATCTGTGGCGTGAACAAGCTGGGTAAGAAAGTCCTCAATGAAAACACCATCATCGTTTATACCAAAAGCCCGGAAAAAACGAAGCAGTATGAAGAGTTGATCGTCCAGACCTTTTACCTCAACAAGCTTGACGCCAAAAAAGCGGTAAACCTGATCCGCACCATGCTGCAGGTGAAGAAAATTTACGTCAACGAAGAGATGAACGCCCTGGTCATCCGGGATACCCCTGAAGTCATCGAAGTGGCGCAGAAAATTCTCGATGCCAATGACGTGCCCGATGCGGAAGTAGTGCTTGAAGTTGAGGTGCTCGAATTCACCAAGAGCAACGCTGAGAGCTTCGGTCTGGCTCTGAGCAGGTACGCGGTTTCCACTGCCGCTGCCAAGGTGGGCGCTTCCACATTTTTGTCCGATGTGCTGGTACAGCCCACATCCACATCATCTACGACCACCTCGACTACCACCAGCAGCGACAATCTGCTCAGCCTTTTTCGCTGGCGCGGGTTTAATGGCTTTCTGACGGTGCCCAATGCCACCTTCAATTTCGGCAAGACCCTGTCCAACAGCGAAACCTTGGCCAATCCCAAGATACGGGTAAAGAACCGGGAGAAGGCCAAGTTCAACGTGGGCACCCGTGTGCCGATTACCACCACATCCACCAATGGCACGAGCATCGGTGTCAACGTCAACGTTCAGTACGTGGATGTGGGGGTCAAGGTGAACGCCGAACCGACCATCCAGCTGAATAACGAGGTTTCCATCAAACTGAGCCTGGAGGTCAGCACCATCCTCAGCAAGGATAAGATCGGCGATGCCAGTTCGCTTACCACCGTCGTCACCATCGGTACCCGCAACCTGGATACCGTCTTGAGCTTGAAGGATGGAGAAACCAGCATTATTGGTGGACTGATCCAGGATGATAAAAGCAAGAGCAAACAGAAAGTCATGGTTCTGGGCGACATCCCTATCATAGGACCTTTGCTTTCAAATAACGACAATACTAACAGGAAATCAGAGCTGGTGCTGGCAATCACCCCCCGGGTGGTTCGGTCTGTTACCGTGCCGGAAGGGGATGCTGCCGGATTCTGGTCGGGCAGGGAAGATGAACCATCCCTGTCCAAGCCCTATTCATCCTTTGTTCAGGAGCAGGAACTTGTTCCTGCCGTGCAAACCACGCCGCTTCCACCGGCCGAAGCACCGATAAAACCCGAAACCGAGCCGAAGGCTGCCCCTTCTGTCCAGCCTCCACCACCAGTTCCCGCACAACCAGAGCCCCCCGCTGCTGCCGAACCGCAATCGCCGGCTCCCAAGGTTACTGTCAATCTGGCTGCCCCTGCTTCGGTAGAGCTTAATAGTCAGTTCAGCGTCGAGATCAAGGTTGCCAATGCGACCAATCTTATCAACGCGCCCTTCACCTTTGCCTATGATCCGATCTTTCTTGAACTGATCAGGCTAACAGAGGGCCCCTTCATGAAGAAAGACGGTAAGCCTACCACATTCCGCCCAACCATAGACAAAGTAACCGGGCAGGTGGCAATCAGCCTTTCCCGACCGGTGGAGGTAGGGGGGGTAACCGGCAGCGGGACACTGGCAATCGCCACCTTCAGGGCAAAAAATCAGGGGCCGGCAAGTATGGGATTTCTTGATACCAATCTGACTGCCGTCGGCGGGAAGCCTGTAGATGCCCTCTCTTATAGTGCCGTCGTTGAAGTGAAATAGAATTTAAACGTGAAAACGATCAGAAATAACAGCGGCGTAAGCCTGGTTGAGCTTGTTGTGACCTTGGTCATTCTTTCCATTCTGGCCGCAATAATTCTGCCGTCGGCGCAGATGACGGCACGACGTACCAAGGAACTGGAGCTGAAGAGAAACCTGAGGGTGATCCGCACGGCCATAGATGATTTCAGGAAGAAATACGATGATGCTGTTAAGGAAAACAAGATCCCTTCGGTCCAGAACAAGTCCGGTTACCCTGAGACCCTGCAACAGCTGGTGGAGGGCTATGATTTCGGTGGGTTGGTTAACTACAAGATGAAGTTTCTACGCAGGATTCCCCGAGACCCTTTCAATCCGACCAAACCGGGTGAGGACGTCAAGGAAGAGGACCTCTGGGGACTTCGCTCCTACGCGGACAAGCCTGACAGCACAAGCTGGGGAGGGGAAGACGTTTATGATGTCTATTCTCTTAGTGAAGAGACTGCCATCGATGGTACCAAATACAAGGATTGGTGATGAAAATATCCGTATCTGACAAGTCGCCGCAGATGATCAGGCCATGGGCCAACAAAAAAGCATTCACCCTCATAGAGTTGTTGATAGTCATGACCATTGTTGGTATCCTTGCCTCCATAGCCGTTCCCAACTACAGATGGGGAATAATCAAGGCAAAGGAAGCGGTGTTGCGGGAGGACCTCTACAACCTGCGCACCACCATTGACAATTTCTATGCAGATCAAGGAAAATACCCTGACACCCTCCAGGAGCTGGTGGATAAAAAATACCTGCGTGATTTGCCGAAAGACCCTTTTACCAACGATAAAGAAACCTGGAAAGTTGTGCCTCCACCTGCCGGAGGTGAGGGAGAAGAAATCAAAGGCTCCGTGTACGATGTCCATAGCGGCTCCGATCTCATCGGTACCAATGGCATATCCTACAACGAGTGGTGAGGTTCTTGCCGGTAGTTGCTTATGATAACAATGAGGCGTGATAAATGATCCAGTTGCATAACGTATCCCTTGCCTATCAAAACGATATGGCTGCTCTCAACAATGTCAGTCTAAAGGTCCCCAAAGGGGATTTTATTTTTTTAACCGGCCAATCAGGAGCTGGTAAATCGACCCTCTTGAAACTGCTCTATGGGGCGCTGGATCCTACTCAAGGGCAGGTTGTCATTGACGGGCAGAATATCTCTCGACTCTCCCGCTCCCAGATTCCCCACCTGAGAAGAAAAATTGGCGTCGTTTTCCAGGATTTCAAGCTGCTGCCTCAAAGAACGGTTCTTGAGAATGTGGCCGTCACCCTGGAAGTCTTGGGTTGGGGGAAAAAAGACATCGGCAAGAAGGTCTACCACATTCTGAAACAGATGGGGTTGGAGCATAAAATCAACAGCAATCCATTGAGGCTTTCAGGTGGGGAGCAGCAAAGGGTTGCCCTGGCCCGTGCACTGGTAAACGACCCTAAAATTCTCTTGGCCGATGAACCTACGGGAAATTTGGACGAAGAAAACAAGGAACAGATTCTTTCCATTTTCAAGGAAGCAAACATCAGGGGAACAACAGTTGTTGTCGCAACCCATGATCGGCGTGCCATTGAAAACTCCCATCGAAGATTGGTGGTTCTGGAAAAAGGGCGCATCGTGGAGGACTCAAATGTCATCGCGGAATAGACCGACAAAAAGGCCGAAGCTGGATGGGGATGGCTCTTTTGGCAGGCTTGGCTACTTCTTTTCCAGGGCTGTTGCCAATTTAAGGCAGAATATTCTTGTCAGTGCTCTCACTGTCGGTACGATCTCACTCTCACTGTTGATTATTGCCCTTTTTTTGCTCGTATATGTGAATCTTGAGAAAGTGGCGGAAACCTGGAGCGAAAAGGTTCAGTTGACTGCCTTCTTTGAGAAAGAGCTTACCGCTGAGGAGCTCTCTGCCTTCAAAGATCGAATTGCCTCCCTTGGCGGCACTGAAAAAATTGTTTATGTCTCAAAAAACGAAGCGATGAAAAGGTTCCGCGACAGGCTCAAAGGACAGGAAACGTTTCTGGAAGGGGTTGTCCCGGATGTCTTGCCTGCAGCCATTGAAATAAGTCTCAACAAGGCCAGCAGAAACAGCGAAGCTGTCGATTCCTATGCTTCCCGCCTGAAAAACATCCCCGGTATCACTGAGGTCCAGTACGGCGAGGAATGGGTAAGGCGGTTCAACACCTTTCTCAACTTCATGCGCCTGATCGGCGCTTTGGTGGGGGGATTTCTCGTTCTTGCCGGGCTCTTCATAGTTTCAAATACCATTAAACTGACTATTTATGCACGAAAAGACGAGCTCGAGGTGCTGGGGCTGGTTGGAGCAACACGGTTTTTCATAAAAGCTCCTTTTCTAATAGAAGGGATAATCCAGGGCGCAGCAGGAGGACTTGTTGCACTTGTGACGCTTGCCGCCTGTTATTTCGGGTTTCTGCATAATGCTGGAAACTTCCTGTCATTTAATGTAACCACAGCAGGTCTATCATTTTTGCCCTTATCCCATCTGATTGCCATCTTTGCAGGGGGAGTCTTTGTAGGGTTTATCGGGAGTCTCACTTCCCTTAAGCGTTTCATCGCCATTTAAAAAATGCACCTTCTAACGTTAACCATCTTGGTCCTTATTTACCTGTTGCTTCCATTTCAGTGTCTGGCTGATGTGAAGGACGATCTGCAAGGTATTAACAGGGAAATCAACCAGAAAAAATCCCTCCTTAACAAGACGAAAAAGGTTGAGACAAAGGTTTCGGGTGAATTGCAACAGATCGAGAAAAACCTTCAGGAAAAAGAGACCAATCTTCTGTCTCTCGGACGTGATCTCCGTGGCGTGGAGAATAATCTGGGCCGTATCAAAGGGCAGATAGAATCGGTGGAAGCGGAAGCTTTTCGGAAAAAACAGCAGATCAACAGTCGGATTTCCGCCCTATACAAAGCAGGCGATGCCGGAAATATTCGCATATTCTTTTCTTCCGGCTCCTTTTCACAGATGATGGAAAACCTGCGTTACATGAAGGCGGTTCTGGAGAATGACAGAAAACTTTTTACCGATTACCAGGCTAAAATGGAACAACTGAGACTGCTGAAAACGGAGCTTGAGCACGATCAGGCGAACAAAGAAAGAATCCGAAGCAAAATGGAGGCGAAGAGACTTGAGATTGCAGAGGAGAAAAAGATAAAGACCGGCCTGCTTCTTAAAGTCAGAGAAGACAAACAGGGTTACATTGTCTCTTTAAAAAAACTGCAGGCCAATGCAAAAAGGCTGCAATCAATGGTTGAAAGGCTTGAAGCAAGGAGTAGAAAGGGTTATACTGTTCGAAAAAACAAGGCGGTAACTGGTGCAGAACGTTACGTCTCCATTCCCGATAAGGGTTTGGGCGCACAAAAGGGTAAATTGTCATTACCGGTAAAAGGCAGTGTTACAGCCCAGTTCGGCAGACACAAACATCCCCAGTTCAACTCCTATACCGTTAACAACGGCATATCCATCAATGCTCCCGTCGGCACGCAGATACATGCCATTTATGATGGGCAGGTCATATTTGCCGATTACTTCAAGGGGTACGGAAATATGATCATTGTCGATCACGGTGGTGGATTCTTCAGCCTCTACGCGCACGCATCGTCCATCAACAAGAGAGTGGGCGCTACCGTGGCCAAAAACGACGTTGTGGCCAGTGTCGGAGATTCGGATTCAAGCAATGGGTCGATGCTGTATTTTGAAATACGATATCAGGGGAAGCCGGTTGATCCTTCCCCGTGGTTCAGGTAAAAGCAGGGCGAGTTGCATGAAGCTAATCAGAAATATAAACAATAGTTGCGGGAGGAAAGATGTTGAAAAGCGGTAAGAGCAGGAAAATGCTGACCATTGCCACAGTTGTCACCATTGTGGTGGTATTCTTTGGCATAGGAATTCAGCGTCGCTGTGCAGCTCAAGGAGGAAACGACTATGAATCCATCGAGCTCTTCACGGATGTCCTTTCCATAGTCAAGAAAAGTTATGTGGAAGATGTGGACACGAAAAAGCTCATCTATGGAGCTATCAATGGCATGCTGTCATCTCTGGATCCCCATAGTTCCTTCATGCCTCCTGATACTTATAAAGAGATGAAGATCGATACCAAAGGCTCCTTCGGTGGACTGGGGATCGAGATAACCATCAAGGACGGCATCTTGACCGTAATTTCGCCTATTGAAGACACCCCGGCATTCAAAGCGGGAATCAAGGCCGGCGATCAGATCCTGAAGATCGACGACAAGTTCACCAAGGACCTGACCATAACGGATGCGGTCAAACGCATGAGAGGACCCAAGGGAACAAAGGTTACCATTTCCATCTTCCGGGAGGGGCTCGACAAGCCGAAAGATTTCACCCTTGAGCGCGACATAATTCAGGTTAAAAGCGTCAAGTTCAAGACCCTGGATGACGGCTATGGATATGTGAGAATCTCCCAGTTCCAGGAAAAAACAGATGACGACCTGGAGAAAGCGCTGAAGACCTTGCGTGAGGAAAACGGCGGGAACCTGCGTGGCCTGGTTCTTGACTTGCGCAACGACCCGGGCGGCCTTCTGGACCAGGCGGTCAAAGTGTCCGAACATTTTATTGATGAAGGCAAGCTGATAGTCTACACGGAAGGGCGTGAAAAGGACTCGAAGATGAGGTTCACCTCCCGGAAGGGGGGTAAGGAGCAGAACTATCCAATCGTGGTGCTGATCAACAGCGGCAGTGCGAGCGCTTCAGAAATTGTTGCAGGGGCATTGCAGGACCATAAACGGGCAGTGGTAATGGGCACTCAGAGCTTCGGCAAAGGATCGGTACAGACTATAATTCCCCTTTCAGACAACTCAGGGCTCAGGCTCACCACGGCCAGATATTTCACTCCGAGCGGCCGCTCCATCCAAGCCAAAGGAATAACTCCCGACATCGTTGCAGAGCGGATCGAACTTTCTGCAGTGGAAAAGAAAGAGGGCATGCACATCAGGGAAAAAGATCTTGATAATCATTTCGAGGTCGAAAGCAAGGAAGCGACCGAAGATAAAAAACCCATGAAGATATCTACCAATAAAATGGACGAACAGATGAAATCCGATTCCCAATTGTTGAGAGCACTTGATTTACTCAAAGGATGGGACATACTAAAATTGATGAATAAATCTTCATGACAATATCGGCTGGAGGGTATTCCCCTCCAGCAGGAGGCATTACAACATTCCAGTTAAAATACGATTGAAAGGAGTAATTATGCGAAAAAAAGCACTAGTTTTTCTCCTTCTGGGTGTCTTTCTGGCTGTTGTTCTTTCAGCTTGCGGTGGGGGTGGGGGCGATGCTTCCGCTCCTACCCCTACTCCCGCTCCAACCCCAAGTCCTAGCCCTAGTCCCAGCCCCAGTCCCAGTCCTAGTCCCAGTCCTAGTCCTAGTCCTAGTCCTAGCCCCGGTCCTGCTGTAACTGCTTCCAAAGGTATCGGCCTTGCGAACAATGCCGACACTATTACCATAACAACCACCTTTACGGGAACTGTTCCGGCGGATGGTACAGTTGTCAATTTCTCGGTCACTCCTGCGACTGCAATACTGGGAAACACTACTGCAACTACGACTAACGGTGTTGCAACGACAACAGTCAAATCTGCAACGGCCGGAGCAGTTGTGATTACTGCTGTCTCTGGCGCCGCAACGGCTAACACTACTGTTAAATTTATAGCCCAACCGACCGCCATGGATGTTTTCATTGCTTTAAACCCAGCTGTAAGCGGGCTGGCAAGTCTGCAATTTTCTCTGGTCAACGGTTCAGGAGCAACTTTCAGCTCTGGTTCCGAGAGTGCCGTCAATGGGGCGACAGGGTCCCTTATTGTTGCCAACCAGGCTTCCGGCAGTGACACCACGGTGATTGCCCTGATCAGCGCCGCCGGTTTCAATACCGGGACTACGCCCATCATCAAACTTTCCTATGGTATAACTTCGGGTCTGCCGGGCATGCAGGTGAGTTCTTCAGGGATTTCGGCGACCAGGCTGGCCAATCCAGCTGATCCGTTGAGTGGTGTGCCCTTGGCTCTTACTCCGCAGAATTTCGTAGTCACCATCAAATATAACACAGACACGTTTTGAAACTGACTGAAGGGGCCTTTTCGCCCCTTCAGTATTAAAGGAGAAGCTTTACATGAAATTATTTGATTCTGTAGTGATGTTTATGCTTAGTCTCTTTTTCGCTGCATCCGCTTTCGCCGCTGCAAATGTGTCAATGGTCTCAGATGACGGCAAATCATGGACTCTGCAGGCAAGCGATTTCGAAAACATTAGCGGAATTGATCTCACCATCACCTACGACCCTTCCATCCTCAGCAATCCCAATGTCACGCAGGGCTCCTTTGTTGCCGGCTCAATGATGGTTCCTAATGCTGATGTCGCAGGAGTTGTTCGTATCGGGATTGTTACAGCCAAGCCCCTGACCGGCTCCGGGCCGATAGCTACAGTGACTTTTCAACGTAAGGCCAGCGGTTCAGCCAAGCTCAAGCTTGCAGCGAAAATTGTCAACAAAGATCTTGCTCCTACACCGGTAATTCCCGTGAGCCCCACGGATTCAGAGGCAGAAGCTACCGATACTTCTTCAGGCAGAAAAGCCAACCAGCAAGTACAGACGCCTCAACAATCTGGAAATCAGTCACAATCTAACGGCTCATCCACAGTTGTAGTTGGAGGTCATGTCACCCTGCCGTCCGACATGACAGCGTCAACCGAGGAGAAAAAAGCTCAGCAGACAACGCCCGAATACAGGGAAGAGCAGCAACGCGAAGCACCTTCCGTTCACAGACCAACGTCTGCACCTGAGGCTAAGCAGGAGGCGGAGGCAAAAGCATCTGCGCTCAAGATCGAGCCACCAGAGAATATCCTTGGTCGGTTCAACGGATACAAGGGGGAGATGACAAGCAAGGCTTTGATCCAGTTGTTCGCCGTGGATGAAAAGGCCACAGTTAAACAGGACCCGCCCATACTTTTGGCTGATGGCAAGGCAAATCTCAAATTAACCGTACGAAACCCGCAAGGTAAACATGCTCCCAATTTTGCACTGAAGAAGGCCAAGCTGGTGAGTCTGAAGGTAGCTTCCAACAACACCTGGGTTGTGGTGGCCAAGCCTGAAAAAGGGGTATATGACGCATCCATAACCATGCTTGTTGATGATACCGCAGTTGAAATGCCCTTGACTGTTGCGCCAAAGGTAGACATTGACCTTGACAAATCCGGGAAGATCGATGACAACGACTTCAAGATCTTCCTTAAGGACCGCGGCAGCAACAAAGCGCCTAAACATGACCTGGATAAGGATGGTCGCCGTAACCATATTGATGATTATATATTTACCGCCAACTTTCTCGTGCTCAATCAAATAGCAAACGAAAAACCAATGGCAGGCAAGGTTCCGGTGGAAACCAAACAGAAGTCTGATACTGTCCGGGGGAGCAGTAAACCCCAGGCAAAATAAAAATTTATCTTTTATATGAAAGAAGTGCCTTTTTAAGGTCGGCTTGTTTTTCCGAAAGCCGGCCTTTTTTGTCCATTGGACAACATTTCAATAATTGACAAAACAGCTTAAAAATTGTATACAGTATGCCATTTGATCGTCGGCATCTGCAGTGTTCTTAAGAGTTTCTACGTATTGTCTGTAAAAAAGACGACAATAAAATAACCGGAGGATTGAAAAATGATCGAAGCCTATCTGGCCCATGAAGCCGAACGTAAAGCGCAAGGCATTCCTGCGTTGCCGCTGAATCCTGAGCAGACAACAGGGTTGTGCAAGTTGCTGGAAAACCCGCCCGCAGGCAAGGAAGAATTTCTCCTCAACCTCCTGAAAGAGCGTGTTTCTCCTGGTGTTGATCCTGCAGCAGAAGTTAAAGCGGCCTTTCTGGCAGAGATTGTCAAAGGTTCCAAGAAATCCCCGCTGGTGAGCCGCAAGGAAGCAGTGCAGATACTGGGTACCATGATGGGTGGGTACAACGTCACTCCTCTCATCGAAGCCCTTGGCGATGCAGAGCTTGCTGACGTAGCCGCAACTGCTCTCTCGGGCATGACTCTCGTTTACGACGGCTTTGACAAGGTGGTTGCACTTTCCAAATCCAATGCTGCGGCCAAAAAAGTACTCGAGTCCTGGGCCAATGCGGAGTGGTTCACCAAGCGTCCGGGGGTTCCCGAGACCATAAAGGTCAAGGTTTTCAAGGTGGAAGGGGAGATCAATACCGACGACTTTTCTCCTGCCGGTGATGCCTGGAGCCGTCCCGATATCCCGCTCCATGCTCTGGCAATGGGCAAGACCCGCTTTCCGAACCGCCTTAAGGACATCGCCGCATGGCGTGCTGCCGGCAATCAGGTAGCCTTCATCGGCGACGTCGTCGGTACCGGTTCTTCCCGTAAATCCGCCTGTAACTCCGTCCTTTGGCACATCGGTAACGATATTCCTGCTGTCCCCAATAAGAAGACCGGCGGTGTCATCATCGGCGGCGTCATCGCTCCGATTTTTTTCAATACCGCCCAGGATTCCGGGGCACTGCCTCTGAAAGCAGATGTAACCAAGATGAATGACGGTGACGTCATAACCATAAACACCAAAAAAGGTGAGATTTCAAACGAGAAGGGTGAAGTTATCTCCACCTTCAAAATTGCACCCAATACCCTGGCTGATGAATTCCGTGCCGGTGGTCGCATTCCTCTGATCATCGGTCGTGCTGTTACCGATAAAGCCCGTGCCGCCCTCGGCCTTGGCGCTACCGATATCTTTACCCTTCCTGTTAATCCCGAGCCCAAGGCTGGCCAGGGCTACTCCCTGGCACAGAAGATGGTTGGCAAGGCCTGTGGCGTTACCGGAGTTCTTCCGGGAACAGCCTGCGAGCCAAAGATGACAACGGTCGGCTCCCAGGACACAACCGGACCTATGACCGCCGACGAACTGAAGGAACTAGCCTGTCTCAAGTTCCTCTCACCCATGTTCATGCAGTCTTTCTGTCACACTGCCGCCTATCCCAAGCCTGCTGACGTTAAGATGCACAAGAACCTGCCCAATTTCATCACCGACCGCTGCGGCGTGCCCCTCAAGCCGGGCGACGGGGTCATCCATTCCTGGCTGAACCGCCTGCTTCTTCCTGATACTGTCGGTACCGGCGGTGATTCACATACCCGTTTCCCGATCGGCATCAGTTTCCCGGCCGGTTCCGGTCTGGTGGCATTTGCCGGCGCCATGGGCTTCATGCCGCTTGATATGCCAGAGTCTGTGCTGGTGCGGTTCAAGGGCAAGCTGAACCCAGGCATAACCCTGCGCGATGCGGTCAATGCCATTCCCTACTGGGCCATAAAGCAGGGCAAACTCACTGTGCCGAAGAAAAACAAGATCAATATCTTCAATGGCCGTATTCTTGAGATGGAAGGTTTGCCTGAATTGACCGTTGAACAAGCTTTCGAGCTTACTGATGCTGCTGCCGAAAGAAGCGCCGCGGCAGGCTGCATCCAGCTCTCCAAAGAGTCTGTTGCAACCTATCTCCGTTCCAACGTGGCACTGATGAAAAAGATGATCAAGGATGGCTATCAGGACGCAAAGACGCTGCAGAACCGGATTGATGCTGTCAATGCCTGGTTGGCCAAGCCCGAGCTGCTTGAAGCTGACAAAAATGCCGTTGAGACCGGTGCCTATGCCGATGTAATCGAGATCGATCTGGCCCAGATCACCGAGCCGATCCTGGCTTGCCCCAATGATCCCGATGATGTCAAGCTTCTCTCCGAAGTGGCTGGTACGCCGATTCAGGATGTGTTCCTCGGTTCCTGTATGACCAACATCGGTCATTTCCGTGCAGCTGCTGAGATATGGCGCGGACTGAAGTTTAACCCCAATGTTCGTACCTGGATCTGTCCTCCTACCCGGATGGATCAAGCTCAGCTCAAAGACGAAGCTTACTTCTCGGTCTACAGCGCCTTTGGCGCCCGGATTGAGATAGCCGGCTGTTCCCTCTGCATGGGTAACCAGGCTCGCGTTCCCGATGGAGTCAATATGTTCTCCACCTCGACACGCAATTTCGATGACAGGATCGGGGATGGCGCCAAGGTATTCCTGGGCTCCGCCGAACTTGGTGCGGTAGCTGCCACAATGGGTAAACTGCCTACCGTTGCAGAGTTCATGGCTGCCTACAAGGAAAAGGTTGAGCCTAAGAAAGATGTAATTTACAAGTACCTGCAGTTTGATGAGATGCCTGAATACAAATAGTCACTCTGCATAATAAGCCACAAAAAACCCTTCGCCTGAATTTCGGTCGAAGGGTTTTTTTGTAGGTGTTGCGAGTGGTTCGGAAGAAATGTCAACTGAGTAAAGGGTGCTATAATAATGATAAACAAATAATGTAGAGGAGGATTGAAATGCTTTCTGATACCTATCGTATTTCCATTAATGCTCAAGCGGACACTGTCTGGAACTTGCTGCCAAGCTTGCTGGAGAGGCCAGATATGTATATTCACAAAATAGATTCGATGAAAACGATCGAAAAATCCCAGGATATCCTTGTCCGGGAGATGTCGTGGCGAGGAACGCTGTTCAGGGAAACGGCAACCTTTGACTCAAACAGCAGGAGTATCAGGCATGTGTTGCAGGAACATCCCCTTTACCAGGGAAGGTATGGCACCAGTATCGTGCCGACTTCTGTTCAGAACCCCATGTCACCTGTGGAACTTCAGATTTACCTGGAGCTGGAGCGAAGATCGTTCAAGGTAGAAAGAATGGTGCAGACTGAAGCAGAGCTGGCTGCAGACATAGAAAAGGTGCTGAAGTCTTTAAAAGTAATGGCTGAGGAACGGGAACATGAACTGGAGGGTAGGGGGCAACACCTCAGCGAGGGTGTGACACATCGTTGAGGTGTTGTTTTGTTTGTTCTAGCTGGTATACATGAACTTGCGTTCCAGATCCATGGAATGTGACAGTCGTTTGGCATCTTCCAGCGTTATGAGATCCTGTTCATACATCTGCAACAGATGCTGATCCAGTGTCTGCATATGGTACTGGGTCTGTCCATTCTCAATGTGCTTTTCAATCTCATCGAGCCGCCCTTCGCGGATACAGGCCTGTATGGTCGTAGTGGAACGCATTATCTCAACCACAGGGAAAATGTTATCTCCTGTTTTGTCTTTGACAAGCCGTAACGAAACGGTAGCGACGAGGATGTCTGCCAATCGCTGGCGGATGATCTCCTGGGCATCGGGTGGGAAATGTCCGACAATTCGGTTTATGGTGGAAACTGCGCTCTGGGTGTGCAGGGTAGACAGGACCAAATGCCCGGTTTCTGCCGTTTTTATGCAGGCATCGATAGTCTCCTTGTCACGCATCTCTCCAACCATTATCACATCCGGATCCATTCTAAGGGCTGATTTGAGTGCAGAGTTAAAGCTATCCGTGTCAATCCCCACTTCTCTCTGAATGATGCAGCTTTTTTGTGAAGTAAAGAGAAATTCAATCGGATCTTCAATGGTAATGATATTGTGGTTGAAATTTTCATTTAGGAATCTCAACATCGAGGCAAGGGTGGTTGACTTTCCGTTACCGGTAGGGCCGGTGACCAGGATCAATCCATTGGGAGCAGTCGCTATTTCCGAAAGAACAGTCGGTAGGTGCAATTCCGAAAATGTGCCGATATTAGGCGGGATGACACGCATGACGACACCGAAATTGCCCCTCTGGCGGAATAAGCTAACCCTGAAACGACCGCCGCTGGATAAGGAGTATGATGCATCGAATTCACGCAAATCGGCGTTGAATTCACGACCATTATGCTCCATCACTGTTTTGGCGATAAAAAGGGTGTCATCTGCCGAAAGGTTGGGCATCTTAGCTCGGATCAGCTGCCCTCTTGCCCTGAAAAACGGGGGATTGTCCACTTCGAAATGGAGGTCGGATACCTTCTTCTGAAAGGCGATTTCTAATATCTGGTGTAAAGTTCTCGCGTCCATAATAAGCCCTTTTCGTTGAAATGTATTTTTATCTATTGCTATTGAGCTTGTTTTTCAAGTTTTTTTCGCATCAGAATATTATCAAAAATAAGGCTTGCATGTTTTGACAGAGAGGCGATCATATCTGTCGGAGCCGGTGTTGCGGCCTTGGCGCCAAAATCGGCGTAGGTAAGGGCGATGACACGGCCAAAACTCACTATGGGCACGACCAGTACCCTTGTTTCGGCTGGTGGGCCGATTTCTTCGTATAGAGATATCAATGCCTCATCCTCACCATGTTCAAAGGATATCTTTAAGTCATCTATGGCTTTCTGGAAAACGGAGATGGGCGCAAGCGAAACTTTAAAACGCAATGGAGCCGTTGCCCCGGTGCTTTTGTCGGATCTTATGCCAATACCGCGTTCAGCTATCAATTCTCCGTTGGCAACAATAAAAGTTATCGATCGTTCAAAAATTTCCGAGATAAATTTAAGCAGGGCAAATGAGAGGTCAGGTATCTCCTGGGCGATTCCCAAATCATGTATGCACCTGTTAAAAGCATCAAGTGGGATATTTGCATCGGATGAAAAAGAATTTTTCTGCATGTAAGAGCGGAAGGACTCTGTGAAATTAATGCTTCCTTCTGCGAAACCGACTTTGGATTTATTTATATCCGGTTTGGGGAATATGGTGCGAACACCATCTTTCAGAGCCGCCAAAGAGGAATTTATGTCACCTGACACCAGTTTTATCACAGACAATGTCTTGTAAGCTGTAAGCTTCGAGTTTATGAGTCGTGAGTATTTCTCATCAGTTCCAAAACTATCTATTATCAGAACAGGTGAGGCCTTTTTGGCTAGAGTCTGATCGATGATAGGGTCAAGATCAGTTTCATTGTCGGTTGTAAAAACTGCCAATTCATCAGCCTTGCAGGCAGCTGACAACAGGTTCGTGATCAGCCTGTCGCAGCTGAATATTATAACGACAGGTCCGGGGATTCGGGGCGAGCCTGGATCTTTTTTGGGTGCGTTTCCGCACAAATCAACCATGTATGAAACAAGCTTTTGTTGTTGGTCTGCCGGTACGTCAAGAAGTTCTTCCTTCAGTCTCTGGCGCAAGTCTTCAGCCGGATCGAAAAATTTTACCCCTGTAAATACCTCAGGGATTTTTTTATCAAGGCTATCCAGATCATCCAGGCCAAGATCGCTTGCCGAGATCAGAGGAGCGTCGCTTTCACATTCAAGAAAACCGGGTTGTTCCGCATCACTCGTAACAAATGTAGGTTCATTCAACGTCCCGTCACGTTTTTTCTCATCGTAGATGCGGAGTGCGTCCATGAGAATGCTTTGGGTGTTAAGGTTCAGGGTTTCTTTCAGCGTATCGGGAAAATACCTATATTCGTCAGAAACTGTCAACTTGTCGATTTCCAGTTCAAATGTACCGGTGGTCCAAGTCAAAACATCGACGATAGTCATCTCTATCAACATCTCCAGCCCTTTGAAAGCTGTGTCCCTGTTGATCAGACCATTTTCTATCAGTGTGGCAATTAAAGGCTTGCGGTTGTTACCAGCATTCTTCTGTTCCTGCAGAGCGTTTTCCAACTGCGCGGCACTGATGGCATTCAGGTCCACCAGTATCTGGCCAACTTGTATGCTGTTGTTATGGTGATTTGCACTGACAATGTAGCCTTCATTGAAGACAATCTGACTCTGGCCCCGTTTGCTTTTCAGCCCAAGGGTGCCGGATTTCTTGGTAGAGTGAAGCAGTTGAATCAAATCGACAATGGGGAGATGTTCAAGATCGCCGACAAAGGACATGCAGCACCTTCACTTTCTGTAGATTTTGAATTTTCCTTCCATACTTCCCTTTGGGACTGGGATTATAACCAAAATTTTCCAGAAAATCCTCAAATATTATTATTTGAAAGACCAGACCAGTGTTTTTTTGAAACTTTTATTGTTTTCATGGCTTTAATCCTTGAAGCGTTAAAGCTTTTTGAGTATAATTTGCAGGTTTTTTTAACTGAGACAGGACAGGGGGATTCTTTAAATGATAGATTTTCTGGGCGATTGGAAGAGAACACACTACTGCGGTACTCTGACTGCAGATGATACAGGAAAAGAAGTTGTCTTGATGGGATGGGCTCATCGGCGCAGGGATCATGGCGGACTGATTTTCGTTGACTTGCGCGATCGAGAAGGTTTGGCGCAGATAGTTTTCGATCCTGATAACAGTGCTGAAGCTCATCACAAAGCCGAAGCCATTCGCAATGAATATGTCGTTGCTGTGAAAGGCAAGGTTATCCCCAGGCCCCAAGGGACTGTAAACACTAATCTTCGGACCGGAGCTGTTGAAATACTTGTATCGGCATGCAAGATCCTCAGTCGCTCCAAGGCACTTCCATTCACCCTGGACGATTATGTCGATGTGGCTGAAAACCTGCGCCTTAAACATCGATATCTTGACCTGCGCCGTCCTGTCTTGCAGGATAATCTCATCCTACGCTCCAAAGTGGCTCAGGTTACGCGCCAATATCTGACCGGCAATGGGTTCCTTGAACTTGAAACCCCCTTTCTCACCAAATCGACCCCTGAAGGTGCCCGGGATTTTCTCGTTCCATCACGCATCAACCGCGGCGAGTTCTATGCGTTGCCGCAATCGCCTCAACTGTTTAAGCAAATTTTGATGATCTCCGGCTTTGATCGCTATTTTCAAATTGTCCGTTGTTTCAGGGACGAAGATCTTCGTGCCGACCGACAGCCGGAGTTTACCCAGATCGACTGCGAAATGTCGTTTATAGACCGTGAAGATATCATCACGGTTATGGAAGGGCTTATTGCCCGCATCTTCGCCGATGTGAAAGATATGTCGGTAAGCCTTCCCATCAAGCGCATGACCTATGCCGAATCAATCAACCGTTTCGGCGTTGACAATCCGGACCTTCGTTTCGGTCTCGAACTGGTTGAACTCTCCGATATTGTCAAGGGCTCAGGGTTTAAGGTCTTTGCCGATGTGGTCGCCGGCGGCGGAATTGTCAAAGGACTCAATGCGAAGGGCTGTGGTGGCATGTCCCGCAAGGAGATCGATGATCTCACTGAATTCGTGAAAATTTACGGGGCTAAAGGTCTGGCCTATGTAAAAGTGACCGAAGATGGCTGGCAATCCCCTATAACCAAGTTCTTTACCGGTGAAGAAATATCGGCAATGACAAAAACTTTTGCCGCTGAACAGGGAGACCTGCTCCTGTTCGTTGCTGACAAGCCCAAGGTAGTCAATGATTCGCTGGGGAAATTGCGAAATCAGCTGGCTAAAATTCTTGGTCTGTTGGACAAGAATACCTTTAACTTTGTCTGGATTACCGATTTCCCCCTTCTTGAATGGGACGAGGAGGAGAAGCGGTGGGCCGCTGTGCATCACCCCTTTACCGCCCCTATGGATGAAGACCTGGAATATGTTGAAAACGACCCGGGACGTTGCCGTGCCAAGGCTTACGATCTCGTATTGAACGGAAACGAAATTGGTGGAGGAAGCATAAGAATCCATCAGGAAAAAGTTCAATCTCTCATGTTCAAGATGCTTGGCCTTAGCGAAGAGGATGCAAAAGCAAAATTTGGATTCCTTCTTGATGCCTTGGAGTATGGTACACCTCCCCATGGGGGAATTGCTTTTGGTCTTGACCGCTTGATCATGCTGCTCACTGGCAGCGATTCCATCAGGGATGTAATTGCTTTTCCAAAGACTCAAAAAGGAGCCTGTCTCATGTCGGAGGCACCTTCTCCGGTGGATTTGAAACAATTGAGAGAACTGGGTTTGAAAACGACCGGCAAATGAAGGTAAATGATGTACCGTTTTCATCTAATAAAGTATCTGCAGACTCTCATGCTCATCTGCCTGTTCGCCGGGTGTTCAACCCCGGCTCCGGTATGGAGGCAGGATGCCCTCAGCCTCTTGGAAAGGGTCAGGATTCATGACGGGCAGAAGATTCTTCCCGCAGAATACAAGAGTATTGAGGATCTTGTTTTGAGAGGCGATGCCCTGGTGAGGAAAGAGGAGATCGAGGCGGCCGACAAGCTATTTCTACTCGCCTGGTCAAAGGCGAATCTCCTCGAAAAAAACCTCCTGCTGGAAAAACGAAGGCTATCCGAGGAGAAACTGCGCAAGGAACAGGCAGAGCGTCTTGAAGCTGATCGCAAGCGAGCCATGGAAGAAGAGAGTCGTAAGCAGGCGGAGCAAAAAATAGCGGAAGAAAAAGCCGCCCGAGCAGCAGAGACACGCAGGCTTGCAGAAAAAACCGAAAGAACCAAACAGACCAGAGAAAGGCAATCCCCCGCATATCACACTGTCAAAAGAGGGGAGAGCCTACCGTTTATAGCTTCACAGCCTGAGGTTTACAATGATCGGAATCTTTGGCCTCTTCTCTACCGCGCAAACCGTGATCAGATCAGTAATCCTAAGCATCTATGGCCTGGGCAGGTGTTGCGTATCCCTCGAAACCCAAGTCGAGATGATATTGCAGAGGCAAGGAAATATGCCCAGGATCGGCCTCTTCATTAGTTTACTTCCCCTGTAGCCACCGATGATTCCTTAAAGATGCAGGTGTCTTAAAAGTCGTAAATTACACCGTTTTCCCCTATATTTTTCCTTGACACTGAAATCGCTTTTGTATACTGTATACAAAATTTCTCGTGACTATAATGATATTTGTCTAATTTGATCTGCTGAGTGATAATTTTCCCGCGATGTATGCTTCTGGCTCAAATTTTCAACTACGGCGTCAAAGCATGAACTGCATTATTTTCCATTATAGCCTCCGGCGATGGCATAAAAACTAAGGAGAGAATATGACAACAGAAACAGCAAAGATTATCTGGTCGAAAATTGATGAAGCCCCCGCACTGGCAACATACTCTTTACTGCCGATCGTAAATGCTTTCACCAAGGCAGCTGGTGTTGTAGTTGAAACCAGAGATATATCCGTTGCCGGCCGAATTATCGCAAACTTTCCTGATTATCTGACCGAGAGCCAGAGAATGCCGGATTATTTGGCTGAACTGGGCGAGCTCACCCAGAAGCCTGAAGCGAATATTATTAAGCTGCCGAATGTTAGCGCTTCTATTCCCCAGTTAAAAGCCGCTATCAAGGAATTGCAGGAGCAGGGTTACAAGCTCCCGGATTATCCTGAGGAGCCGAAAAACGATGCCGAAAAAGAGTTGCATGCACGTTACGCTAAATGTCTTGGAAGTGCTGTAAACCCTGTTTTGAGAGAGGGTAACTCCGACAGAAGATCGGCACGCGCGGTAAAGGAATATGCAAAGAAGCACCCGCACAAAATGGGAGCATGGACCCCTGAGTCAAAGACGCATGTATCGCACATGGACTGCTGCGATTTCTTCCACAATGAAAAGTCCATTACCCTGGAGAAAGCCGGTAACGTAAAGATCGAGCTCGTCGATAAGGCCGGCAAGGTCACTGTTCTGAAAGAGAAGCTCTCACTCCAGGCGGGTGAGGTGTTTGACGGCACGTTCATGAGCGTGCGTGCCCTGCGCAAGTTCATTGAGGAGCAGATCGAAGACGCCAAGGCAAAGGGTATTCTGTTCTCTGTTCACCTCAAAGCTACGATGATGAAGATCTCTGATCCCATCATGTTCGGTCACTTCGTCTCCGTCTACTTTAAGGACGTTTTCGAAAAACATGCCGCTACCTTCAAGGATCTTGGAGTCAATCCGGACCTGGGACTGGGCGACCTTTACCTGAAACTCCAGAAACTGCCAGACGCTAAGCGCGCCGAGATCGAAGCTGACATCAAGGCTGTTTACGCTAAGAGACCACCACTGGCGATGGTTGATTCTGACAAAGGGATCACTAACCTGCATGCCAGCAATGACATCATTATCGATGCTTCCATGCCGGTTGTTATCCGTGATTCCGGCGGCATGTGGGGCCCCGATGGGAAGCTGCACGATGTAAAATGTGTGATCCCCGATACGTCTTATTCGGAGTGGTATCAGGTCTGCATCGATTTCTGCAAGAAAAACGGCCAATTCGATCCGACTACCATGGGCAGTGTCTCCAACGTCGGCCTCATGGCGCAGAAAGCTGAGGAATATGGCTCCCACGACAAGACATTCAAAGTCTCGGCCAACGGAACGGTACGCGTAGTTGACGAATCAGGCGCTGTGCTGATGCAGCATGATGTGGAAGAGGGCGATATCTGGCGCGGATGTCAGGCCAAAGACCTGCCAATTCAGGACTGGGTAAAGCTTGCGGTGAGAAGGGCACGGGCGACCGGTGCTCCTGCTGTCTTCTGGCTGGACAAGAACAGGGCACACGACGCCCAGATGATCGAAAAGGTGAACAAGTATCTGAAAAATAATGATACCAATGGCCTGGATATTCGCATCATGGGGCCAGTCGATGCAATGCTTTTCACCTGTCAGAGAGCAAAAGAAGGTAAAGATACCATCACAGTAACCGGCAACGCACTGAGGGACTACCTGACCGATCTCTTCCCGATCCTGGAACTTGGCACCAGTGCAAAGATGCTCTCCATCGTGCCGCTTTTGGCAGGTGGTGGGCTTTTCGAGACTGGCGCAGGCGGCTCGGCACCCAAGCATGTTCAGCAGTTTATTCAGGAGGGGTACCTGCGCTGGGATTCCCTGGGTGAATTTCTTGCTCTAGCCGTTTCTCTGGAGCATCTGGCTGCAACCTTTAAAAATGAAAAAGCTCAATTGCTTGCTGACACCCTTGACCAGGCAAACACCAAGTTCCTCGAAAACAACAAGAACCCGGCACGCAAAGTTGGTCAGATAGACAACAGGGGAAGCCACTTCTACCTCGCCATGTATTGGGCTGAGGCGTTGGCCGAACAGACTAAGGACAAGGACCTTGCGACGCGTTTTGCCAAGGTCGCTCAGCAGCTTAAGGATAACGAGGTGAAGATCAACGAGGAGCTGATCGGCGCCCAGGGAAAACCTCAGAATATCGGTGGCTACTATATGCCGGACCCGGTAAAAACGGAAAAGGCAATGCGGCCCAGTGCTACTTTGAATGCAATAGTGGACTCTATAGCATAAGGTGCAGTAATAAACCCTAAAACTACTCAAGGAGGAAATCATGGCAAGAAAGAAAATTGCATTAATTGGTGGTGGGCAGATTGGTGGCGTGTTGGCTCAGCTTTCAGCCCTGCGTGAGTTGGGCGACGTGGTTCTTTTCGATATCGTCGAAGGCCTGCCACAAGGCAAGACCCTGGATATCGCTGAGGCATCACCTGTCGATAACTTTGATGCAGCTCTTACTGGAGCAAACGATTATGCAGACATCAAAGGCGCAGACATCGTCATCGTCACTGCCGGTCTTCCCCGTAAACCAGGCATGAGCCGTGATGACCTCATTGCTACCAATGCTAAAATCATGCAGTCCGTTTCTGAAGGCATCAAGCAGTATGCACCCAACTCCTTCGTCATCGTCATCTCCAATCCCCTTGACGCCATGGTCACCCTCTGCCAGAAAATTACCGGTTTCCCCTCCAGCCGTGTCATGGGTATGGCCGGAGTTCTCGACTCCGCCCGCTTTGCTGCTTTCATCGCTTGGGAACTGGGCGTATCTGTAAAAGACGTCAACGCAATGGTTCTTGGTGGCCATGGAGATACAATGGTCCCCATCATCCGCTACGCCAACGTAAACGGCGTTCCGGTCATGGAATTGATTGAGCGCAAGTACAATGGCGACAAAGCCAAGGCCAAGGAAGTCATGGCTGCTCTTGTCAAGCGTACCCAGGGTGCAGGCGGCGAAGTTGTCGGTCTGCTCAAGACTGGTAGCGCTTTCTACTCACCTGCTTCCAGTGCCATTGCCATGGCTGAAGCCATCCTCCGTGACCAGAAGCGTCTTCTCCCGGTATGCGCACTACTGAATGGTGAGTTCGGTGTCAAAGGATACTATGTTGGCGTACCTTGCATTCTCGGCGCCAATGGCATCGAGAAAATTGTCGAATTCTCTCTGGATGCGGAAGAGCAGGCCATGTTCGACAATTCGGTTGCAGCAGTCAAAGAACTCGTCGACAGCATGAAATAATAAGTTTTAAGGGATGTAAGCTGGGAAAGAAGGGCAACAACAGCTGCCCTTCTTTTCTTTTTTTAGCGTCCCGAAAAGACCATAAAACGTTGTTACATGGCTGAAGAGGGTTAGTAAACAACTCTTTCTTGCTTTTTGTATACAGTATGTGCTATACAAGCACAGTTTTGCCTGAAAAGGCATATTCCAGCAAAGGAGTGTACGTAGATGGATAAGAAGCTTCCGACAATTGAGATCATCGAGAAGTACTGCAAGGGATGTCACATCTGTGTCGAGTTCTGCCCGACCAAAGTTCTCGAAATGAAGGGCTTTGTGGCGTCGGTTAAAAATCTTGAAGCCTGCATTAAATGCATGCAGTGTGAACTGAGATGTCCGGATTTCGCAATTAAAGTCACCGCTTAATAATCAATCAGGAGGTAGAGAAAGTGGCAAAGAAAGTTGCTTTTATGCAGGGTAACGAAGCTGGCGCCCAAGGCGCACTTTATGCCGGCTGCAAGTTTTTCGCCGGTTACCCGATTACTCCGTCAACCGAGGTTGCGGAGGTTATGTCGGCAGAGCTGCCTAAGATAGGTGGAAAATTCATTCAAATGGAAGATGAGATTGGTGCAATGGCTGCGGTCATCGGTGGTTCACTCGCCGGCTCCAAGGCTCTTACTGCTACTTCCGGCCCTGGCTTGTCATTGAAACAGGAGCTGATCGGCTATGCCTGCATCGCTGAGACACCTGTTGTCATTTTTAACGTTATGCGTGGCGGCCCTTCAACAGGTATGCCGACAGGCCCGAGCCAATCGGACGTCATGTCTGCCAAATGGGGAACCCACGGTGACCATCCGGCCATCTGCCTTGTTCCTGCGTCGGTTCAGGAGATATTTGAAGAAACCGTCCGTGCCTTCAACCTTGCTGAAAAATATCGTACTCCTGTCATGATTATGCCTGATGAAATCGTTGCCCATATGAGGGAAAGAATCGTTTTCCCCGAGCCGGGCGAACTCAAAGTTATCGACCGCACTGCTCCTTCCGTTTCCCCTGATCAATATAAACCTTACGATACCAAATTCGGCGATGTTCCTCCCTTGGCTGCTTTCGGCTCCGCCTATCGCTTCCATGTGACCGGCCTCAATAAAGCAGAAGACGGCTTCCCCACCACCAAGGCTGCTCTTGTTCAGGCCGAAGAAGAGCGTCAAGTGCGTAAGGTGGATGCAAACATCGACGATATCGTCACCTTCGAAGAATACATGCTTGACGATGCCGAAGTTGCCATTGTCGCTTTCGGTTCCACTTCACGTTCCGCACGTTTTGCAGTTAACGAAGCTCGCAAGGCCGGTATCAAGGTGGGCTTGTTCAGAATCAAGACCTTCTGGCCATTCCCTGACAAGCAGATTAAAGCACTTGCTTCAAAGGTAAAAGCAATCATAACACCCGAGATGAACCTTGGCATGTGCACAGTGGAGGTTCAGCGTTGTGCCGAAGGCAAGGCACCGGTTCACGGCATTTTCCGCGTAGATGGAGAGCCGATCAACCCTGGTCAGATCCTCGATAAGATCAAGGAGGTTAAGTAAAAATGGCTTTTGATTATGATAAATATATCCGTCCCGGCAAACTGCCGCATATCTGGTGCCCGGGCTGCGGCCACGGCATAATTATGAAAGGGCTGATCCGGGCCATAGATACTCTTGGCCTTGAAAAGAACAACACTGCTATCGTTTCAGGTATCGGTTGCGCTTCCCGGCTTCCCGGTTATTTGGATTTCTGTACGTTGCATACTGCCCATGGGCGTGCTGCAGCTTTCGCTACAGGCGTAAAAATGGCCAAACCAGAGATGAACGTCATAGTAGTCGGCGGTGATGGCGACGGTACTGCCATCGGCGGCAACCACTTCATCCATGCCTGCCGTAGAAACATCGACATGACCTACATCATCATGAACAACAACATCTACGGCATGACCGGTGGTCAATTCTCTCCCTGTACGCCTACCGGCGCCAAGGCTTCCACAACTCCTTATGGAAACCCTGACCCTGCATTCGACATAGCCAAGCTTGCTATCGGCGCAGGTGCTACTTTTGTTGCCCGTGGCACTGCCTACCATGCGACCCAGATCGACAAGCTCATTGCTGAAGCAGTTCAGCATAAAGGCTTCTCTGTCGTCGAAATCCTTGACGACTGTCCGACTACTTACGGTCGTCGTAACAAGTTCAAGTCCGTCATTGAAATGATGAACAGATTGAAGGACATCGCCGTTCCCATCAAAGCTGCCGAGAAAATGACCCCTGAGCAGCTCCAGGGCAAGATTCTTACCGGCGTGCTTTACAAGGAAGAAAAGCCGGAATACACAACCGAGTATGCAAAGGTTATCGATCGCGCCAAGGGCGGCAAGTAATTAAATCCTAAAGGAGAAAGTCAGATGTCACAAAGATATGAAATCAGATTCTCCGGGGCAGGCGGACAGGGTTTGATCCTTGCCGGAGTTATCATGGCTGAAGCCGCCTCGATATATGATGGAAAGCAGGCTGTTCAGTCCCAGAGCTATGGCCCCGAGGCTCGCGGTGGTGCATCCAAGTCCGAGGTTATCGTTTCGGACTCCCTTATCGACTATCCCAAGGCCACTGTTGTTGATGCGCTTCTGGCACTGACACAGGAAGCCTGCGACAAGTATTCCCATGACCTTAAAGAAGGCGGTGTGCTGCTTATAGACTCCGACCTGGTTACGAGACAGCCCAAGGGCAACTTCAAGGTGGTTTCATTTCCCATCATCAATACGGCGAAGAATGACGTTGGCCGTGAGATCGTTGCCAACATAGTAGCGCTTGGCGCGATGGTGGCACTGACCGGGGTCGTCACCAAGGAAAGTGCAGAGAAGGCAGTTCTTGCCCGTGTTCCCGAGGCATTTGTGGACCTGAACAAGAAAGCTTTCCAGATGGGTTATGACAAGGCTATTGCCGCAAAATAATCCAGTTTTGTATCAGCTGAAAAAAAGCCCGATATTGTCATCGGGCTTTTTTTTTATCTTGAAAGACATACAATGTAGGATGACAGAGATTTTTCAGTCTGGAACATGAACATCTATTAGTAGGAATACTTATGTCTGACAATCTTTGTGAAATGTCCTTACAGCAGACATTGTCTTTATTACACCTCACGGACCTCGCGTTGCGCGATATCTGCTGCAAAAGATTTACCCGCGACACTCTTTACCAGGAAGTGTTGGGCAAAGTTCTAGGCGGGAAAGGCAGACGGGGGCCGGCCAGCATCTTTCTGGTTTTTCAGGATGCGAGCGGCGTTCTTCAACCCGGCCGTGTTTTTCACATGAAAGACGGTTCTTTGGTGGAGAGGTCTGATGAAATAGCTCTAGATCCGTTGTCCGGGTATGCTGTCAATCTGCTTGAAGCTCAGTCCCAGGAGGAAGTAGTTTTAGTCAACTGGGCGGACAGCTACGAGAGCATCGAAGACTTCCAGTCCTATTTCCATCCGGCAGTTAAAAATTTTATTTACCGGGGTCGTCACCAAGGAAAGTGCAGAGAAGGCAGTTCTTGCCCGTGTTCCCGAGGCATTTGTGGACCTGAACAAGAAAGCTTTCCAGATGGGTTATGACAAGGCTATTGCCGCAAAATAATCCAGTTTTGTATCAGCTGAAAAAAAGCCCGATATTGTCATCGGGCTTTTTTTTTATCTTGAAAGACATACAATGTAGGATGACAGAGATTTTTCAGTCTGGAACATGAACATCTATTAGTAGGAATACTTATGTCTGACAATCTTTGTGAAATGTCCTTACAGCAGACATTGTCTTTATTACACCTCACGGACCTCGCGTTGCGCGATATCTGCTGCAAAAGATTTACCCGCGACACTCTTTACCAGGAAGTGTTGGGCAAAGTTCTAGGCGGGAAAGGCAGACGGGGGCCGGCCAGCATCTTTCTGGTTTTTCAGGATGCGAGCGGCGTTCTTCAACCCGGCCGTGTTTTTCACATGAAAGACGGTTCTTTGGTGGAGAGGTCTGATGAAATAGCTCTAGATCCGTTGTCCGGGTATGCTGTCAATCTGCTTGAAGCTCAGTCCCAGGAGGAAGTAGTTTTAGTCAACTGGGCGGACAGCTACGAGAGCATCGAAGACTTCCAGTCCTATTTCCATCCGGCAGTTAAAAATTTTATTTCTTCTCCAATTATCAACTTCATTATTTGCCGCATAAGCGGCGAGGTGCCGGGTGCCATTGTTGCTATCAACTACCCTGGAAAGGCGACTACTTACGACGCAGAGGTTCTCAAAAGCATGGCAGTGGTGATCGGCTCATTGCAGACCATATCGGATGAGGTACAGGAGACAGAGAAGGCATTCAGATACACAATAGAGGCCCTTGCCAGAGCCTGCGAAGCTGCCGAGGAAGATACGGGGAAACATATCCAGAGGGTGAACCGGTATGCCGGTGCCCTTGCTGCCAACATGGGACTTCCCAACGATTTTGTGGAAACGGTTTCCTTTTCGGCGCAGATGCATGATGTGGGGAAAATCAAGATTCCGGCTTCCATTTTACTTAAAAATGGGCCTCTTGATGATGCGGAAACAGCGCTAATCCGCATGCACCCGGTCTATGGCCGGCAGATTTTAGGTGACTCGCCCAGGCTACAGGTGGCACGGGATATTGCCATTTCCCATCATGAAAACTGGGATGGCAGCGGTTATCCAAATCGCCTTGCTGGCGAGAATATCCCGCTGGCTGGAAGAATCGTCAAGTTAGCCGATGTTTATGATGCCCTTAGATCAAACAGAAGCTACAAGACCCCTCTCACCCATCAGGCCACCCTGTCCATTTTCCGCAATGGTGATGAAAGGATCAACCCGGAGAAACACTTTGATCCTGTGCTTCTCGGGGTATTTTTCAAGATCGAGCATATCTTTGACAAGATTTATGAGAGCTTCAACGTTAATCCTGCCAATTGATACTTTTATTTCCACCCATTTTGACATATAGTATCAACATTTTATTTCCCGGATATTCCTGCCGAAGAAGGAGCCTCGGATGTTTCTCTTGCCAAAGGGAAATCCATTGTATGAAAACGTTGCTGCTGCCAAAGTCAAGCTGCCGGAAATACTGGACAAGCTGAAAAACGGCGGTTTCACTGGATATCTCAACTTTGTTTTTCCATCTTCAAACATGATTCTTTTCTTTGAGGGGGGAAAACTTATCAGCACCATGTGTGAGCAGGGCAATACCAGATTGTCGGGCTTTGAGGCCTTAGCGGCATTGTGCAGTCATATTTTCGCTGGGGGCGGCAGCCTTTCCGTCTACAGGCTCTCCCGTGACCTGGTTATGGGACTGCACGCACTGTTGCACGGCGAAGTTCTATACAAAGGGCAGGAACTGAAACTGATCGATGTGAAGGGGCTCCTTGAAAAGATGAGGGCGCAACAGCTCAACGGCTGCCTGAGAATTTACACCGAGGACAGGTCGGCTCTCATTTTTTACAAGGAGGGGGCACCACTGGGTTTTTTCCATGATGGATCCAATGATATAGAGACCTCCGCCACCGAATCACAGAAGATTGCCGGGTTACCGGGGGCAAAGGTAGACATTCTTTCCACAAAAAGCGCAGACGAGTTGATGCTCCTTGACCTACTCGAAATGGTCAATATCGATAAAATATGGGAATCGACCAAAATCCGCCATGAGGCTCAGCTGCAGCAGCAAAACAAGGAAGCCCGTGAGCGGGACAACAGGCAACAGGATGCGAAACTGCTGGAACTGGAGGAAGATCTGAAAGAAGTCGCCGCAGCCTACCTGGGCAAAATGGGGCGGACTCTGATCGATAAGGAACTTGCGGACTGCGGCGGCAGAAGGGGCCTGCTTGATGCAGATCAGGTGGCAAAGTTCCTGGCAGGGGTGGAAAAATCATCGAAGCTGCTTACCAGTCTTTCCAAGTTGAAGGAGATGACCGATCTTTTGCGGAAGGAAATCAGCCGTCTTTCCATTTAATGTGACGTTTTGCAGGAGGAGCAGCAATGGATTTATTTTCTAATGTCAGTACCATTTCACTGATCCAGACCGTTTTCTGGTTTCTGGCAGGCATCATCAGTTTTTACTTCAGTATCGGCAACGCCCGCATCTGGACCAGCATTTCCCTTGGGTTTTTTCTGATCTTCATCAGTCAGGCATACATGCTCGCCCCTTGGAGTGATTATCCTCGGCTGGCTGCCATTCATTATATAATCGGCACCGTCTCCATAATGGTCATGACCCATGGCTTTCAGGAATACTATGTTTTCAGCCGGACGCTGGAGGTGGGGGGGAGCAAGGCCATGGTATACTTGACCTGTCTGGCCGTCATCCTGCTTTCGGCCGCATTCGTCTTTATAAACCCGGAACCCACCTACAACATTCTGCGTAACATACGCATGATCGAAAATGCCAACTGGGTCTTTCTCTCTCTCATAAATATCGACATGATCAGAAAGATATATCTGCAGGTTCGGGACTCCGTCATAGCCAACGGCTTTATTGCCTTCGGCATCGTCTTTGTCTGCATTTTTCTCTGGAAAGGATCGGAGCTTTACCTGCAGGTGTTCTGCTGGGATAATGACTGGCACCTGTTCATGCAAAGCATCGGTGCCTATCACAACATAGACTATCCGGGTCGAGTCAACTTCTCGTTACTGGTTAACCAGGCTGCAGGCCTTCTATCGGGTCTTTCTGTGGGAGGAACCTTCATCTATCTGCTAAGGCTGTTGCGCTGATAACGTTTCTGCAATTGGCTTTCCTCGGAAAAGCGTCATTATCGGCGCTTTTCTTTTTCATATGCAGACCGCCTGTCCTTGACCTCTCACTTCATATCAGTTATCTTATCAACCTCAACGGAGCTATTTATGAGCCGTCCCAGCTGGGATGAATATTTTATGGGGATTACCCACCTGGTTGCCAAAAGATCGACCTGTCTGCGCCGTCAGGTTGGGGCCATTATCGTCAAAGACAAGAACATTCTGGCAACCGGTTATAATGGAGCTCCGTCAGGTGTTTCACATTGTTTGGACGTGGGGTGTTTGCGGGAGAAGCTAGGTATTCCGTCCGGGGAACGCCACGAGCTTTGCCGGGGCCTGCACGCCGAGCAGAATGCCATAATACAGGCGGCAAAGCACGGCACTGGTATCGAAGGGTCAACTTTGTACTGCACGACCATGCCATGTATCATCTGCTCCAAGATGATCATCAATGCCGGGATCAAGCGGATTGTCTTCGAAATGGGATACCCTGACCAGCTGGCCGAAGAAATGATCAGGGAGTCGGGGATCATCGTGGACAGCTTTCAGAAAAGGGACTCTGAGCAGGAGGAACGATGAAGTGTCCATTTTGTGCCTTTGCCGACAGCAAGGTGGTCGATTCCCGTCCTGATAAGGAAGGTTCGACAATCCGCAGAAGGCGGGAATGCGAATCGTGCAGCAAAAGGTTTACGACCCATGAACGGGTAGAAGAGATACTTCCGCTGGTGATCAAGAAGGATGGCCGCCGCGAGCCGTTCGACAGGATGAAGCTGGTGGCCGGCGTCATGAAGGCATGCGAGAAGAGACCGGTGTCGGTGGAAACAATCGAGCGGCTCATTGACCGCCTTGAAGTACAGATGCAGGAGAGCGGAGAAAAGGAAATTCCCAGCAAATCCCTGGGGGAATGGGTGATGACGGAACTTCATGCAATCGATCAGGTAGCCTATGTGCGTTTTGCCTCGGTCTATCGCTCCTTCAAGGACATAACCGAATTCATGTCCGAATTGCAGGAACTGTTGAAGAAGTGACGGACTTTGCCGAAAACATGATGAAACGTGCCGTGTCCCTGGCGCGGAAAGGTGTGGGAAAAACCGCACCCAATCCGGCTGTGGGCTGTGTAATCGTCAAGGATGGCGCAATAGTAGGTGAGGGGTGGCATAGGAAGGCAGGTACACCCCATGCCGAAATTCATGCCTTGAGGCAGGCAGGGGCTTTGGCAGAAGGTGCCGATGTCTTTGTCACGCTTGAGCCTTGCTCCCACTTCGGCAAGACCCCGCCGTGCGCCGACGCCCTTATCGCCGCCAAGGTTGCCCGCGTTTATGTGGGTATGGTCGATCCGAACCCGAGGGTTTGCGGCAAGGGAATTTCAAAGCTGCGTGCTGCCGGTATTCAGGTGGAGGCGCCGCTGTTGGAAGAAAAATGCCGCGCCCTTAACGAACCCTTCATCAAGCATGTGACTACCGGACTTCCCTTTGTCATTTTGAAAACCGCCATGACCATGGATGGGAAGATTGCCACTGCCGGGATGGACTCAAAATGGGTAACGTCTGAAAAGTCACGACGATATGTTCATAAACTTCGATCAGAACTTGATGTTATCATGGTGGGTGTGGGAACCATCATCAAAGATGATCCTCTTCTGACTTCCAGGATCCCAGGCGGCAGAAATCCCCTTCGGGTTGTTGTCGATTCAAAGCTGAGAATTCCTCCGGACGCTCATGTTTTGCATTGCGATTCCACTGCAAAGACTGTCGTTGCCACCATCTCTTCAGATGAGGCACAGGTCTCCCGCTTGGCAGGTTTGGGCGCTGAAGTGCTTTCTTGCGGCGAAGATGGCGATCGGGTCGACCTGTGCTGCCTGATGGCGAAGCTGGGAAAACGAGGGGTGCAGTCAGTCCTTTTGGAGGGAGGGGCTGAACTGGCCGGCGAGGCACTCCGCAAGGGCATCATTGATAAGTGCATGTTCTTTTATGCCCCCAAACTGGTTGCCGGCGACGGGCTCGGGCCATTTGCAGGCAATGGGGCAGGTAAAATGGCTGATGCGCTCAAGCTTCAATGGGTGACCGTGACGAAAATCGGTGTCGATATCCTGGTGCAGGGGTATCCGGAGAAGATATGTTTACAGGGTTGATTGAAGAGATCGGTACGGTTGCAGGGATGGAGATGAAAAGCAATGCGGGTATCTTGAGCGTTTCCGCCGCATTTCCATCTGACCGGATCGCCATAGGCGATTCTATCGCTGTAAATGGAGCTTGTCTGACGGTCGTCGGCAAAGGAGCCGGCACCTTTTCCTTTGATGTTTCGCCGGAAACAGTTAACAGAACCTCTCTAAAGGAACTGAAAAAAGGGACGCCGGTAAACCTGGAACGTGCTCTTGCCGTTTCGGGACGGCTTGACGGCCACCTGGTTTCAGGCCACGTGGATTGTCTGGCCGTGGTCCGTGATCGACGCACTGTTTCGGGCAACACCGTCTTTTTCTTCCGCATGCCGGCAGAATATCTCAGATATGTGGCGGCAAAAGGCTCCATTGCCATCGATGGCGTAAGTCTGACCGTAAATACCGTCGATGATGACGGTTTTTCAGTGAACATCATTCCCCATACCCTCGCAAAGACCACTCTTGCTGGGAAAAAGGCCGGCGATGTTGTCAATATAGAAACGGACATACTGGCTAAATATGTGGAACGGCTGTTGAGGCATCGCGACAGGGGGGACAGCACTGGCATCACATTGGAACTGCTTGCAAAAAGCGGCTTTATGTGACATAAGGTTATGCTGTCCGATATAATGTCGTTTTATTACTTTGAAAGAAGGAAGGTTTGGTTATGACCGTAGCAAAGATAGAGGATGCCATCGAGGATATCAGGCAGGGAAAGATGGTTATTCTGGTTGACGATGAAGACCGGGAAAATGAAGGTGACTTGACCATGGCGGCTGAAAAGGTCACGCCTGAAGCTATCAACTTCATGGCCAAATACGGCCGTGGCTTGATCTGCCTGACCCTGACCGGGGACAAATGCGATCAGCTAAATCTACCGCCCATGGTTTCCACCAATACCTCCTCATTCGGCACAGCCTTCACTGTCTCCATAGAGGCGAAGAAGGGGGTCACCACCGGGATTTCCGCCGCTGATCGTGCCCATACCATACTAACGGCGGTTGCTGATGATGCATCGGCCGATGACCTGGCCAGACCGGGCCATGTTTTCCCCTTGCGTGCAAAGGCTGGCGGCGTTCTTGTCAGGGCAGGGCAGACTGAGGGCTCTGTTGATTTGGCCAGGCTGGCCGGGCTTAAACATGCAGGGGTCATCTGCGAGATAATGAATGATGACGGGACCATGTCCCGAATGCCCGAACTGAAAAAATTCGCCAAGGAACACGGTATCAAGGTCTGCACCATTGCCGACCTGGTTGCATACCGGCTGAAACACGAATCGCTGGTGCGCAGGGCTGCCGAGGTAAGGCTTCCCAGCCAACTTGGTGAATTCAGTGCCATTGCCTTCGAAAATGACATCGACAAACTGGAACATCTTGCCCTGGTCAAAGGGGAGATTCGCGGTGACGAGCCTGTGTTGGTCCGTGTCCACTCCGAATGCCTTACCGGAGATGTCTTCGCCAGCATCCGTTGCGATTGTGCCGAACAGCTGCATCGTGCCATGGAAATGGTCGAAGCTGAAGGAAAAGGGGTTGTCCTCTACATGCGCCAGGAAGGGCGTGGCATAGGCCTGATCAACAAGCTCAAAGCCTATGCACTCCAGGATCAGGGAAAGGATACCGTAGAGGCCAATCTTGCTCTTGGCTTCAAGGCCGACCTGCGCGATTATGGCATTGGCGCCCAGATTCTCGTCAACCTCGGGATTAAAAATATCAGGCTGATGACCAACAATCCTAAGAAAATAGTCGGCCTCGAAGGATACGGTATCAACATCGTTGAGCGGGTACCCATAGAGATTGCCCCTTCCATGAGCAACAAGAAGTATCTGAAGACAAAAAGGGAAAAAATGGGGCACCTGCTGGAAAACATCTGAGATTAAAACGGAGGGAGTCATGCCTAAATTTATAGAAGGAAAATTGGATGCCAAGGGCCTTCGCTTCGGCATCATTGTCGGACGTTTCAACAGCTTCATAGGTGAGCGGCTTCTGGAAGGTGCGCTGGACGCCCTGATCCGCCATGGGGCTGACGACAAAAACATAGAGGTTGCCCGGGTCCCCGGTGCCTTTGAAATTCCCCTGGCCACCAAGAAAATGGCTGCAACTGGCAAATACGACGCCATCATTTGCCTCGGCGCAGTCATCCGTGGGGCAACACCACACTTTGATTATGTGGCTGCCGAGGTTTCCAAGGGTGTTGCCCATGTCTCACTGGACAGCGGCGTTCCGGTCGCCTTCGGCGTTCTTACCACCGACACAATCGAGCAGGCCGTGGAGAGGGCAGGTACCAAGGCCGGCAACAAGGGCTTCGATTCAGCCATGACGGCAATTGAAACGGCCAATCTGTTCAAGGGGATAAAGTAGTGAGCAGCAGAAGAGAAGGGCGTGAGCTTGCCCTGCAGGCACTTTATTCATCCGATGCGGAATCCCTCGGCGGAACTTTTGCTCTGAAGAAGATCATGGATAATTTTGCCGATGGTTCGGAACCCTCCCTGGATGTCCATGGACGATCCTTTACCTTTGCCACCGAACTGGTCAATGGGGTACTCTCCAACAGCGAGGCGATCGACCGCAAAATCGAAGAGAAATCCAAGAACTGGTCCATAGCCAGAATGGCGAAAGTGGACCTGAATATCCTGCGGCTTGCCGTATTCGAGCTTTTTTACCGGCCGGATATACCGAAGAACGTTACCATCAACGAAGCGATTGAAGTGGCGAAAAAATTCGGTGCCGAAGACTCACCAGCCTTTATCAACGGCATACTTGATGAAATAGCGTCATCGTTGCCCGACAAGGAATGACGTGCAGTGGCAAGATATGTTATCTGTTAGCGAGGGAATATGAACGAGATCAAGATTGGTCTGATCGGCTTCGGCACCATTGGTGCTGGTGTCGTCAAATTGCTGGATAAAAATGGCAGCCTTCTGGAGGAAAAACTCGGAACAAGACTCTTCCTGAAAAAGATCGCCGATCTGGACATCAGTACCGATCGTGGCGTGGAGGTGGAGCCTGGAGTTCTCACTACCAATGTGGACGAGGTCCTGTGTGATCCGGAAATAGCCATAGTCATCGAATTGATCGGCGGTTACGAACCTGCCCGCAGTTTTGTCCTCAAGGCCATTGCCAACGGCAAGCATATCGTCACCGCTAACAAGGCTCTTCTTGCAGTACACGGCGAGGAGATATACGCCGCTGCCGAAAAGAAAGGAGTAGAGGTCCTTTTCGAGGCTGCAGTAGGAGGCGGAATACCAGTCCTCTCTTCCATCAGGGGAAACCTGGCCGGCAACAATTTCAGCACCGTGCTCGGTATTCTCAACGGCACTTGCAATTACATCCTCACCAGAATGACACAGGAAGGGGCCGACTTCGCCGAAGTACTGAAAAACGCCCAGCAGCTGGGCTATGCAGAGGCTGATCCCACCTTTGATGTGGAAGGGATCGATACCGCCCATAAGCTGTGCCTTCTCCTTTCCCTTTGTTTCGGCACCAGGGTTGATCTGAAAGAGGTCTCCACTGAGGGAATAAGCTCCATTGCAGCGGTCGATATCAATTTTGCCAGGGACTTCGGCTACAAGATCAAGCTGCTGGCCATCGGCAAGCGTGATGGTGAACGCATCGAGGCCAGGGTACATCCGACAATGATTCCGGTAAATTATCCCTTGGCGGATGTGAACGGTGTCTTCAACGGCATCAGGTTGTCAGGTGACTTCGTGGGCCCGGTTATGTTCTACGGGCGCGGTGCCGGGATGGAACCCACTGCCAGCGCAGTAATCGGCGATGTGGCAGATATCGCCCGAAACCTTGTGGCAGGAATCTCCAGACGCTCAGCTCCTCTGGGTTTTGGTGACGACAAGGTGAAGAACCTTACCATAAAGCCCATGGGAGAGATCACCAGCAAATATTACATCCGTTTCAATGCATTTGACAGACCGGGGGTTCTGGCCAAGATTTCGGGGGCGCTGGGTGACAATAACATCAGCATCGAGTCCATGATGCAGACGGCGCGGAGCACCAATTGCACCGTACCTATCGTCATCATGACCCATGAAGCCCGGGAAATGGATATACGCAAGGCGCTTTCAGTGATCGACACCTTTGACGTTATCAAAGAAAAGAGCAACGTCATCAGAATAGAGGATAACCTGGAATAGGTCATCTTCCATTTGGATTGCACCCCAATCGCCTGTTCGGCCACCTGCCGACGGGCGGTTTTTTTTTGTGCTTAAAGAAGGCAAAGAATGCCAGCCTTGAGGATGGAAAGATGGCTGTTAAGATTAATAATAACAACTTGTGACCAAAGGCGATACCTCAAAGGAGGTTAACAATGCTACTTAACGCGGGTTTTTTCAATCGTTTTCGTGCAAACAAACGGAAAAGGGCAGATATAGAGCCGAACAGCGACAAGCCACTTAATTTCAACCGGGATCAACTGCCTAATATCAAAGGAAAACTAAGGCATTTAAACATGGAGCGAGGCCTGGACATGGCGATGACTTCCACAGCGCTCATGTTGCTGGGGAGTGGTCTGGGCTTCCTGATGACGCGCAGATACAGGCTGGCATCTTTTTTGGGTGTCGCTTTTATCGTCCAGCAAGTTTTGGAAAACCGTCGGATCGACCGTCATGACCCCAACGAGATCGAGTTTGAACGTCGCGCCTTGAAATTAGAGAGGGGAGATTTCGGCAAGCTGGAGGTGATTCCGTTCAAATAAAATCAGGCGGCAACATCTTTATCTTTGCCAGATCCACCCCCGTAGAACCTTCCTTGGGGATCAGCTGGCTGAAATAGTGAATGGATGAGAAGTTGGCAGAGGGTTTCGGTGTGAGGGCGGAACTGAAACGGCTTACGTAGATCAGATATTTGATGCCGTACTGGGCCGCTGTGGACAAGTTTGTCTCGCTGTCTTCACCAAGTAGCGTCCTTTCAGGATCGTAGCTGATGCGGGAGGCCAACGCAGGCCAGAAAGCCGCATCTTCCTTGGGCAGGCCAAGATCGTGGGCGGAAATGATGCCGTCAAAGTAGGAGCCGATGCGGGTTTTTCTCATCTTCAGGGTCAAAGTTTTGCTGTGGGCATTGGTCACCAGGTAAATGGCCTTGCGCTGCTGTCTGAGATAAAGCAGGAACTCGACGACAAAGGGGTGGACGGCGATAAGATGATCCACCTCTTCCTTCAGCAGCGGTATATCCAGACCTAGCTGTTCGGTCCAGTAATCCAGGTCGGTCCAGTTGAGGGTGTTTTCCTGGGAGCGGAAACGGCTGATTAGCATGGCCTTGGCATCTTTCAGCGCAATACCGTGCTTGTCGGCATAACGTCTCGGCACATGTTCCAGCCAGAAATGATCGTCGAAATGGCGGTCCAGGAGGGTTCCGTCCATATCCAGCAGGACCGTATCTATGTCTTTCCAGTTCAGTACCATGGATTGTCTGGTTACCTTAAGTCAATATCTTGTTTTAAATAACACCATTAAAGAATTGGAAATGAAAAACCCCGCCTGGAAAGACGGGGTTCTCTTGTCATTACTTATTTAAAGAGCCTTCTCAGCCACGTAGTTCTGTATTGTTGCCCGGTCCGCAGGCATAACTTCGCAACGGGTCGGCAGCTGTTCTATCCCTTCCAGGGAGCCTGGCAGGGGAGGGCGATTGCCGGTGGCCTTTTCTACTGCTTCGGCAAATTTGGCCGGGTGGGCCGTAGCCAGGCATACTACTGTGCTGCCTGCGGCGCAATCCTGAGCGGCCTTGACCCCGACCGCGGTATGGGGATCCAGGATATAGGAAGTTTCCAAGTGAAATGCGGCAATGGTTTCAAGGGTTTCCTCTTCGTTGACAGAGCGGGAAGCAAAGTCTTTGCGCACCCTCTCCAATTCTTCGGCAGTAAAGGTCATCCTGCCTGTTGCGGCAAATTGACTGAAACATTCGCGGACCCGGGCAGGGCTTTCATCGAACAGGTAGTAAAGGTAGCGCTCGAAGTTGGATGCCACCTGAATGTCCATGGATGGAGAGACCGTCTGGACTACCGATCCTTTGGAGTAGTCGCCATCATTGATGAAACGGGTAAGAATGTTGTTCTCATTGGTTGCCAGCAGCAGTTTTGCTATGGGGAGTCCCATACGTTTTGCCACATATCCGGCAAAGATATCGCCGAAATTGCCGGTGGGAACGGAAAAAACCACCGGGCTTTCCTGGGAATCGGTTACCCGGAACCATGCGTAGAAATAGTAGACGACCTGGGCCAGGACCCGTGCCCAGTTAATGGAGTTAACGGCGCCCAAGGCATACTGTTCCTTGAAGGGAAGGTCGTTGAACAGGTCCTTGACAATATTCTGGCAGTCATCGAAGGTGCCATTGACCGCGATGTTGAAGACATTTGCGTCAAGAACGGTGGTCATTTGCCGCGCCTGAATGGGAGAAGTCTTGCCGTATGGGTGGAGGATGAAGATATTGATGTTTTCCTTGCCCCTGACGCCATAGATGGCAGCGCTTCCCGTATCGCCGGAGGTGGCACCGACGATGTTCATTTTTCTGCCGCTCTCTTTCAGCAGATATTCGAAAAGGTTGCCGAGAAGCTGAAGGGCAACATCCTTGAAGGCCAGGGTAGGTCCATGGAAAAGCTCCAGGATATGGACGCCGTTTTTGGCTACGACCGGGGTGATTTCTTCGTGGGCGAAGCTGTCATATGATTTATCGATGAGGTTTTTCAGGTCGGCGGCGGGAATATCGTCCACAAAGCGGGAGATTACCTGAAATGCCAGTTCACGGTAGGGGAGAGAACGCCATGCAGAAAGGGTTCCGTCGTCTATGACCGGAAAACGTTCAGGTAGAAGGAGGCCGCCATCTGTGGCAAGGCCCATCATTACAGCGTCTTTGAAGCCAACCGGGGCGATATTTCCCCTGGTGCTGATGTATTTCATGGTCTTGTTCTCTCTGTGGAAATTGATTGTGTAGCCATTGAATCCAGGCATCTTAGCAGGTAAGAGGCGAAAAGTGAAGGGTTGCAAGGCCGTTTTTATTCCTGTGGCCGAAATTATTGTTTTTCTGTCTCCTTGAGCAGTGATTCCCGCTCTTCCATGAGCTGCCGGAATTTCTTATGGTTACCCATCTTGTCATGGAGCCTGGCCATGAGGAGCAGGTCTTCTGCCGCCGCTTGCCGATCTCCATCGTTCATGCTTACGCTCTGGGCACGTCCGTAGAAGGAGATGGCTTCTGCATTACTATTCGTATAAGCATAAACATCGGCAATACCACGCAGATCAGCGGCGATTTTTCGACTTTTGCCGAGAGTCTTGTCCAGTTGGAGAGCCTTGCCAAAAGCATCAAGAGCTTCAGTGGTGCGTTTACTGTTTGAATGAAGAATGCCCAAAAGGCGTAGCGCATTCGCCTCTTCTTCTGTCTGGCTGTTATTTCTACTTAAAATAAGCGCCTTATCAGCCTGCTCTTTTGCCGCATCATGCTGTTTTCCCAAGTACAGTATCCTGGCAAGCAGGTTGGTTGCCGCCGTTGTCTTGCTGCCAGTTGCTGCCGCAATTGACTTTGCTGCCCATTCCTGTGCGCCGGCCAGGTTCTTCAACTGGAGTTCGACGCTACTTTTTTCGAAGGCTACTTCAGAAAAGATATCTGATTTAGGCGTTACCAGTTCCAGTGCCTGATTTACTGCTTTCAGGGCCGAGTCTGCATCTCCCGTGTGGCGATTGACCCTGGAGATGTTCACCAGTGCCACTAACTTGCCTTCCGTATTATCGACGGACCCGTTTATTCTCAGTGATTCACTAAACTCTTCCAGGGCCAGCTCGTGGTTTCCCCGGGCCTCGGCCTTGATCCCTCGCAGGTTGTGATTGACAGCCTCCAGCTGAGGCCCTGACAGACGCGGCAGGTCCTTACTGCAACCGGGACCGATAAATACCAAGAGTAAAAGCACGATATAACAGAAGGTGAATATTCTGGGGCTAATCATGGCTGTCACCTGGGACAAACTGACGTTGATCCGCAGCCGGGACGTGATTTTTAAATGGCCACATATCCTTAACGGCATTCAGCACCGTATCTGCCCCCTCCATGACGTCTTCAGCCTTGTTTATCAGCTTCGGAACCCTCGGCATGGCTTTTTCCGATGTTTTCTGCAACTGCAGCGTGGTCTTTTCCAGATGATCCATGCTTGCATCGACCTTTTGCAGTAATGGGGGAAGGCTTTTTTCCAAATTGGCCATTGACCTGTCCACCTTTTCCAGGGTAGGACCCAGGGCTGAAACCTTGGCGTTGGTATTGTTCAGAACATCGACTCCGCTTTTGGTCAGGGAGCTGACATTATCCCTGGAGGAGACGAGCAGGTCGTCCACCTTTTCCCTGGTATCCTGCAACTGCTGAGTCAGCAGCTTTATATTGCCCAGCGACTGCTTGATATCACCATTGGGATCATTGATATAGCTGATGATTTCCTTGACCTCAATCAACACCGGCTTGACCTCTTCGGCTATATCATTGGCAACTTCTTCCAGGCCTTTGCTTTTTTCAAAATTTATCGTATCGCCGTTCTTGAGGACCATTGCCTTGGCGGAACCTGCTGTTACCTCGATGATGCTGTCACCAACCAGCCCTTCCTTTACCAGTCTTGCACTGGAATCGCTCTTGATCCATTTTTGATATTTCTTGTTAACCTCTATCTCGATATCAACCATAGCCTGTTCGTTGAGGTTTATGCTTTTGATGCGCCCTATCCTGAACCCCGAAAGTTTCACGGGCATTCCTTTGGCGAAGCCGGTGCCCTTTCCAGTAGTAAACTTCAGCTTGTACTTGGGGGTGAGAAGGTCCTTGTCGGCCCCAATGAACAGTACGACTGCCAATGCGCCTACTATGGCAATAGCTGCAAACAGCCCGATCTTCTTTTCCAGATGTTTGAAACGGACATCTTCTTCTTTTATCATGAGAGCAGTCCCTGATTTATGTGGATGACCCTGGCAGCCTTCATCATGGGAAGGATATCAGGGCTGGATGAGATGAAAAGGGAGGTTCTCCCGTCTTTTTCCCCATGGAATTCCATGGCTGTATTTATATAAAGACGTCTTTCCTCATGGTTAAGCCCCAGAAGTGGGGATTCATAGACCATCAGTTCAGGATCCATGAGCATGGCCCTGGCAAAACCTGCCATTTTTTTATGATGGAACGGCGTGTGACCGGGCAGTTGCATCAACTTTCCCGGATAACCCACCCTTTTCAGAGCAGAACTACCAATCTTTTCAATCTCGGCGTCGTTCAGTCTGGTCATGTATGAAAGGGGCAGGGTGACGTTTTCCCATATTTTCAGATTCGAGATGAGACCACCGTTGGCATAGACAAGGCCGATCCGTTTTCGAAATTCATACAGCTTGTTCCCGGTCAAGGAAGACGGGGTGTTGCCGAAGACGGAAAATTCTCCCCGGTCCGGATCGATGAAACCAAGGATCAGCCTTGCCAGCCAGGCATCAACTTCTTCCTTGGCAGTGATGATGACGGTCATGGATCCTTTTGTTACTGAAAAAGAGACATCATACAGCAGGTCGCTCCACGCGATCTTCTCAGCTTTTATTATCTCAGGCACATTGTCCATAATTGATGTATTTGCACTTTATAAAAGAGATATCAGCGTTATGACACCATCAAGCACGAATACGAGAAAGAGACTCTGCATGACCCCCTTAGTCGCCGCCTGGGGAATCTGTGTCGCACTTTTCCCTACGCCGAGTCCGTGTCTGCAACAGGCGGCAGAGAGAAAAAGACCGAAAAACAGGCTCTTGATGAAAGACATCCCCAGCTCTTTGATGGTCAGTATTGAGAATATGCTCTGGGCGAATTTGTCGAAAGGGACATGCCAGCCGATTGCAGCGACAATAAAACCTCCCAATATGGCGGCAATCTCAAAATAGATCGTCAGTATTACTACAGATGTGGTTACGCCGATGATCCTGGGCATTATAAGGTAACGGTCAGCAGGAATCCCCAGGGATTCGATGCTTTCAATCTCATTGTTGATCTTCATGTAGCCAAGTTCTGTGGCGATAGCAGTGCCACTTCTGGCAATGATAATGATGGCCGTCAACACAGGGCCCAGCTCTCTGATAATCACCCACACCAGAACGCGTCCGGTCAGTGTCTCGTTCGCCCCGACCAGGCTGATTATCTGGGTGATGATGACAATGCCGATCGTTACCGAGATGATGACAATAACTTTCAACGATTCAAGGCCGGTGAAATAAATCTGTTTTCGCAGTACAGCCATGATCGGACGTCTGCCCTGTTTAAAGGAGAGGAACAAGTTCCTGAAGGCCTGGATGATGGTTTCAACAAGTCCCATCCCGGTCAGCAGCAGTTTCAGTATCCATTTGCCAAGGGCTGTGATCATCGGTGGGGCACGCTGTCAGAATTCATAGATATTGCCGTCACGCAGCAGCTCGATCTGTTCCACGCCCAGATCGTCAAGTTCGGATGCTATTTTGTCGTAGTGCTGTGGTTTCGGGTGGGTGATCAGGATGCGTGGCGGCAGATTTTTGATCTTCTTAAGTTCTGTGGCAAGCAGGGCTGGCGTGAGATGTCTGGTCAGAAGCGCCAGCTTTTCCATTTCATTGGGAAAGGATACTTCGACAATAAGAGCTGAAATGTTGTCTGTGAAATCCCAGAGCCTGTCCGTGGGGCCGGTATCACCGGTATATATGATGGACTTGTTACCTTTGCGGACAATGTATCCCACCGCAGGTACGGTGTGATTGACTTCGACCGCCATGATCTTGTACCCGCCGACTTCCAGCTCCACCTCCGGAACAATCGGGTTGTATCGTATGACCGGATGGGTGGACGGAATCTTGCTGAAATCGGGCCAGATCACATCGTTGAGAAGGTGTGTACTCAGTGATTCAATGGTTTCCCTGATGCCGTGAATAGTCAGGCTCTTGTTGAGTTCCTTGATGACGATGTTGTCGGCAAGCATGGGGATGCCACGGATATGGTCCAGATGAGCGTGGGTAATGAATATCCGTGCAATCGCCCATTGTTCATGTTCTGAAAGCACTGCGCCAATGGTGCCTGCATCGAGCAACAGGCTGTCATCCACCAGAAATGCCGAGGGGTGAAAATGGGGGAACTCAGCCCCGGCACAACCCAGTACACGTAATTTCATGCGATTTCCTCAGTACTTCCGTATTGGCGAGTGGGCTTGTTTGCCTTTAATTCATGTGCTGCAATTCATACTCGCCCTATGTTATATCTTTTGACTAATGAAAACCAGCAGTTTCTATCAAATACTACCGTGAAACGCTTTTTCGTCAATGCAAGCAGAAGACCGTTGGGAAGAGGAGTTATGCGATAAAATTTTCTAAAATAAATGCTTGCCTTTTGGCCATCTGCATGATAAAGAGAAGATCACAAGTAAATGTTCACTGAAAGTGAGCTCCTCCGGCTCACTTTTTTTTATGGGAAAATTATGGCAAAAGTCGATGTGGTCTCCCGGGTAACCGAACTTGCAGAACAGGTGCTGTCCTCTCTGGGCATGGAACTTGTCGAGCTTGAATATAAGCACGAGGGAAGAGAACTGGTGCTGCGGCTTTTTATCGACAAGGAGGGGGGAGTTACCCTCGACGACTGCGAATCGGTCAGCCGGGATTTGTCACAAATTCTCGAAGTAGAAGATATCATCACCGGTCATTATCGTTTTGAAGTGTCTTCCCCCGGTCTGGATCGCCCCCTGAAAAAGGGTTCAGATTACGAGAAATACGCGGGTAGGCTGGTAAAGATAAGAACTTTCGAAGCCCTGGCCGACGATGCAGGTAACAAGCGAAAAACCTTTCTCGGCGAACTGAAAGGCCTCAAGGAGGGACAGGTGCATATTGCCCTGAAGGAAGGACAAAGTGCCGTCATCCCCCTGGATAAAATTGCCAAAGCCAATCTGGAATTCGAATTCTGATTCAGTGAAATAATCTATATCAAGCAGGTATTAAGGAGATAGAAACGTGGAAACGAACTTCAACCTCAAGCATACTATCGATCAGATCGTAAAAGAAAAGGGGATTGATAAAGATGTGGTGCTGGAGGCTCTTGAGCAGGCTGTTCTGACCGCTGCCAACAAAAAATTCCGCAACACCCGTGACCTTGAGGCCCATTACAATCCCGAGATCGGTGAAGTGGAATTGTTCGAGTTTGTGACCGTTGTTGATGAGGTGCAGGATTCCTATAAGGAGATCGACCTTGACGAGGCGCGGGAGATCGACCCTGAAGTGGAAGTAGGGGACTCTCTCGGGATGAAGATGGATGCCAGCGGTTTCAGCCGTATCGCTGCCCAGACTGCTAAGCAGGTCATTATCCAGAAGGTGCGTGAAGCGGAACGGGAGACTATCTTCAATGAATTTCAGGAGCGCCAGGGAGAGGTTATCAATGGCGTGGTCCGTCGTTTTGAAAAGGGGGATCTGGTGGTGGATCTAGGTCGCGCCGAGGCACTGCTTTCGCATAAGGAGCAGGCTCCGCGGGAGGTATATCGTCAAGGGGACCGCGTCAAGGCACTCATTACCGAGATCAGAATGACCACCAAAGGGCCGCAGATTCTTCTTTCCCGTACCCATCCAATGATGCTGGCCAAATTGTTCGAGGCTGAGGTGCCGGAAATTGCAGAGGGGATCGTCGAGGTAAAGAATGTTGTCAGGGAACCGGGCAGCCGGGCGAAGATAGCAGTCTATTCCCACGATTCGGATGTGGATCCGGTTGGCGCCTGTGTAGGTATGCGCGGCAGCAGGGTGCAGAATGTGGTGTCCGAACTTCGTGGAGAAAAGATCGATATAATTCCCTGGTCCGAGGATGTGGCACGTTTTGCCTGTAATGCCCTGGCTCCGGCAGTCGTTTCCAAGGTCTACGTGGATGAAGACAATCGGGCCATGGAGATAGTCGTTGCCGACGACCAGTTGTCACTTGCCATTGGCAAGCGGGGACAGAATGTGCGCCTGGCGGCAAAGCTTACCGGCTGGAGGATCGACATAAAGAGCGAGACCCGCGTAGCCGAAGCCGAACTGCTGCAGTTTGCCTCCTACGACGGCACCGAAGAAGAGGCCGTTGAAGAAGAAACCCCTGAGGAGATTGCTCCTACCGAAGAATCGGAGGAGTGATAATCAGAAGTCTGCCCATGGTTGAAACCGGTCCGGAAAGAACCTGCATTTTTTGCAGGACCACCAGAGGCAAACAAGAGTTGCTTCGCTTTGTTCTGTCGCCGGACCGTCTGCTGGTTCCCGACCTTTTGGCCAAGCTTCCCGGTCGGGGTGCTTACACCTGCATGGCCGTATCCTGTGTGAAGGGTGCTGCTGAAAAAAAACAATTCAGCCGCGCATTCAAGGGGGAGGTCAGGGGGGGCGATGCTGCAGGGCTGGTGAATCAGCTCAGGACCAGGATGGAGGAGCGGATAGCTTCCTACCTCTCACTGGCTAACAAGGCTGGCAAGGTTTCTTCTGGAACGGATATGGTTCTGGAGCGGATGAAAGACCGCCTGCCCGGCTTTCTTTTCATCGCCTCGGACATCTCCGCGGATATTGGACAGAAGGTAAAAACCCAGGCTGAAAGAAACGGGGTTGAATACTGCACCCTTTTTGATAAAGAGAAGTTAGGTGCATTGATCGGCAAGGAAATGAGAGTTGTAGTGGCAATCCAGGTGGGCGGTTTCATTGGCCCACTCAAGCAGGAGACAGCAAAGTTGAGGAACTTCTTCGAGGAGGGACGATAGTAGATGAGTAAAACCCGTGTATACGAGCTGGCACAGCAAATGGGCATCGATAATAAGGAACTGATGGCGAAGTTGGCTGCGGTAGGTGTGGAAGTGAAAAACCACATGGCAGCCATTGATGATGCCGACATTAAGAAGCTGAGTGCCCCGGCTACTGTCAAGGAAGTCTCCCAGGAAGAAGTTCGTGTCAAGCCCACCCTGATCCGTCGCCGGGCCAAGGTTGTGGAAGCTGTTGCCGAAGAACCTCCCGTCGAGCCAAAGGCGGAACCTGCACCGGCAGAAGTGACCACTGAGAAAGTTGCCGAAAAAGCCAGGGTAGAGGAAGCTCCTGCTCCTGAGGCTCCTGTACAGGCTGCAGAACCTGTCAAGATCGCAACAGAGGAGGCGGTACCGGAGAGGGCCACTGCAAACAAGGCGAAGATCCTTGGCAGGGTGGAAATTCCCGGATTGACCCAGAGGGCGAAACCACCGGTGCAACGTGAAGCCCAGCCGACTGCACGGGTCGTTGAAAGGCCAGAAGCACGGCCCTCTGCCGAAAGACCAGCCCCTGGCCAGCGGCCCGAAGGCCAGAGACCCGGGCAACGACCGGAAGGCGGATATCGTCCCGCCGGACCGCGGCCTGCAGGTCAGCGACCGGAGGGACCGAGACCTGGCTACACCGAACGACCTGTCACCCGTGGCCCTGAAAGACCCGGGCAAGCCCGTGGACCTGAGAGGCCGGCTCCTGTCGTGCCATTGGAAATGCCACCCGCTGGTGAAGACAGGAGAAAAGGGCGCAAAGGGAAAGAAGTCGCCGGCGCCGGTAAAAAAGGTCCTGCAGGTGCCGCTGTACCCAAGCGCAAGGAAGAATTCAAAAAAACCGAGCTGTTCGAAAAACATGAGAGGGTCTTCGAACCGGGGCCCAGGGGAAAAGGTAAGAAGAGGCAGGCCGAAAAGATCCAGATCGGCAAGAAGACGGAGATTACTGTTCCAAAGGCCATCAAGAGGATCATCAAAATATCTGAGACCATCACCGTCGGCGAGCTCGCCAAACGTATGGGAATCAAGGCCAATGATCTTATCCGCGCCCTGATGAAGATGGGGGTCATGGCCACCATCAACCATGCCCTTGACTTTGACACTGCCACCATCCTTGCCACCGATTTCGGTTATGAGATCGAAAATGTGGCCTTGGACATAGATGAAATTCTCGAGTCGACGCCTGATACTCCGGAGAGCCTGGTCAAGAGGCCGCCCGTGGTTACCATCATGGGTCACGTCGACCACGGCAAGACATCACTTCTGGATGCTATCCGTCAGACCAACGTCATCGCCGGCGAGGCCGGGGGCATCACCCAGCATATCGGCGCCTACGATGTTACCCTCAATGGCCGCAAAATAACCTTCCTCGATACTCCGGGTCACGAGGCATTTACCGCCATGCGTGCCCGTGGAGCCAAGGTTACCGACATCGTCATCCTGGTCGTTGCGGCGGACGACGGGGTCATGCCCCAGACCAGAGAGGCTGTCAATCACTCCAAGGCTGCAGGCGTTCCCATAATTGTTGCCGTCAACAAGATCGACAAGCCGGAAGCCAAACCGGAACGGGTCAAACAGGAACTGATGGAACTTGGGCTCGTCTCCGAGGAGTGGGGTGGAGAAACCATTTTTGTCGATGTATCCGCCAAGAAGAGGGTAAATCTTCCCACATTGCTGGAGATGGTACTGCTTCAGGCCGACGTGCTGGAGCTGAAGGCCAACGAAGATAAGGCCGCCCGTGGAACCATCGTTGAAGCCAAGCTGGATAAGGGGCGTGGCCCGGTGGCAACCGTACTGGTTCAGGAAGGTACCCTCAAGGTGGGTGATTACTTTGTTGCCGGTATTCATTTCGGCAGGGTACGGGCCATGCAGAACGACCGCGCCGAAAAAGTGCTCTCAGCAGGTCCCTCAATGCCGGTGGAAGTGATCGGCTTTACCGGCGTACCCGATGCCGGCGATGTTTTTGTGGCCCTGGCCGATGAAAAGCAGGCCAAGGAGATCGCCAGCCTCCGCCAGCAGAAGGTCCGGGAAACCGAGCTTGCCAAACACAGCAAGCTGTCTCTGGAACAGCTCTACGAAAAAATCCAGATGGGCGAGGTCAAGGATCTCAATACCATCGTCAAGGGTGACGTCCAGGGGTCGGTGGAAGCTGTATCAGAATCCCTGCGCAAACTTTCCACCGATGCCATCCGTCTCAATGTCATTCACGCTTCGGTCGGCGCCATTACCGAGACCGATGTCAACCTGGCAACGGCAAGCAACGCCATCATCCTCGGCTTCAACGTCCGACCCGAGGTCAAGGCACAGGCACTTGCAGAGAAGGAAGGGGTCGATATCCGCCTCTATAACATCATCTATGATGCCGTGGATGATATCAAAAAGGCCATGGAAGGCCTGCTTGAGCCGACCCTGAGGGAAAAATTCCTTGGCCGCGCCGAGGTCAGGGAAACCTTCTCAGTGCCTAAACACGGCACCGTTGCCGGTTCTTATGTCCTGGACGGTAAAATGATCAGAAATTCCCAAGTCCGCCTGCTTCGTGACAACGTGGTGGTTTTCGAAGGGAAAATGGGCAGCCTGCGCCGCTTCAAGGACGATGTTAAAGAGGTTGCCTCGGGCTACGAATGCGGCATTTCCATCGAAAACTACAATGATATCAAGGTGGGCGACATCATAGAATCCTTCGAGATGGAGAAGGTTGCCACCAAGCTCTGAGAGATTCACCAGAGACAAACAGAGGAGTTCAAGGTTGTTCAAACGTTCTGAAAAAGTAGCAGAAGCGGTCCATGAGCTGGTCTCCGAGTTGCTGGTCAAGGGACTCAAAGACCCGAGGATCGGCTTTGTCACTATTACCGGGGTGAAGGTGACCGATGACATGCACCTTGCCACCATATACTTTACGGTAATCGGCAGCGATGAAGAAAAGAAGGCTACTGAGCAGGGGCTGAACAGCGCCCGGGGCTTTATCCGCAAGGAGATGGGAAAAAGCTTCCGCATGCGCTATGTCCCGGACATTGTCTTCAAATACGATGCATCAGTGGAATATGGCTCACGCATTGAATCGATACTCAAGGAAATCGGCTCACCGGAACACGATGATAATGATAAAGAGAATAGCTGAAGAAATTGCAGCCCTGAATTCGTTCCTCATTACCACCCATGAAAGTCCCGATGGCGACGCCGTCGGTTCAAGTCTGGCCCTGGCTCGCTATTTAACCTGCCTCGGCAAGGATGTAACCGTTTATCTCTGCGATCCGGTGCCCGATGTCTACCAGTTCCTGCCAATGGCCGAAAGGGTCGTCCAGGAGCTTCCCGACCGTTCATTCGACGCCTGCTTTGTCCTGGACGTGGGTGAATTCAGGCGTGCCGGCAAAGCCATTACCGATTGCCGGACCATCGGCAAGTTCATCAACATTGATCATCACCTTAACTGTGAAGATTTCGGCGAAATCAATTATGTGGACACGACTGCCTGTGCAACCGGTGCCCTTGTCTACCGCATCATAGAAGCGGCAGGTCACGAGATGGATTACGATATCGCTCTCTGCATCTATACTGCAGTAATTACCGATACCGGTTCCTTCCGTTACTCCAATGCCAATCCTGAAGCCTTTGCCATTGCTGCCAAAATGGTTGAAAAGGGAATCAATGCCTGGGATGTGGCTGAAAAGCTCTATGAGAGTCAGCCACAGAACCGCCTGCAACTTCTTGCCATGGCACTGGCCACCCTGTCGTTTTCACCTTTTGGCGATTATGCATCCATCGCCGTCACCCTGGACATGTACCAAAAATGCAATGCCAATGCCGAGCTGACCGACGGCTTCGTCAACTATCCCCGCTCGATCAAGGGGGTCGAGGTGGCCATCTTCTTCCGGGAGATCAGAGACGGGCTGTTCAAGGTCGGCTTCCGTTCCAAGGGCAAGGTGGATGTTTCGGCTCTTGCCGCTGCCTTTTCCGGCGGGGGACACCACAACGCTGCCGGTTGCACCATTGAAGGTTCGCTGCCAGTCGTCAAAGAGAAGGTGTTCACCCTTCTTGAAAAATTCCTTCGCAAATGATCGATGGCTTTATCGTAGTTGACAAGCCAATCGGCGTGACATCCCACGACGTGGTCGGCATGGTGCGCCGGATGGCCGGACAGAAGAAGGTCGGTCATACCGGCACCCTCGATCCTTTCGCCACGGGTGTACTACCGGTGGCCCTTGGTGAAGGTACCAAGGCCATTACCTTTCTGGACGAAGGGGTCAAGGAGTACCAGGCGGTGATGATGCTGGGTACAGCTACCGATACCCAGGATTGCACCGGTAACGTTACCAGCAGCAGTGACTGTTCGGCCATAACAGAACAGGCCGTCGCGGAAGTATGTCTTTCCATGGTCGGTAAGCAGAGCCAGCTGCCCCCCATGTTCTCCGCCCTGAAAAAAAATGGCGTTCCCCTGTACAAACTGGCCAGGCAGGGAACAGAGGTGGAACGTGAGGCTAGGGGAATAGAAATATTTTCCCTGGTCATTGACCGGATGAATCTCCCCCAGGTGAGTTTCACCGTCAGGTGTTCCCGCGGTACCTATGTGAGGACCCTGGCCCACGATATCGGTCTGAAGCTTGGTTGCGGCGCTCACCTGGTGCAACTTCGCCGAACCACGAGCGGCCCGTTTACCATTCAGGATGCCGTTACTCCCGATCTTCTGCAGGAGCGTCTTAAACTGGGCGTAAATGCTGTGGGACTGGTCTCTCCCTATGCCGCTCTTGCCCATTTACCAGACCTTGTTTTATCGGAAAAGGGTGCAGCCAGGGTGATGTGCGGCATTGCCCCTGCAGATAACGATTTTCTGACGATCCCCGACGAAATAGGCCATGGTCAACTGGTCCGGCTGTCCATCGGCGGGGGGCTTTTGGCAGTAGCCGAGGCAGTACTTCCGCCAGGCACCGGGGAACAGTTGTCTTTTAGGCTTTCCAGGGTATTTAATCTTGATAATTCCTTTACAGATCAAAGGGTTTGTGGTAATAGTATCTAGCTTAATCCTATATGTTGCTTGTAAATCAAGCTAAAATCCTAATCTCAAAGACAAAGGGGGTGTAGTAAATGTTGGCAACGGACAAGAAACAGGAAATCATAGGTGCGTACAAACTCCATGACAGCGATACCGGGTCTCCGGAGGTTCAGATAGCAATCCTCACCGAGCGCATCACCTATCTGACTGAGCACTTCAAGACCCACAAAAAGGATCACCACAGCCGTCGTGGGCTTCTGAAGATCGTCGGTCAAAGAAGGGGACTGCTTGATTACCTCAAGAAGAAAGATGTGGAAAGATACAGAAGCATTATTGAAAAGCTTGGTATAAGAAGGTAAGAGAAGGCAGTATACCTCTTCCGGGGTATATTGCCTTTATTTTTTCTCTCAAAATGGGCTGTAATGGCCCTTTTATTTTGTTGGGGGCGTGGATAAACAAGTCATTGACCGGTTGTGAAAAACATCCGCAGCGGTTTTCAATGACTTCTTTATCGGCGGCCCCAACAGTCAACGAAAAGGCTAGGAGACCGAACGAAAATGGAAACTAAAGTACAGGTTGAATGTGGTGGAAGAACCATCACCATAGAAACAGGCAAGATGGCCAAACAGGCCAGTGGCGCCGTGGTTGTCAGCAGCGGCGATACCAGGGTTTTGGTGACAGCAGTTGCCACCAAAACTGCCAAGGAAGGGCAGGATTTCTTTCCCCTTACCGTCAATTACCAGGAAAAAGCATATGCCGGGGGCAAGATTCCCGGCGGGTTCTTCAAACGTGAAGCGCGTCCTTCAGACAACGAGACCCTGACCTGCAGGCTCATCGACCGTCCGATCCGACCGCTCTTTCCGGATAATTTCCTCAATGACACCCAGATCATGGCCACGGTCATCTCTGCCGACAAGGACAATGATCCGGGTATTCTCTCCATGGTTGGCGCTTCCGCTGCCCTGATGGTTTCGGACATCCCCTTCCAGGGGCCGATCGCCGGGGTGAAGGTGGGCAGGATCGACGGCCGTTTCGTCGCCAATCCTGGTTTCGAGGAGATGGAGAAGAGCGACATAGAAATAGTTGTGGCAGCAAGCAAAGACGCCATCATCATGGTTGAAGGAAGCGCAGCAGAGGTTTCGGAAGAGGATATGCTGGAGGCCATTTTCTTCGGTCACGCAGCCATTCAGGGTCTTTTGGCCGCCCAGGTGGAACTGGCCGAAAAAGCCGGCGTTGCCAAGCGTGAGGTTCTTCCCCCGGTTGTAAACGAAGCGCTGAAAGCCAAGGTAAAGGAACTGGCCTATTCCCGCATGAAAGAAGCCGTGAGGATCAAATCCAAGGTTGAGCGGCACAATACGATAGATACCATCACCGGAGAGGTTCTGACTGCCCTGGCCGAAGAATTCGAAGGTGCTGCAAAAGAAATCAAGGGTTTCCTTGGCGATTTCGAATACGATCTTGTGCGTGAGCACATCATCAAGGACGGCGAGCGCATCGACGGTCGGGACACCAAGACCATCCGCCAGATAACCACCGAGGTCGGCTTGCTTCCCAGAGCCCATGGTTCGGCCCTTTTCACCAGAGGAGAGACACAGGCCCTGGTTGTGGCTACGCTTGGTACATCCATCGACGAGCAGCGCATCGACTCCCTGTTCGGCGAGAGCAAGAAGCGCTTCCTCCTCCACTATAACTTCCCGCCGTTCTCCGTTGGTGAGACCAGCTTCCGTCTCGCTCCGGGGCGCAGGGAAATCGGCCACGGCATGTTGGCCGAACGGGCTCTTGCCAGGGTAGTGCCCAAGCATGAGAGCTTCCCTTACACCATCAGGATCGTTTCCGACATTCTGGAGAGCAACGGCTCTTCATCCATGGCCTCCGTCTGTGGTGGCTCCATGTCCATGATGGATGCCGGCATCCCCATCAAGGCTCCTGTTGCCGGCATTGCCATGGGCCTCATCAAGGAAGGTGACGACTTCGCCATTCTTTCCGACATTCTCGGTGACGAGGATCATCTGGGGGACATGGATTTCAAGGTTGCCGGAACTTCAACCGGTGTTACCGCCCTGCAGATGGACATCAAGATCGGCGGCGTCACTCGCGAGATAATGGGCGTTGCCCTCAAGCAGGCCCATGAAGGACGTCTGCATATCCTGAGCAAAATGGCCGAAACCATCGGTACCTCCAAGGCCGAGCTTTCCACCTTCGCACCGCGCATCACCACCATCTATGTGAAGACCGACAAGATCCGCGACGTCATCGGTTCCGGTGGCAAAAACATCCGCGGCATAACCGAGGCCACCGGCGTCACCATCGACATCGACGACACCGGCAAGATCAATATCGCCAGTACCGATAAGGCTGCCTGCGACATGGCTATCAAAATGATCAGGGATCTGACCGCCGAGGCCGAAGAAGGCAAGCTCTACATGGGCCTGGTGAAAAAAGTCATGGAATTCGGCGCCTTTGTCGAGATATTCCCCGGCACCGACGGCCTGGTTCACATCTCCGAGCTGGATACGGAGCGAGTCAAGAACGTCACCGACGTCCTCAAGGAAGGGGACAAGGTACTGGTGAAATGCATCGGCATTGACAAACAGGGTAAGATCAAACTGTCCCGGAAAGAAGCATTGGGCGCCAGCCTGCCCGAGTAGCGGCTGGTAATTTCCCGATTACGGTGTATAGTTCTTACCATGATAAAAAAAACCACCCTTAAAAACGGCGTACGTGTCATTTCAGAGGCACTGCCTAACCTAAGCTCAGTATCGATCGGAATCTGGGTCGCCAACGGCTCCCGCCATGAACGGCGGGAGTCGAACGGCGTCGCCCACTTCATAGAGCATCTCCTGTTCAAGGGAACAACCAACCGCACCGCCCTCGACATCGCCCGGGAAATAGACTCGGTCGGGGGCATCCTCAATGCCTTCACCAGCCGCGAATATGTCTGCTACTATGCAAAAGTGCTGGACCGGTTTCTGCCCAAGGCGGTGGACATCCTTGCCGACATCTTCACCAATTCCATCTTCGATCCCGAAGAGATCGAAAAAGAACGGAAGGTCATCCTCCAGGAAATAAACATGGTGGAGGACAACCCCGAGGATTTGGTCCACGATCTTTTCCACCAGAAATTCTGGAAACACCACCCCCTCGGCATGTCCATCCTGGGAGACCAGCAATCGGTATCCGGTCTGACACGGGAAAAGATCATCGGCTTCAAGGACCGCATGTACCGGGCTGAAGACATCATTATCGCTGCCGCCGGCAATGTGGATCACCAGGAACTGCTGGCTCTGCTGGAGAAAAATCTCCCCCGGATTGCCACCGGCAACGGCCGGGAAACTTCGACCGAACCGGTGCATAAAAAGCGCATCGAGACAGTGGAGCGGGACCTGGAACAGGTGCATATGTGTCTTGGTATCCGCGGCCTGCCCCAGAATCACCCCCGGCGTTTCGACGCCTTCGTCATGAATACCATCCTCGGCGGCAGCATGAGTTCCCGCCTCTTTCAAGAGGTGAGGGAGAAACGCGGCCTTGCCTACTCCATATACTCTTACATGGCTTCCCATGCCGATACCGGCTCCCTGGTCATCTACGCCGGGTCGGGACCGGGCCACTACCGCGAGGTGATGGAACTGTCCCTTGGGGAGCTGAAACGGCTGAAAAGGGAACCGGTGCCCCAGGTGGAGCTGGATGCGGCCAGAGAGCAGCTTAAAGGCAACATGATCCTTTCCCTGGAAAGCAGCGACAATCGCATGTCCAAGCTGGCCAAGAACGAGATCTATTTTGGCCAATATCAGCCCCTCGACGCCATCATCGCAGGCTTCGACTTGGTCACCACCGACTCCATCATGGAGATTGCAGGTCAACTACTGGACGACGATTACCTGACACTAGTGATGCTGGGCAAGGTGGAAGGCGGCCACACCTTTTCGAACATTACCCTTCAATAATTATCCATGAATTCAATTAACGTAAAAATCAAACGCATCAGGCCTGAAAAAGGCAATCCGCTTCCCCGGTACATGACTGCCCATGCCGCAGGAGTGGATCTTTGCGCCGACCTGGACCAGGAGCTGGTGCTTGAACCGGGGGAGAGAACCCTGGTCCCCACCGGCATTGCCATCGAGCTGCCGGAAGGTTATGAAGCGCAGATCAGGCCCCGTAGCGGCCTGGCCCTGAAACACGGCATTTCCCTTGTCAATTCGCCTGGCACCATCGATGCCGATTATCGTGGGGAGATCGGGGTGATTGTCATCAACCACGGCAATGAGCCGTTCGTCATCAGCAACAACGAACGGATTGCACAGATGGTCTTCGCACCCTTTACCCGTGCCGTCTTTCAGGATGTCGCCGAACTTGGAGAGACAGCGCGGGGAGAAGGCGGCTTTGGCCACACCGGTAGATGATACCTCCCTCAATCTTCCCTGCTGCCGTAGGGGGAAGCGATCGTAAGCGAGCAGGGGGGAAGTAGGTCGTTCCGGCAAACAAGCATCGTTTTCGGATGGAAAATAGATAACTGGCAGTCGGGAGGTCATATGAAAGACACGCGCGTCAGGCAATTGGCCGAGGTGCTGGTAAATTATTCGACCAAGGTAAAGAAGGGGGACGTGGTCCTCATCTCGGCGACGGGAATGGAGTCGATTCCCCTGGTCAAGGAGCTTTATGCCCTCTGTCTGGAGAAGGGGGCCAAATATGTGGAATACGAGTTCAACGTTCCCGATATCAACCGCTATTTCTACAACAATGCCACAGACGAACAGCTCGCCTATTTTCCCGAGCACAAGCTGGACCAGATGAAGAAGGCTGATGTTTACATCGGCCTCTCCGCTGCTGACAACTCCATGGTCATGGCCAAGGCCGACCAGAAGAAGATGATAGCCTGGTCCAAGCTGGTGCGCCCCATCGTCGACTGGCGGGTAAAGAATACCAGGTGGGTCATCACCCGTTACCCCACCCACGGCGCCGCCCAGGAAGCCAAGATGAGCCTGGACGAGTATGAAGATTATCTCTTTGCTGCCTGCTGCATCGACTGGCATGCCGAATCCCTGAAGCAGGACAAGCTGAAAAAGCTGGTGGATGCCGCCGACAAGGTGCGCATCAAGGCTTCCGATACGGATCTTTTCTTCAGCATCAAGGGACTGCCAGGCATCAAGTGCGACGGCCGCTACAACATCCCCGACGGTGAGGTCTATACCGCCCCGATAAAAACCTCCGTTGAAGGATACATCACCTACAACTGCCCCACCGTATACCAGGGCAAGGAATTCAACGATATCCGCCTGGAATTCAGCAAGGGGCAGATCGTCAAGGCCACCTCCCGCGGGATGGACAAGGAGTTGAACGGCGTCCTGGACACCGACGAGGGTGCCCGCTACGTGGGAGAGTTTGCCATCGGCGTCAATCCCAACATCCGCGTCCCAATGCGCAACATCCTTTTCGACGAGAAGATCTTCGGTTCCATCCATTTCACCCCCGGCCAATGCTACGACGAGTGCGACAACGGCAACCGTTCGGCCGTCCATTGGGACATGGTCAAGATCCTGACCGGAGACGGCGAGCTGTGGTTCGATGATAAATTGATCCAGAAGGATGGCCGTTTCGTTCACCCGGACCTGCTGGAACTCAACCCTGGTGACTGATGCTACTGGAAATCAACCCACAGAACCCCCAACCACGGCTTCTCGCCCAGGCTGTAGAAATCCTCGAAAAAGGCGGGGTAGTGGCTTACCCCACCGACACCACCTACGGCATCGGCTGCAGCATCTTCAACAAGAAGGGCATCGAACGCATTTACGCCATCAAACAGCGTGACAGGAAAAAGCCCTTCTCCTTCATCTGCGCCGACCTCTCCGATATCGCCCATTACGCCCGGGTGAGCAACTACGCCTTCAAGGTCATGAAACGGTTCCTGCCAGGGCCATACACCTTCATTCTCGACGCCACCAGCGTTGTTCCCGACCTGTGCATGACCAAGCAGAAAACCGTCGGTATCCGCATTCCCGCCAACAAGATCTGTCTTGCCATAACCAAGCTCCTGGGGCATCCCATCATCACCACCAGCGCCAACCTGTCCGGGGAAGACCCCATCGGAGATCCCTTCCAGGTAGAAAATACCCTGGGAAAACTGATCGACCTGACGGTGGACGGCGGGGTACTGACAGCGGATGTGAGTTCGGTGGTGAGCCTGATCGGCGACCGCCCGGAGGTTCTGCGTAAAGGGGTCGGGGACGTGAGCTGGTGCGAGTGAGGCTCTGCTGAATGCGCAAGAGAACGGTCAGGCTCGGACTTAACTACATCCTTGTCGCCATGGTGCTGATCACCATCGCCACCTTTTTCCACGAGGAACTGGCCTGGCTCTTTATGCTGTCGCCGGTGGGGGAAACAGAGCTTGCCCTGACCGGGCTGGTGGTGGGCTGGATGTTCGGCGGGGTGGGGGTAGTGATCGCTGCCGTCGGTTTCCTGCAGAGTGCGACGCGGGAGGCGGATGTGCAACTGAGGCCGATCATCATCGTCCTAGCGGCAGTACTGGCCATCTTCATGATGCTTTTCTACACCTCCCTCATCAAACCGGAGGAGCCAAGGCTACGGCCGGGCGAAACTATCACCATTTAATCCCATCCTTATAGGGCGCTTTTTCGTCCAGGCGAATGTCATCCCCTTGCTCACTTTACTGGGTAGACAGGATTGCTTGAGCCTTGCATGGCGACCTCCTCGTGACGTTATTCACCAACCTGCTATTGCCCCCTGTTTATCTGATATTTTTGAAACATTTTCTCCGTAGCTCATTAATTCACAGTATTTAAGATCCGTCCGCCTTTTCCATGACCTTTTTAGGGGTATCTGTTTCTCTGACTTCGAGACCTCAAAAAATAAGGTATTTTAACATAATTTATATATCATTATACTTAATTAAAAATTATGGTTGACACACTTGATATATTTAGTTAAAAAAAGTTGTCATAATTTACATTAATCTTGTGGGGCAGGTGTGCATCTTTTAAATGATCCCTTCCGCGTTTTACTCTGGCATAACCTCCGGTATACATATCAATCCTCACTTAAAAAAGAGGCGTTTCTTGTCCCGTAATGATCCGGGCATGGAGCTAATTTAGTATTTCAAGAAGGAGTCTTCATGGGAAAAAGAATTATCAAACGGATTCATGGGATGGGAGTTGCTTCCAAACTGGGCCTGGTGATGGTTCTGACTGTGTTGGTCAGCGTATTTATGTACCAGGGACTTTTTAAGCCGAACGGAATTTCAGCTACTCCCACCATAAGCAACGCTTGGACCAATGTCTACTCCACTGCGGCATCTACCGCCGCGGTGGATGTAACTTCATCGTCATTTTCAGTCAATACTGGAAATACCAACAGACTCTTGCTGGTGGCGGTTCAATTTGAGACCTCTGCAGCGACGACTCTTGTTTCACCACCCACCATCAGCTATGGCGGGGTTAATCTTACGCAAATACAGAACACCTTCGCCTTCAGCGGTCGTTCTCATGCCTATATGGGGTATCTGAGGAGCTCGCAGATACCAGCAGGTCTAAACGCCGTGCGTGTGCAGGCCAGCACCGGAAACAGCAACACCTTTCAGGGGGTGCAGATCGCGGTAGCCTCCTACTTTGATATTGATCAGACCAACCCCATCAACGATAGTTCTCAGTCGGCAACTGCCAGCGCTTCGGTTACCTTTGGCAGCCAGGTGGATTATGTGGCCAATGGCATTACCGTGTTCTGTGCCACCAATGGTGGCTCACCTGCTACCTTAACCTCCCCCACAGGATTTACCGGACAAAGCGGTGCCACATCCACGGCAAGTGGCTCGTCCGGTTTCGTTGCATCATCTGCGGTTCATGCTGCTCCTGGCAGTTATGCCGGCACGACCAGCGTTTCCTTCGGCGGAACCACTTCAACCAGGTCAGCCCTTGTGGTCGCTTCTCTTCGTCCGGCGACAGTCTTGTCCAATAATGCCGATCTGGGCAGCATGACTATTTCGGCGGGGGAACTGACGCCGGCTTTCAGCAGTACTGTTACTTCCTATACGGCGGCAGTCACTAATGGGACAAGTTCCATAACCGTAACCCCGACACTGGCAGATGCAAATGCAGAAGTTACAGTCAATGGAGTCGAGGTTGCCAGTGGAACTGCTTCTTCTCCCATTTCGCTGGCTGTGGGTGACAACACCATTTCGATACGGGTTACGGCGCAGGATGAGGTCACGACCAAAACTTACACCATAGTGGTAAATCGTGCCGCGACCGGTGGCGGAGGTTCAAATGTCACCTATCATACCCGTGGTCTGACTTCGATAGATCTAATCGCCCATGGAGCAACCAATGTCGTTGCAGAAGGAGATTCCCTTAACGGTGGTATCTCTTACAACTTTACAGTCGCCACCAATCAATACCGGGCCATAACCAGCACCACAGCCCCATCCGGCACCTATCGAAATCGTCTGCGCTATGGTGCCGACTGGAGTGGAACAACAGAGGTGTTGCGTTCATATACGTCCAAATACTCTTCTGCCATGACCATCGGTGCCAATGCGACAACACGTATGTGTGTTTATAACAGGGGCACTGTCAACAACTGTACCGGTTACGCAGAAATCTATGAGTACAATGACAACTCTGGAATAGTCGGTGCCAGGAAAGGCATTACGCCCGTCAGCGCTACTTTCTCCGGCTCGACTGCTGTAAACATTGACCTTACTTTCAATAATGCGGCATTTCCGGTCAGTAGCGGTAACAGAGTGGTAGTGTATTATTACCTCACTGCCAATACCTCCGATCCCTGCATTCTCTATGGTGCCGCATATAATGCCAGTACGCCGGCCGGGACAACCTATTTCACACTCACTGAGTCTGCAGGCGGCGGCTCTTCCACCAATGCCAACCTCAGCAATCTGGCGCTGTCTTCCGGTACGCTCACACCCGCATTTGCCAGCAGCACCACATCCTACACGGCATCCGTTGCCAATACTGTGACCTCGATTACCGTTACGCCGACCGAGGAGGATACAACCGCTACCACCACCGTTAACGGCGTTCCTGTGGAAAGCGGCACCGCTTCCGGGCCCATCAGCCTGGCGGTAGAGAGCAACACTGTTACTGTTGTAGTCACCGCCCAGGATGGGGTCACAAAAAAGACCTACACGGTGGTTGTCACCAGGGCGCCGTCGACCAACGCCAACCTGAGCAATCTGACCCTTTCGACAGGTACGCTGACCCCGGCCTTCGCCAGCGGCACAATCTCCTATACTGCCTCAGTTACCAATTCCACCACTTCCCTGACGGTGACTCCTACTGCACAGGACACTACGGCAACCATCAAGGTTAATGGCATTACCGTTGCCAGCGGTGTGGCCTCGGCGGCTATCCCCTTGGCAGTTGGAAGCAATACGATCAATACTGTGGTCACCGCCCAGGATGGCTCAACTACCACAACCTACACGGTGGTTGTCACCAGGGCGCCATCGACCAATGCCAACCTGAGCAGCCTGACTCTCTCGAACGGCACACTCATTCCGGCCTTTGCCAGCGGCACAACCTACTACACTGCATCGGTCACCAACGGGACAACTTCAGTCACCGTAACGCCCACTGTACAGGACAGCACAGCAACAGTAACCATCAATGGGGTCAGTGTTGCCAGCGGCACCCCTTCGGGTGCAATCCCCTTGTCCGTTGGCAGCAATACCATTAACACCGTAGTCACCGCCCAGGATGGCTCAACTACCAAGACCTACACGGTGGTTGTCACCAGGGCGCCGTCCACCAACGCCAACCTGAGCAATTTGGCCCTTTCGGCAGGCACCCTGACCCCGGCCTTCGCCAGCGGCACGACGTCCTATGCAGCCTCGGTCAGCAATGCCACTTCTACCATCACCGTAACACCCACCGTTCAGGATGCCACAGCCACCATCACCGTCAATGGGGTGGCCGTGACCAGCGGTACTGCATCGGTGCCTTTTGCTCTGGTCGTTGGCGCCAACACCCTCAATACCGTCGTTACCGCCCAGGATGGCGCCACCACCAAGATCTACACGGTGATGGTTACCAGGGCCGCATCGACCAACGCCAACCTGAATAATTTTGCCCTTTCGTCAGGCACCCTGAGTCCGGCCTTTGCCAGCGGCACGACGTCCTATACTGCCTCGGTCAGCAATGCCACCTCTACCATCACCGTTACGCCCACAGCCCAGGATTCTACTGCCACCATAAAGGTAAATGGGGTAGCAGTGACCAGCGGGACCGCATCGGTGCCCTTTGCCCTTGTGGTCGGTGCCAATACCCTGAATACCGTCGTCACCGCCCAGGATGGCACCACCACCAAGACTTATACGGTTGTCGTAACCCGGGCCCCGTCCACCAATACCAACCTGAGCAACCTGGTTCTCTCCGCGGGCACCCTTTCCCCATCCTTCGCCAGCGGTACGACGTCCTATACCGCTTCCGTCACCAATGCCACATCGAGCATAACCGTTACCCCCACAGTCCAGGACACCACTGCCACCATCAAGGTAAACGGAGCGACTGTCGCCAGCGGTAGTGCCTCTGGTGCCATTACCCTGACGGTGGGGAGCAACACTATCGACACCCAGGTAACCGCTCAGGACGGGACCACCATCAAGACCTATACGGTCGTGGTTACACGGGCAGCCCCAGTCATCAACAGTACAACCGCTTCAGCTCTGACATTTTCCGCCGTCACCCGGTCTTCCATTACCGTTACCGCCCCCTATTCGGGGGATGCCGATAACGACAACAGTTGCGTCATCCGCTGGGGAACCTCCTCCGGAAGCTATCCCAATGTGGCCACTGCCACCAAGACAGGCAGCGCCTATGTGGCAACCATCTCGTCCGGGCTGCAACCGCTAACGCCTTACTTCTTCCAGGCGACCTTCACCGATAGCGATGGTGTAAGCGGCAGCCCGGTCTCCGGCACGCAATCAACCGCAGCTAACGGCGCAACCAGCCCGCTCATGCACAATGGGGCCAACCTGGGCACCAAGTACAATGGTGGCAACTGGGGCGTCGATTACACCTGTGCCACCTGTCACAGCAGGGTTCCCACCAGCAATATAAAGAAGGTGATGACTCTCATCAGTGGCAGGACGGTCTCATTTCTCCAGATGACCGGCGCCACCAACAGTTTCGGAAATGACGGCAGACCGCGCCTCGGGAAATCGACCAACGTCTGCGAGGTATGCCATACACAAACCATCTTCCATCGCTACAGTTCCAATCCTGGTGTTGATCCGCTGCCCGGTGGATACGCCCACAAAAACCGGCTCGATTGTACGACCTGCCATCCCCACAATAAAGGATTTGCCGGTTCCGGCTGCGATGGATGTCACGGCAACCCGCCGACTACGGCCAATATAGACAACAGCAACAATACGGGCATGGTCTGGAGCCCGGAGCCTACCGGCGCTACCAACCCTGTCGGCCCCGGAGGTCACTCCGTCCATGAATCTCGCGGAATCAAATGCGATGCATGTCATAACGGCAACACCATGTCGGATGTCAGCTATACCATTCAGATGGGCTTTAACATCAACGGCACAAACTGGACAGGATTTCCGGGAAGCGCGGCCTTTGGCACTTTCTCCGCGCGCACTCCTACCAATAACAAATACAGCTTTGTCAACAGCAACCCTGGCACAATGGTTCGTCAGTCGCCTAGTGGTCGCAATTCCTGTAACGTCTATTGCCACGGCAACTGGGCCGGAGCAAACGGCAACTTGACTGCCTCCTGGGAGGGAGGCAGTGCCCAGGCCCAATGCGGTGCCTGTCACAGGGCGACGGCCGGCAATCCTCCCACCAATGGCAGCCACCTGGCCCATGCCGGCGCTTCGCCTAACCTGAGGCTTGGCTGCGACAAGTGCCATGGCACCCATACCAACAACACCCATGCGAATGGTACCGTAACCTGGGACCTTACGTCGATTTCAACTTCCGCCAGATATAACGGCGCATTGAGCGGCAGCACCAATGCCATCGCGCCGAGCAGTTCCTATCAGACCTGCAGCAACCTCTACTGCCACAGTACCGTTCAGCCCAACGGAGGAACCGGCAACCCGGCATCATACTTTACGCCAAAATGGGGCGATTCAGCCACCGTCAGCGGTTGCGGTGCCTGTCATACCGATATGCAGGCCAGCGGCACCGGCAACCATCTCAAGCACACTGCCAAATACAGCTGCACGATCTGCCATAATGCCGCCGGTGACAATTCCACCAAGCATGCCGACAACTATATCGATGTTGCCTTCAGCGGCGCCGGTACCGGCACGTCCTATACCCAGGCACGTACCCTTGCCGGATCCGATGGCTACGGCACCTGCTCGACCATCAGTTGCCATGGTTCCGGAGCATCTTCAACCGCCTGGGGCAATACCCTCAACTGTGGTGGATGTCACCTTATTGCCAATCTGAAGGGTGCCCACGGCAAGCATATCAACACTGCCGCCTTGCCCACCCTTTACAACTACACGGCCAACCGCAGCACCACCATCGGCTATAATTTCGGCTGCTCAAACTGCCATCCTTTGGATGTTCTGACCAAGCACGTCGATGGATACATCGATGTGACCCTCAATGCCACCAACACCGGCAACGGCGGAAGCGTCGGTTACCTGCGGTCCCGCAACTCAGCCACCGCCGACGGCCTTGCTCCAAGCAAGGGAGCATCGGGCATATATGGCACCAGCGGCGCCTCCGTTCGCTGTTCCGCCTCCTACTGTCACAGTAATGCCTATGCGGGCAATCAGAAGTTCATCGATTCACCCGACTGGTACGGGTCCTACACCGGCACCGACAAGTGCGCCATGTGCCATGGCAACTCGCCGAACGCCAACGACCCCACCAATCAGCCCGGTTCACCGGCCCATTACAGCAAGAACTTCCTGGGCTTCGCCAATATCAGTAGCGGCCATGTCATCGGTATTCACGCCAAAAACATCTTTACCGGCAGGTTCGGTCTAGCCGCTGTCGGCAATACCGCTGTCGGCAGTCACGGGAACGCATCCACCTCATCGACGATCAACTGTAACATGTGCCACTACAGCACCGTTACCACCTATGCCAACGACAAGAACAAGGCGTGTGCCCCATGCCATTCCTCCACTCCCAAAAATCCGGCGGAGCTCATTGCCGACAAGACCTTCCATATCAATGGCAAGGTGGACGTGGCATTTGCCCCCATCAGGGTCAAATCAAAGGCCCAGATCCGCGGCGCCGATTACAACAGTTCTCTCTGGTCGCGGCAGGTGGGTTACAAGGTTTCCGGTGCCTATGACGTGGCATTCAAGACCTTCACCACTGCCACCCAATGGAACGAAACGACTAAGACCTGCTCCAATATCGCCTGCCACAACGGAGCCAGCGTCAAGTGGGGTGATACGGGCGGCGTGACCAACTGTGCCTCTTGCCACTTCTAGCTGGATGATCCACGTAAAAGAAAAAGGCCTCTTCCCCAGCGGGAGAGGCCTCAGATTGCTGACAAAGTCACAATATGTAAGGCTGATCAAAAAGTCCCAGGTGCAAGGCGCCCGAAACCTGAGGAGTGAGGCGTACTTAACGGTACGCCGCAGCGACGAAGGGTAAGGGCAACGCCGCAGATGGGGCTTTTTCATCAGACTCAGGCCTCTTCCCGAGCGGGAGAGGCCTTTTCTTTATTGAGCTGAGTATTGAAAATGCAAAGTACTACAGCATAAAGAAGTTCCGATTCAACTCCTCTTTTGTCCCTTGCCAGAGCATGCTTTCAATGGTCCGCCACGTATCTATCGATTAACTCTTCAATCATCTCACCGATGGTGGTCCGTCTGTGGGCCGCCGCGATCTTCAGCTTCAGGTGCAGGTCCTGGCGGATATTTGCCGTCAGGCGCACATCACCTTCAGGAACCAGCCCCGATACCGCCTTTACGGTTGGCGCCTTCACCGCTCTTTTCACCGGTTTAGCAACCGGCTGCCTCTGCTTCTTTACCACCTGGTTTTGGGCCTTCTCAATTGCCTTCCTTACCGGAGCCGCTTTCTCCGCAGCCTTTTTTACCGGTGCCGGTTTGTTGATCTTCGGTATCTCGAAAAGCCCCATCTGGTTTTCCATGTCGTCCATATGTTCCTCTGTTGCATCGGCAGTATTATTTGCGAGCAGGAAATATATCAACAAATACTTACCTGTTCAAGTAATTGTGCCGCGTGAAGCAGGTTTTTTGTGACGACAAGGCCTCTTTCCGGATGGGAAGGGGCCTTGTCGTTGGCAGAAAACATGATTAATAAAAGAATTATAAATTTTAATGTATTGAACCGGAGGCAGTATAGGCATATATTCACCCGAAATCTCAATTATCTTAATGATATATTTGTTGTAAAATTTTTTTACACTGTAAAAATTTTTTACACTATTACTTCACCCTTTAAAAAAACGGGAGGTTTTTAGTGAATATATTGTGGTGGCATTGGCTGGTGCTCGGTCTGGTTCTCATCGGTCTTGAGCTGGTCGTTCCCTCCTTCACCATCATCTGGTTCGGCCTTGGCGCGATCCTGGTCAGCATCTTCCTGGCTATTTATCCTACCTTTTCCCTTCCTCTGCAGATACTCACATGGAGCGTCGCCTCCATCGTCTTTACCTTCGTCTGGTTCCGTTTTTTCAATCCCCGCACCAGTAAGACCTTTTCCGGCTCCGCCAAAGGGACCGTCCTTGGTGAAACCGGTCTCGTTATCCGTGGCGCCGAGCCGTACACCAAGGGCACGGTCAAGTTTCAGCTGCCGCTTCTGGGGGCCGATGAATGGCCCTGCATGGCCGATGAACCCCTGGAGATCGGGGATCGGGTCAAGGTGGTGAATGTGGAAGGGCATGTGATGAAGGTGACAAAACTCAAAAAAGGAGAAAGCTGATGAATCCAGGTACCGTTGTCTTGGCTGTTCTGTTTGCCCTGGTGGTAATAACCGTCTTCATGGGGGTGCGGCTTGTCCCCCAAGGGTACGAATTCGTCGTCCAGCGCCTCGGCAAGTACCACACGACCCTCAAGCCGGGTCTCAATTTCATCATCCCCTACGTGGATATCGTCGCCTACCGCCTGACCACCAAGGACATTGCCCTGGAAATCGGCGCACAGGAGGCGATTACCAAGGACAACGCCGTCATCGTCGCCAATGCCATCGCTTTTATCAAGGTCATCGATCCGGTGAAAGCGGTCTATGGCATCAGCAACTACGAGTATGCCATTCAGAACCTGGTCATGACCTCGCTTCGGGCCATCATCGGCGAGATGGAACTGGACAAGGCGCTCTCCTCCCGGGACATCATCAAGGCCCGTCTCAAGGAGATCATTTCCGATGACGTCACCGACTGGGGAATCCTGGTCAAATCGGTTGAAATCCAGGATATCAAGCCTTCCGATTCCATGCAAAAGGCCATGGAGCAGCAGGCCACGGCCGAGCGGCTGAAAAGGGCGATGATCCTGGAGGCGGAAGGGAAGAAGGAAGCAGTGATCAGGGAGGCCGAGGGCAAGCTGGAGGCAGCAAAGCTGGAAGCGGAGGCGCAGGTCACTCTGGCCGAGGCGTCGGCCAAGGCAATTCAGGATATTGCCGGGGCAGTGGGGGAGAAGGAGCTGCCGGCGCTGTTCCTCCTTGGGGATCGTTATGTGAATGCCATTCAAAAATTGTCTGTGTCTGCCAATGCGAAGACGTTTGTGTTGCCGGCGGATATTCTGCAAGCCGTCAAAGGGATTGCGGGAAGATCTTAGAAGGATAAAGGGTGAAACTATCTGCTTCATATTTTTTGAACTCGCTGCTTCTGTTCAAATATTTTGAAACATTTTGTTTGAAGGTCTCAGGGTGCGGAATATGTGGATGTCCCTAATTTTTCCAGCATGGGTGATGCTGCAGCCACATCGAGTCAGGAGTGAAAGATGAAAGTTTTTCTGTCACATGCTTCATCCGAAAAAAAGATGGCGAAGACTTTGCGGAGAAAGTTAGAGGTTGCCGGGCACGAGGTATCAACTTCAGATTCAATGGAGCAAGGAGATGACATTACCTCAGCCATTGGTAAGTTGATTGAGCGTGCGGAAGCCTTCGTCATTATTGTTTCCCCTAAAGGTCTCGGTAATGAACGGCTGATGTGGGAGTGGAGAACGGTACTGGAAAATTCGTGGAAGGAGCAGGGGAGACCAATCTTCGGGGTCCTCGTGGGTAATGTGGTTCCGCCACCGTTCCTAATGGGGAGGCAGCTTGTAACGATTTCCTCCCTGGATGATATCGATACTGCCGCTGAACAACTTCTGGGGCGCCTTCAAGGAAATCCGATTGACGAAATGGTCGTTGAAGATCTTAAGGCGAGAGGCAGGGAGATCATTTCTCATTTATCGAGCGAGATCCAAAAATTCGAGCCAAGCCCGGAACAACTAGAAAAGCAGCGGAAACGGCTTCAAGAAAAGATTCATGAACTTTCGGCTGCACCGGCCAGTGGGGACCTCGCACGGCTGAACCTGAAGCTGGTCAATGTGATCAAGACATTGGCCGAGAAAGGGCTGCAGGTAGATGGTGCAATTCCGTTAATGACTAAGTCGCTTGAAATAATGGAACAGCTTCAGAATACTTCCCCGGAGCAACGGGCTGCGCTACGGACGAGGATTGCGCGGGAAATGGAAAAGGCAGGTGATTTCCAAGGTGCGCTTGAGCAAGCGTGTCGAGCGCTGCAGGTTTGTGTAGAAGAACTTGATAAGAAAGGCCCTGCTGATACGGAGTGTGACGATAACGTTCCGGCCCTGGGATCCCTTCTTGAGCGGATCAAGGAGACTGTCGGGGAGGAAAATGTCCGTGCGGGCCGTTCCCTTGTCTCTTCATTAATTAGCAGAGCAGCAGACGGCAAAAGCAGGGGGGGGCAACAATGAGTTACAAATTCCCTCATCCTGAGCTTCCCAATCCCGACAGTGAGAAATCGATTTTTATCAATTGTCCCTACGACTCCGAATATGAGCCCTTTTTCGATGCCATCATCTTTTCGGTAGTTGCATCTGGCTTCATCCCGCGAAGCGCCAAGGAATCCGAAATGATTGCTGTCAGTCGAATTGAAAGAATTCTGCATGCTTTATACACGTCCAAGTATTCCATCCACGACTTATCGAAATGTCGGTATGAAGGAAACCAAATGCTGGCTCGTTTCAACATGCCGTTGGAACTGGGTCTGGCGATGTCTCGGAGATATCCGGGGGATGGGAAGATCCTGCATAACTGGTTGGTTCTCGTTCCCACTGACGCCCCTTACAGCAAATTCGTCTCCGATCTGTCCGGTTTCGATCTGAAGCAGTATCCTGGAAATGAAACTGAATTGATGAGAGCTCTGTTGGCCTGGTTGATGGTCCTTCCTGGAGCCCTACCCAGGATCTGCCCAACCCCCGTCATAGAGAATTTTTTGGATTTCAAAGTCCAGAAGAAAAAACTCAAGGAGGAGTGGGGTGATGATGTACCGTGGAAATTGCTTGTCGAAGCTGCAAAGGCAACGATTCCTGACTTTGCGTAAACCTTAATCCAGAGGAGGAGCTAAAATGTCACAACAAGTGCACGTAACATTTATTCACGGCCTTGCCAACAAACCTGCACCAAAAGAGCTTGAGCGGATATGGCTGAATGCCCTTTCTGCCCCTGTGGTTGGTGATCCAGGTTTTGATCTTGGAGCTGTCGGCGTAACTGCTTCCTTTGTATATTGGGCTGACCTTTTCTATGACAAGCCAATAGCCGCATCGGATTATGAAGCTGCAGCCAACCGCGCGGAGGAGCTTGATGCAGCAGTGAAACAGGATGTTAAACCGGGATGGGAAGCGAGCCTTATGCTGAAGTTGGCTGATGGAAATCAAGCGCTCAAGGATGCCCCGGTCGACGAAAGTACGGATGGATATGAACGGATACCGATCCCTTGGTTCATCAAAGAGCGTATGATGGAGCATTTCGTTCGGGAGGCCCACGACTATCTGTTCAACACGAACGGTATTAGAGACATCATCCGTCGTCGTGTTTTGGATGATTTTGCAAAGGTAGCGCCAGGGACACGCCATGTGTTGGTCGGGCATAGCCAGGGGACCTTCATAGGGTATGACGTCCTAACTGACGTGATGGATTGCAAGGAAATCGAAGGCTTCATGACCCTCGGAAGCCCGCTGGGGCTTGATGAAGTACAGGACAAACTTAACTGGTCCTGCAAAAACGGCTTTCCGTCAAAGTTGAAGGGGGACTGGGTGAACGTTTATGATCCGTTTGATGTGATCTCTCGACCCGATCCGGCGCTGGCCAATGACTTCAAAAAGAATGGTACAGAAGCTGTGATCGATGTTAAGGAAGAGAATTGGGGCACGTGGCGCCACTCGGCAACGAAATACTTCAAGGGACCTAAGCTTCGCGCGCAGTTACGTCGGCTGTGCAAACGGGAGGGTGCCTGATGGAGCCGGCGTGTTTCCTGAAAGAGCTTAGGACTGCGGTAGATGAATTCAGGCACACTGATGTTGGTACTCTTCTTGATCAGGTGAACCTAGACGACTTCGACGGTGGACAAATTAAAAAGACGCTTACGATCCTTCGTCGCAAGCGGTTGTTCCCCGAGTTGGAGGCAACAACCAAGAAGCTCATTGCCTGCGGGAAAGAAACTCCTCTGGTTCGACGCCTGCAGGTTCAAGCTCTTATTGACCAGAACATGATCGAGGAGTCTTTAGGTATATTGCAGGCTCTCCCGACGGAGCACCGTAACGATCCTCGTGAGGGACCTGAGCTCTGCGGTTTATCTGGTCGGGCATTCAAGCAGCTTTATGTGAATGGCGCGGGACGGGACAATTTGGGGAAAGCGATCCGTGAGTATAAGTCCTGTTGGACTAATCGTATGGGTGACTATCGCTGGCATGGTATCAATCTTGTTGCCCTCTTGGCACGAGCAGAACTGGATGGGATTGACATACCGGGGGGACCGAATAGAGAATTGATTGCCAGAGAAATTCTCGGAGAAATCGACGATCTTGGGCAGAATGCTACCATCTGGGACCATGCTACTGCCATGGAAGCCTCCGTCGCGTTACTGGACACTGATGGGGCTCTCAGATGGGCAAAGGATTACGTTCGACACCCATGTGTCGACGCCTTTGAATTGGGAAGCACACTCCGGCAGATGAAGGAGGTTTGGAGGCTTTCAGGTACGGAACTCGGCAATAAACTCCTCCCTGTACTCGAATATGAATTTCTTCAGAGACAGGGCGCAGAGTTACAGGTAACATCTCTGGCTGTAGCGGACATCGGCGGGTTTCAGGCGGTCTATGGAAATGAAGCTGCCGTACCGATAGCATGGCTGGACAACATGTTTGAGAGATGCAAGGCGGTGGGACGGGTCATTCGAACCGGAACCGGTGAGGCGATCGGGAGCGGCTTTCTTGTAAGAGGATCTGAACTGTGTCTGGGTTGGGGAGATGCGCCGGTCTTTGTTACAAATGCGCATGTGGTCAGCGACCGATCAGAAGACAATGCGCCGCTTCGATCGGGGGATGGATCGGTTGAATTTACCCGTATCTATGGGCGACCGAGGGTAGAACTCGGAAATATCCTCCATACCTCTGCCAAAGACGAGCTAGACGTAACAGTGTTGCAGGTTAATCCTCCTTTGGGCACCTCAGTACTCAGCCCATCGTTTTATCCGCCGGTGGTTCCTGGCGAGGGACAGGCACCGCAGCGTATATACGTTATTGGACATCCTGGAGGACGGGAACTTGAAGTTACCCTCTACGACAATAGCCTAGTAGCCTGTTCTGACAACCGTTTCGTGCACTACCGCAGCCCGACAGAAGGAGGGCACTCAGGATCTCCTGTTTTTACGAGGGAATGGAAAGCTATCGCTGTTCATCATCGGAATAGACAGGAGTTACAGGTAAACGAAGGCGTGTTATTTGGGCCAATCTGTGATGTTCTGAAGATTTAGTTTTCTGATATTGCACCGTCTAACAATCCCAGAATAGGATTTGCATTGTTACAAGGAGATGTCATTTATGGGACTGCCAAGAACGTTCGTAGGATTCAGCAGCACTGATATCAATTATTACCGGCTGATGCAAGCGTGGAAGGCACATGAGCATATCGATTTTGATTTCGCCGATTGCCAACTTAATTCAGAAATCAATTCAGAGGATGAGACTTACATAAAGCGAAAATGCCGGGAGCGCATCAATCTGGCGGGCAAATACGCGATGCTCATTGGCGAGGATACGCGCTATAAGTATAAATATGTCAAGTGGGAGGCTGAAGTTGCAATCGAAAAGGGCTGCACGATTATCGGGGTGAACCTTGATGGGTGGAGGCGAATCAATGAAGAAACCTGTCCTCCTATTCTAAGAAACAGAGGGGTAATGTTTGTTCCCTTTTCGCCGAAGATTGTTGCACATGCTCTTGACCATGCGCAGCTTCATGATGATAAGAATTGGGAATTCAAGGACAATGTCTATACACAGTTAGGATATGTACTCGACGGAAACCGCGCTGAGCTGCCACCCAGGCCATTTCCATTTCGGTAATCTGTCATTCCGACTTGTTAAACGAGAGTGAATGGTGGAACTGTAAAGTTTACTTGATAATAAATTACGGGAGCGGCTAATGGCCTTATTTCGTGAGTCAACAGTAAGAGATTATGCCCAAAGAGCTTTGTCTGCTGACAGAATCCGGCGAAATGCATATTCTCTGAGGAAATCAGAAGCCCTGATTTTGGAGTCCATAACTGCGGCTGTGTATGCGGATCATTTTGACATGTTCCTGTCGCATACTATTCGAGATGCTGAGATAATTTTGGGGATGAAGGAGCTATTTGCGGAAATGGGTTACAAAGTTTACATCGACTGGATAGATGATCCGCAATTAGACAGGAGAAGTGTCAATAGAAATACTGCTGATAAAATCAGATCGAGAATGCAGCAATGCAACTCCCTGTTTTTCGTAACAACGCAGAGTTCACTTGATTCGAAATGGATGCCGTGGGAATGCGGATACTTTGACGGTATCAAAAGCAAGGTTGCAATTGTTCCAGTTGTTCAATACTCAAGCGATGAAAAATATCGCGGTCAAGAGTATCTCGGGCTGTATCCTTACTGTGAGAAATCACCAAGTAAGGGCGGTAAAGAGTTATTGTACGTGTTTGAAGATGCTAAGAAGTACCTTCCATATGATGAATGGGTTAAGCAGTCAGAGCCAATAAAATGGTATGAAATTTAAGTGGGACCGATTACGCAAACCAGATTGAACAGGCGAGCTTGATCAGAATTACATTAAAAAAGTACGTAACTAAGGAATTAACAGAGAGGAAAATGCGCATAGCTGGCGGTTTCTACAGAGAAAATTGTTGCTTGCCTGCCTGGAATGCAGCATTTGGTTCCGGTGGTCGGGCTGCTGCAGCTATATCTAGGCTTTCTCCGGGGACTGTTCTTCATACATATTGTGAAGAGTCGGAAGACGTGCATATTCATGCGCTTAAGAAGCTTGGCGTGGATGTTCGCGTGAATTCGCGACCTACAAGTATTGTCTTCGCGTATTTTCATCCGCTGTCTCGACCCCACATTCAACCACCACCAGACATGCTCACCCTGCAACATATAATTACTATCAGCGATGAAGCCGTGTTGCGTTTTGGGTTTTTGGAGGGTGATGCAATAGTTGATGCAGATCGAGCCGTTTATGACCCCCAGACGTGGCGGAATCCGGCACCATTCAGGGCAAATGGCTCCCGTGCGAACGAGTTGGCTATTGTTCTTAACGAGCTGGAACTCAAATCCGCGACCGGCTATCAAGCTGAGCTCTCTCTGGCGGCACATCAATTAATTGAAGATCAGCAGGCAGAGCTTGTTGTTGTGAAGCGCGGAATCTGGGGTGCAACGGTTTACGAGCGGTCGGGGATAGTCACATTAATTCCCGCATATAGATCATCGCGAGTGTTTAAGATCGGTACAGGTGACGTGTTTAGCGCAATTTTCGCCCACTACTGGGCAGAGAAAAGACTGTCTGCCGCGGAGGCTGCCGATTTAGCGTCTCGGGCTGTTGCACAATACTGCAACAGCGGCCAGTTACCAATTGATCCTGCCGAATTGGGTCAGTTTGCACCCATTCACTGCGGAACGGCAGGGACGGTTCTACTTTTGGGGGTGGCTGGTAGTCTTGGCCAGCGATACACAATGGAAGAAGCCCGTTTTGTCTTGAAAGGACTCGGCGTGGAGGTTTGCTGTCCTGTTCTGGATGGTGAATTGAGCTATTCAGCCTGTGCCGCGCTCATTCTTGCAGAGGGTGCAGATGCGGAGATTATCAGGAGCATTGAAAGCGAACCATTGCCAGGTTTACCCATGGTTGTATTGCAGGAAAAAGGTGTGCGATGTGATGAACTATTGAAAGTCCCTGCTTTAGAGAAAGCTTCAATTGTCGATGATTTTACAACGGCGATGTATACGGTGACATGGGCCGCATTAGAAACTGATAGCTGAGGAAATCACACAGATGGCAGACATATATATTGTGTATGCTAAAGAGAACAAAAAAATAGCAATAATGCTATTTGAACTGTTGTCTCAGCAATGGGATGTCTGGATAGACAAAAAAATAGTCGGTTCCTTTCGTCAGGCAATAGAAAAGGAATTACCAGGCTCTGGATGTGTTGTCGCAGTAAACTCCATGGCAGCACGCGTGAAGGCTACCTATGCTGCAGAGTTGCAGATTGCAGAAAACTACAAAGTTCCCATGATACCTGTAAGACTTGATGATTCTGATCTTCCTTACCCATTCGGCGAAAACAGTCATGTTGACATGCAAGACTGGACAGGCGAGGCTGATCACAGCGGAATTATGGAATTAAAGTGTAAATTGGCATCTGTTGTACCGCCTAGGGTACCTCCTCAACGTCCCAATGCGATAGCTGGCGGAAAAATTCCTTTACCCAATTTATTCATGTCAGTTTCTTCATTTGAAACACAAATATCACCTGCCGGAGCAGTCAGCGTACTACGGACATTTGAATCAAAAACTATTTTAGTTTCAGCCTATGATTTGGTGCCAAGATATAAGAAAGACCCTCAAGGCATTATAGATGAGTTGAAAGAGTATCAAGATAATGGCGGTTTTATATTGCTGGACTCTGGAAGCTATGAACAGACACGTTTTTCAAAAGGAAATTGGCAAAAACAAAAATTATGGAATGTGCTTCACAAAGTGCCGCATGATTGGGCTTTCTGCTTTGACATATTGAAACCGAAACACAAGCCAGAAATGGCAATTAGCGAAATAATCGAGGCTGTAGAAAGAGAAAAAGAGTATACCAAGAGCGCTGTACTGCCCATTGTCCATGCTCCAAAATTAAAATATGGCGGTTACAAGCTAACACATTTCCCTAAGATAATCTGTGAAATTTCAGAAAAACTTCAACCGCCGTTGATAGCAGTACCTGAACGAGAATTAGGGGAGGGAATCGTTGCCAGGGCAATGGCCATACAGAGCATTAGAAAAGAACTCGATAAATTGCCATTCTACCAACCCCTCCATATTCTAGGAACAGGCAATCCATGGAGCATACCTGTTTTTGTTGCTGCAGGCGCTGACTCATTTGATGGCCTTGAGTGGTGCAGAATGGTGGTAGATCGTGATGTGCATCGACTTCACCATTTTCAGCATTTTGATTATTTCGTTTGCCAAAAGGGGAAAGCTGAATCACAGATTGTAAAGACAGCTCTTGATGGTAATGATTTTCAAGCAAAAGTTGTTTTCCATAACCTTGATTATTACTCTTCATTCATGGTTGAAATGAGACAATATTTAGCTGAAAATGATCTTCAGTCATTTATGGTTGGAATAATGGGGAGCCAGGCAGTAAAGCAATTAAAACAAGAAATTAAAGGGTTGTTTAGATGAATACTTCTAGCAATAGATTGAAAAATGCCGTTGCTGCTATCTGTCCTGACATCCGTGATCGCGTAAGTAAAGCTGTAATTCCTACAGATGAGAAACGCCTCTGGTGGGAGTTATCTTCATGCATCCTGAGCAGCCAAGTCCCATATCCCCTTTCTACTGCTGCTGCGAATGCAATCAACAATGATGGCATTTTACATGACAAGTGCGTAAGTGCTACGAAACGAGCCAAGCGTTTGGAGGAGCTTTTGATCACTCCCGTAGAGGTTGATGGCAAACAACGAGCATATCGCTTTCCTGTTGCACGAGCGCGTCAGTTGGCTGCTGCACATAGTGTGGTGATGGATAGTAAATGCACACTTCGTGAGCTCGTTAAGAGTTTCGCAACTGCCACTGAAGCCAGATGTTGGTTTGTGAAGCATGTGCCGGGTATCGGTCCGAAGCAGGCAAGCATGTTCCTGAGAAATGCCGGGGTTAGTTATGATCTGGCAATTCTGGATCGGCATGTGCTGAATTATATGACGAAGCTCGGAATGTATTCCGGTGATAACTATTCGATCTCCAGCCTTGCACAATATCGCCGCCATGAGGTTGAGCTGAAAAAACATGCTGAAGAGTTGGATTGTCAGGTCGGATTTCTTGATTGGGCTATTTGGATTGTGATGCGTGTTGCCAATCGTGTCCCGGAGGTTGCCACTGTATGAGCATCGTGACCTTGGTTTCCGGTGGACTTGATTCTACGTTGATTGCCAAACTCGCCCAAGAAGAGGGCCTTATCCAGCATCCGCTATTTGTCGATTATGGTCAGAGGGCTCGCGATCAGGAACTGGCTGCCTGCCGCCGTGGCATGAGCGAACTTGGTTTGCCGGAACCAAGGGTGGCTGATCTATCCGGTTTTGGGGCGCTTATACACTCAGGCCTTACTGATTCGTCACTTGATATAGTCAAGGATGCCTTTACGCCGGGTCGTAATATGCTGTTTCTCCTCATTGCAGCAGCGTATGCGGTTCAGGTAAAAGCAGACGCAATTTCAATAGGGCTTCTTCACGAAAGTACCAGCCTATTTCCTGATCAAACCAGTGCATTTCTACGTGATGCCGAAGTACTCATCAGACGTTGCATGAACAGGGATATCAAGCTGCTCGCTCCGCTTGCCTCATTCCTCAAAACAGATGTAGTTGCCCTTGCGAAGTTGAAAAGGATTGGCGCTACCTATTCTTGCCACACAGGGAATGAGGAAACATGCGGTACATGCATAGCTTGTCGGGAATTTGAGACGGTGGAGGTTTAAGATGGGTGGCAACGGTGGTGGCGGTTGGAGCAGCCTTGGCGATTTACGGGCACTGGAGGAAAAGGCTAAAGCTGCACTTCAGGGCGGAAAGCGAAATGTGTTTATCAGCTTTGCCACAGAAGACATGGACGAGGTCAACCTCCTGCGTGCTCAGGCTAAGAATGAGAATAGTGATATTGAGTTTAACGATCATTCTGTGCAGGAACCGTACGAAAGCGACCGGGCCGAATATATACGGCGCAAAATCACAGAGAGAATTAACCGAACTTCGACAACAGTTGTTTACCTCTCGCAAAATACAGCACAGAGTAAATGGGTTAGGTGGGAAGTCGAGAAAAGTTTGGAGTTGGACAAAAGAGTTATTGCAGTGCATGCAGGGGATAAATTTACCGGAGACAAACCCTCGTGGTTTTCTGAAGGCATTAAAGTAGTATCTTGGTCCAAGCTTGCTGGTGAGTTGACGTAATGGTTATAGCGAAGTGTCGTGTCACGCCTGCTATTGCTGCTCTTGCTGGTCGCCGGATTGATGTCTCGGATGCAACTATTCCTCGATTTCCACTACTTGAGGTTCAACATGTGTATAACAAGCTCCTTTATCGCTTCCGCCGAGAGAATATTCAACATCTTGTCTGCTCTGCAGCATGTGGCGCAGACATCCTTGCACTAGAAGCAGCGAGGGAATTGGCAATTCCAGCGACAGTTGTCCTTCCCTTCTCGCCTGATATCTTTCGAGAAGTTTCCGTTACCGATCGACCAGGGGCATGGGGCAAGCGGTTTGATCATCTTGTGCAGGAAGCCAGTGATCGAGGCCGCCTTATAGACCTTCAACTTGAGGTCAGTGACGAGAACGCATTCACTGTAACCAATCACCGGATAATTGAATCTGTACTAGACCTTAGGTTTACTCGAAAGTTGGCATTTGTTGTATGGGACGGGCGGTCGCGTGGAGAAGGTGATTCTACGGCTGAATTTCTCAAAATAGCTTTGTCGCACGGACTGGAGAAAAGATGTGTTATGACAACAGGAAAGAGCTGCAGTGAAATAGTAGAATGATAAGTGGTGCCAGAATGATAAGCGGTGCCAGGCTTGCAATTGTGCAACTAGCCCTTGTAACGTGACTTCATAGGCGCTCCAAGACAAACGCAGAGAAAGCACCAAAAAATCATCGCTATGACAGAACTATTCTCCCCACCCCATGACAGGGTAACCCTGCGCAACAGCTTACGCGAAGCCATCGGCAAGACGAGGCGCGATGCCGCGATTTTCGCCGTTCTTACGGTGATCCTGACACCGATCTTCTTAGCCGGCGCAACCGTTGTCCTCATATTTGCCCTGGCCTTTGTCGATCTGCCGCTGGTCGATAATCTCGGCTATGAACGATCTATTGTGACAGGGGTCAACCTTGCACTGGCCTTCATGGCGGCTTCATATTTTCTTAAGCCCAAGGAACCTTATCAGCGGCACAAAAGCGATGAAGCGTGGCTGATGATTGCACTGGCCTTGTACTGTGCTCTGTTCCTCTTGTCCTACGGCACGAGCCTGTCCCATTCGCATCCCATCGGCTTCTGGTCATTGTACCTGGGGATAGCTCTGACCATGCTTGGGTGTATCGGCCATGCATACGAACCACAGGAAGACTATTACCTGGGATGGCTTTCTGGGCCGGTCCTCGTTGATAATCCATTTACTATTCAGGACGATATTGATCGAGCCCATGTGTCTCTGGGCTTCGCGGTAGCTCTGGCCAATCTGGTTTTGACATCCTACGATGAAATTTTCGGCAGCAAATGGCTTTGGCAGGGGCTAAAGGAGTCAGAAATATCGGCTTCTGTAGAATTTCTGGAAGCACTGGCAATCAACGATGGCAGCCGTGCCCGGTCTGTAGTGGCAAAAGTCGGCAAAACTTCCTCCCTCGGGATGATCCGCGCCCTGGTGAAGCTGGAGATGATCAGGATCAATAAAGGCGTGGTGCGGCTCAGCTTGAAGGGAAGGGAATTTGTCGGTGTTAAGGCCTTTGGGTAGCCTTTGAACGTGAATACTGGCGATTCTGGTGGACCGATGAACAGGGAAAGTCCCTCAGGCGTCCCTGGATCAACTCAATGTGGCACCATTTGGGGATACACAACATGATAAAGAAGGGGTAGACCGGCCATGTTCAAGCGCTTCATTGCCATCAGCGTAATAATCACCCTCATAAGCGGCTGTTCTTCAGCCTATTATGTTCATTTCGACTCCACTCCAGTCGGTGCCACCGTGCAGTTTGCTGGCTCCACCTGTACAACTCCCTGCAAACTGCCACTGGCAAATACAGATGTGCAACTGGCTCAGGTTTCTTTTGCTGGCCGGGAGCCGAAGTTAGTTCGCGTCGAGGGGGCGCCGAGCGTGTCTGCGAGGGTAGGGCATGGAGTCTCTTCTGCCACCGCGACCACCTTGGGATACCTGGCTATACCGCTACTGGCGGTCGGCGGCTTCGGGCTTATTCTCTTTTCGGGTAATGAGACAGATGGCTTTTACAATAGTGATTATCAATACGACCGTGGTGGTTTCTACATCACCATGGGCGCCCTGGTGTCTGGCGCCACGCTCATGTGGGCATCCAAGAGCATGAAGGATTTCTCTGCCGATTTATATGAGCGGCAGGATGTCTACGTGGCTCTGGATCTGCCGGAAGCGAAGCGAGAAGATAAGCACAAACCCACACTTTCCGTTGATGATTTTATCGGTCACCGACCATTTCCTGTCACCGGTCGCTGAACAAAACCATGATTGGCAAAGGGAGAATCAAGGGGCAGCCCTCGATATGGGACAAAGCAAGACGATTGTAGCGTCTTGAACCAGCCTCAAAACGAACTGGACTGCTTAAGGCTGGACACCGGAGAAACATGAAACAGTTTTGTTTCTGGGATGGCGATACGCTGGTGCTCAATATTCTCGGCACTCCAAATGCCAAACGGGACGCCATCGGCAAGGTGAAGGGACACCAGCTTTGTGTCAGTGTGACGGCGGTTCCCCGTGCCGGGCGGGCGACCGACCATATGGTTCGGTTTCTGGCTGAAGAATTTGGCGTCTCCGTCAGCGACATTCAGGTTGTGTTCGGGCGGATGAATGTCAACAAGCAGCTGCGGATCAAGGCGCCCAAACGGTTGCCCTTAGTCATCGGGCAGCAAGAATTATGCTAGTTTCAGCCAAGGAGGGTGGGGGATTCCGGGGACAGCGTACGCAACTTCGGCTTCCGGTGAGAAGGCTTTCGGTCACCTTTGCAGATTTACAGGTGGTTAAGTAGCCTCGCTAAGCTGCATTTCTGAGAGGTTTCACTTCTTGCTCGATTCGCTCAGCCAAAGTGATTTCAGCACATTCGAGATCGTATTGGGCTTGAAGATTCATCCAGCTTTGGGCGTCTGTGCCGAAGAACCGGGCAAGGCGCAAGGCGGTGTCGGCAGTGATGGCCCGTTTGCCGGCGCAGATTTCATCGATACGGCGTTGGGGTACGCCGATGGACTTGGCAAGCCTATAGCGGGTAACGTTTAGCGGCTTTAGAAAGTCTTCAAGGAGAATTTCTCCAGGATGTACCGGGGGAAGATCGCGTTTTATCATAGAAGCTCCTTTAGTGGTAATCGACGATTTCGACGTCCGTTGCATTTCCGTCTTGCCAGGTAAAACAGATGCGCCATTGGTCGTTGATTCGGATGCTCCACTGGCCGGTGCGGCTCCCTGAAAGTTGCTCAAGCCTGTTGCCTGGTGGTACGCGGAGAAAATCCAGGGTAGTGGCGCCATGAATCTGTTTTAGCTTCCGTTGGGCGATACGCTGCACATCCTGTGGCAGCTTTCCGGAAAAGCGGCCGTGAAAAAGCTTTTCAGTCTCTTTACAGGCAAACGTCTTGATCATGGGAAAATAGTACTGGGAGACGTTAGTATTGTCAAGCGGTAGTATGTTAAAGAAAAACACCAAAGAGTAGCAACTTCATGCCCAACCTCACCAAACACAAAATCAACTTCACCGAACGCTTCAAACGCCGCCATGCCCTACGGTTCCACATGTCACTGATCCTGCTGGCCACCTTCAGTTCCGGCCTCTTGGCGACCAAGCTCATGCTGGTGCTGGATATGACCAACGTCATGTGGCGCTACCCGCTGGCGGTGGTGTTCGCCTATGGTGTGTTCTTCGCTTCAGTCAAGATCTGGCTGCATTACATATCACCCAGCGCCGCGGCAAAAAAAGCCCATGACAGCCATGTGGATGCGGTTGACCTGCTGCCGGACTTGCCCATATCCGGTGGTGGGAGTCCAAACATTACACCTGCCTTTGAAGGGGGTGGGGGAGAGTTCTCCGGCGCCGGTGCATCGGGAACCTTCGAGGTAGACGGCTTGCTTGCCGATACCGGCAGCAGTCCCATTATGGACGGTGGTGTCGATACGGGCAGCGGCATAGGAAATGTGGTCGGCGACGCGGCGGGAGACGTCGTCGGGGCAGCATTGGGGGATGAAGGGGGCTGCCTGGTTGCGGTCATCCTGGGTGTGCTTGCGGCGATGCTGGCGGTGCTTGTGGGGACAGGGGCCTATCTCGTCTACGAAGCGCCCTTCATCCTCTCTGAAGCGGCATTCGAGTTCATCCTGGCGGCAAGCCTTTTGCGCGGGACCAAGCGCATGAACAGCGGCGACTGGTGGGGGAGTGTCTTCAAAACGACCAGCATCCCCTTTTTAGCCACCCTGGCACTGGCATTTCTTGCCGGTTACCTGATGCACCGGTATTTTCCGGGCGTAACCAAAATATCCGAACTGGTATTACTTTGGTAATTACGGACTCTGTTTAACGTTAGTCACAGGAGTATACGCTATGAAATACCTGTTCCTCAAAATCTGCCTATTCTGTCTATTCCTCCTGCTTTTCACTGGATGCGCCATCGGCGTACCCCAAAACCGCGACGAATTCGTCGCCATGTACAGCGAAAGCGGCATTTTCACTGCGGCGGATCATTACACCATCAACCAGCCGGCGAAGGCTGTCATTGCCGACGTGAAGGAATATTCCCAGAAGTGCCTCAACGTGCAGGTGTACGACTCGCCCAACTATGCCTTAAGGGAGACAGGCGGGAAGACCACGTACCGGCCGAAGATCGAAACGGTCCGGAAGAATGTGTTCTCGCTCTCGGTGCAGGAGGAATACAACGATCACCACATCTCTGGCTCGCCCAAAGACGGCCTTTTCACTCTGGTGGCCGAAATCACCCCGGCAGGAAAGGGGAAAACAAAGCTCGATATTTACCACCCACGAGGTTCCAAGACTGCCGATCCCCTGAAAGACTGGGCTGAAGGGAAAAAGGGAAGCTGCCCCAACCTGCGGCGAGGGTACTGATAACCAAGGCCCTGGAGGGTGTCGGCGAAGGCAAGCGCCTGAAGGCCATCGGTGACGGTGAGGCTTCGAAGATCGCCGCCATCGGCGAGGCAACCGCCCAGGCGTACAACAAACAGCAGGAGGCAATCGGCGAAGAGGCCATAAAGCAGATCAAGATCGTTGAGCTGATTTCTGCCGCCATAGAAAACGGCCACATCAAGGTTGTTCCCGATGTGATGGTGGCCGGCGGCGGCAGCGCTGCCGACGGGCTAATGGGGATGCTGACCAAGCTGCTGCCGGGGTTGGACCTGAACCTGCTGGCGAAAAAACCTGCCACTGCCGTGGCGCCGGAGGTGCGGGCGGAGATCGATGTGGTTTAAATGCGGTTGACCACGGAAGGATTATAAAAGGAACAGAATAAGGGGGCAGGCTGGTTTTCTATCAGTCACATTAAAAACCAGCCTGTCCCCTATCTTTTTCTGAATTTCCCCCCTCAAATAACAAATCATCACAGGATTCTCCTTTTGTTCTAGAAAAGGTCAAATGTCTTGCTCAGTTTCAACTCGATCCGGAAACCTTCAGAGGGGGTATTGGCCTCAAACCAGCGAGCCATGGGGAACATGGCCGCCAATCCTGCCGCGAATCCAGCCGGCCTGTACTTGAACGCCACCTTCGGCCCGGCATACCATTCATTCTTCGAATCTTTCTGGCTTTTGCCGTTCTTCTCGCTCTGGTCATTCCAGTCGAACTGCGATTCTGCCCCCATGTCGAAATAATTGTTTATGGCGTAGCCCCAGGCGGTCGTGCTCCGGACGTACATGGGTTTACGGTAGTCATGAGCTCCTTCGGTAAAGGTGTAGACATGGACCTCCTGGTCGATACGGTGCGAGCCTGTCGAGTAGGTAAGACCGATGGCGCCGCCGGTGCCCCAGGCACCGTTGCCGACGAAGTCGACGCTTTTGTTGCTGACATCCGTCGTCGGCACCACCAGGCCAACATCTACCGCCAGATCAAACGGTGCACCCTTCGCCTGATTCATGAGCACCTTGTGCAGGGCGATGGCGGTATCACCAATCCAGCCAAGATGATTCCTTTCGCCGTTGACGTTGTTTTTTTTGTAAACGTCGTAGATGGGGGTCGCAGTGCGTATGTCGAGCCCCTCCGTGATGCCGTAGCGCAGTTTCACCACCCCGACATTTTTACTTAGCTTGACCGCTTCGCTTACTTCACTCCCCCCCTTGCGGACACCGTCGGTCTCACAGTACTGGTAATTTAGGAGGACACCGAGCTTTCCTACCGGAAAACCGGTACCGGCAGGACCGAAGGCGGAGATGGCCGGGCCGAAGGGCTGGGGGACGGCAGGGGCATCAGCACCCCAGGTAGGGCCCGTGCAGGTGAAAAGGGCCGCGAGGGAAAGCGGGATGATATGCTTGTTAAATTTCATTGGCTTACTCCTTGGAACTGGGTCCCATTGTGTTGCTATCGAACTGCCGTGAATGAACTGTTATTCCTGCTGACATGGCACCAGTGTGGTTAGAGGTACTGTAGGTGATTCAGGCTCCCGCGGGGAGCAACTGATAGAGCAAAGTCGTCAAGTTGTTGAAGAGACCGAAAAAAAGGAGGATGCCTACGGCCATCAGCAGAAGGCCTGTAAAGAATTCCATCTTCCGGATGTGCGACTTGAAGCGTTTGAAAAAATCGAGAAAACTGTGGAACAGCAAGCCGGAGATGATAAACGGTATCCCAAGTCCTGCCGCATAGCTGCCGAGCAACAGCATGCTCTTTGCGGTCGAACCCGACGTGCCGGCCGCCATGGCGAGGATGGCCCCGAGGATCGGGCCGATGCAGGGGGTCCAACCGGCGGCAAAGGCAATCCCCACGAGGAAGGTACCCGCCAGGCCGCGCGGTTTGTTCTGAATGTGGATCCTTTTGTCCCCCAGCAGGAGCCCGAAGTGGAACAGCCCTGACATATGGATGCCGAAGAGGAAGATCAGCAGGCCGCCGGCCCGCTGCAGCCAGACCAGCCCGTCCTTCATGACCGACTGGAAGGTGGAGGAGGCGACCCCGGCAAGAGCCCCCATGCCGACGAAAACTGCGGAGAATCCCAGGACGAAGGTCAGGGAGTGGGCGAGAACGACCAGACGCACCTTCGCTCCCGGGTGTGCCTCCTGCAACTGCCCGAATGAGAGTCCGGTGATGTAGGTGATGTAGGAGGGAATGAGGGGGAGCACGCAGGGGGAGAAGAAGGAGAGGAATCCCGCCGAGAAGGCGATCCAGAAGGTGATTTCGGGGCCTAAGGTCATGACGGAATCTCCACTAAAGTGATTTCAGGTAGCTGACAACCTTGGGGGCATCCCATTCAATCCCGCCGGTCACTCGCTGCCGTATGATTCCCTTGCGGTCGACGATGAAGGTATCCGGGAGACGATTGGCACCGTACCTCTGCTGCACCTGGCCCGCCGCATCACTGAGAAAGTCGAACGAGACGGGAGCCCGGCGATACTTTTCAGGGATGCGTTTCTCGATGTTGACTGCCAGGATCACCAAGTCCCCCTTGGGAAAGGACCTGAGCAGCCGGTCCATGGAGGGCATTTCATCGCGGCAGTAGGGGCACCAGGATGCCCAGAAGTTCACGAGGACGATCTTGCCGCGGTACTGGGACAGGCTTTTGCTTTCCCCCTTCAGGGTTGGCAGCCTGAAGTCAGGGGCCGGCGAGCCTACCCGCACCAGTCCGACATCATCCTGCGCCTGGCTCGGAGTTGCCACGGCGAGAACCGTGAGGGTGAAAAGGCAGGCGCAGATGGAGCGGAGCAATCGGTTCATGTCACAACCTCTCTTTGTGCGGTTTCGGTGCTGTGGAATCGTACAGCGCCTCAGGCTGAAGGAGGTCCTTCAGCCTGAGGCTTTTTGGTAAGACTGTTACTTGGTGAAGGCCTTATCCACGCTGAACGGCATAGCCTGGTAGCCGGTGGTATCCTTGAGCTGGATCTCAACCGCCGGCTCTTTGGAGCCGTAGTTGAATTCCATGATGTAGGGGTTGGGGTCGCTCTTGAATGCGCCGGTGGCGATGTCGAAATCAGCGCCGGCCGTCGCCGAGTAGACAAAGACGGAGTCCTTGTCGGTCTGGTATTCGGTGAGCGAGGTGACTGGGCTGTACCAGCCGTTGCCGCGCTCCTTGCCGAACTCCCAGAGCTGCTCGATGGTCATTTTCTTCTGGTCGATCTTGTAGATGACGGCGCGGGAGTACTTCATGCTCGGCAGGGCCGGTTGCTCCATGCCGCGGCTGTCGCCGTTGTCGAAGACGCTCAGGTAGAGGATGTTGCCCTTGGACTTGCTGTCGATCTTGAAGGCGGTGTGCTGCGTCCAGCTCCAGTCGAAACCACCCTCGTCGTTCTCGTAGCCGGGGCACTTGGAGCCGCCGGCCTCGCATACGATCTTGTTCCCCTTGGAGTCCACCGGGGTCAGGAACTTGCCCTGGTATTCCTTCTTCCAACCTTCGGGGCTTCCCAGGATCCACTTGACCTGCTTGTCCCGGCCGATCTTGACCACGGCCGACTGGTGGCGGGAGCTGATGATGATGGAATCGTCCTCGGCGTCATGGTCGACGCTGTTCACGTGCGCCCAGTTCCGGCCCGGTCCGACGCCGACGATGTCGCCGAACTTGTCGCTCGCGTCCTGCTTGGCCAGCTCCTCCGCGGTCATGGTGTGGCCCGCCTTGCTGGCGTCGATGTTGAGGCAAACCGCACCCTGGTCGAGCACCTTCATGTTGATGTCGCGGTAGGGATCGAGGATTTCGAAGAGGCGCCACTCGTCCTTCACTAGGCCGGAGCTCGGTTCGACCTCGATGATCACGTCGCGCACGGTTCGGACGTTTCTGCCGTCGGGCCGCTTCAGGTTGGAGCTCGCCACGCGGAGGAAATAGTTGCCGTTGGGGGAGTTGTCGATGGAGTGGGAGACGTCGTTGTAACCGGCGGGAAGCTCGCGGTTGAAGACCTCTTTCCCCATGATGTCGTACTTCACGTAGCGCTGACCGAAGCCCCAGCTCATGGCGCCGTCATCGTTCTGCTTGAAGCCCATCATGACGCCGGCGTTGTAGATCGACTTCAGGTCGTAGATGGTGTCGACTTTCATGTACCAGCGGACTTCGCCCTTAGTGTCGACGATGAAGTTCTGCGGGTAGTAGTTCCACTCGAGGGCGCCGCCCATCGGGTTGTTCCAAACCGCCCTGGTCCCTTTGCCTGCCTTGTGCAGGAAGTTGTTGACGAAATAGAGTCGGTCGCTGTACTTCTTGTCGACCTTCTTGACCTCAGCACTTGAGAAGAGGGCGGCCTTCAGCGTCTTGGTGGCGTTCGGCTCGGAATACACCGGGGGGGCGTAGAGGGTGTAGCTTTCCTTGACCTGCTCCCACTTGCCGTTGAAGAGCTTCGAGTATTGGACATCGACGGTGTTTACGTAGTCTGCGTAGAGGCCGAACACCGGGATGCCGCCGTGGGTCAGAAGATGCTTGTTGGCGACCCGGTATTTGATTTCCTGCCCGTCCTTTTTCGGGACGATCCGCACCGTTACGTCCTTGATGACGTACCCGCCGTTTTTGATGACTGCGGTCAGGGGGGCGATGTCGTAGGGGTTCATGACAACCTCGCCGAGTTTACCCTGGACCTGATAGTCGACATGCGGGCCGCTGGCTCCACCGATGGCCAAGGCCATGGTCGGGACTGCAGCTCCGAGCATCGCAGAGCACAACACGATCCGCGCCACTCTTCCGGTTTTCACTAGTACTGCTTTTGGACTATTCATACCTTTCTCCTTTTGATTGTGTGCGGCGAGATGCCGCCCCTTTCGTCTAAATTCTTTCACTAGGCCTTGTGCAAATTTCCGGTGCAGGCAGAACTTTCTGTGTGTGTTACAGAATGGCGCTTGCGCCACAGGGTAACGATCCAGCAGGCTGCCGCCACGACCAGGAACAGGAGCACGACACCGAAGGTGATCACGGTGCACTGGGCCATGTTCATGAAATGGGAGGGAGGCCAGAGATACCACCCTTCGGAATAGAAGTCGGTGATGGCCTTCTGCAGGTTGCTCAGTTGGGCTCCGTCAGGAATGATCGGGTTGTCGTAGCCGCAGTCTCCAGTCGGCTTGAACCATTCCGGAGACCACTTGTCCAGGGGAAGGTGGAAGGGAAAGGTGGGCTCCGGGGAGCACCCCTGCACGCCGAAGATGTCGTCGCTGTGGGCGGCGTGATGGATCTTGTTGAGCTTGATGCTGTAGAGGACACCTTTGAAGCTTCCCCAGATGGCGAACAGGTAGCCGACGATCTTCAAGCCTGGGTTTGAGGGCTTGATGGCCGCGACGACGCCGCCGAAGGCCATGGCGAAGAAGGCCAGCCTGATGTAGACGCACTGCTCGCAGGGTCTCATGTAGAGCCAAATCTGGAATACGGAGTGAGCCAGGATGACCATGAACAGGCTGAGCACCGCCATGAATACCCAGAGAAACCGCTTGTCCTGCCATTGGCTGATGGTTTGTATCGGTTCTGACCTGAAGCTGCTGATCATTTCTGAGAGTTTCACGACATATCTCCTTTATTTGGTCTTCAGCTCGTTGATAAGCTTCAGCATGCCGTCTATGGAGGTGATGCTCTTGGTCATGATGAGGTACTTGCCGTTGATGACGAAGCCGGGAACGCCCTGGACCTTGGCAACATCATAGGACTGGTCCCACTCTTTCAGCAGCGCCTTGACCTTGGGGTCGTTCTTCGCTTTGTCAAAATCGGCCTTCGTCATGCCGACGGCGTCGAGACCGGTCTTCAGGTAGGCGTCGGGGCCCGCATCCCAGCGCTCTCTCTTGTCGTGGTAGGCGGTGTAGTAGGCCATCTTCGCCTTTTTCAGCAGGGATTTTTCGGTGTAAAGGTCACGGTCGGAGAGGCCGGCCTTCTGATCCTTGAGCAGCAGTACGGCAAAGAGTTCGCTTCCCTGGACGCCGTACTTGCCCTTGGTCTTAAGGTGGAAGGGGCGGAACTTGAGATCGCTCGGCAGCTTGGGAACCAGGTTCGGAGTGATTTTTTTATCGTACTTGTAGCAGAAGGGGCAGTCGTAGCTGAACACCTTGATCAGGGTCCCCTGGGCGTTTGGGATCGGTTTTGCCAGCTTGACGTAGTCGGTACCTTCGGTGAAGGCGAAGCTGGTACCGGCAAGAAGAGCTACCAGTGCGAAACTCTTGGCGATTGTTTTTGCGAATTTGAAAGACATGATCATTCTCCTTGATAGTGATTTAGATATTGTTGGTTCTACAGATCCTGGCCTCGTGGTGATGTGTCGTCTCGGGATGTTGAATGTTCCTCCTTTCTTGCCGATTGCTAGGGTTGGTGAAAGTGCTGCTTGTTGTTAGACAACCAAAATGAACCTAAATAAAGGATTTTATTTTTTAGAATTATAAAAATGTAAATTGGTTTACATTTGTTGTTATATTTGCTTTTTGGTTTATTTAACAAAACCAAAATTGATGTGTCAAGGTTTTTTTATAAGTTTTGTGCGCGTGCCACCGACAGGCGTTCGACTGCGTCTTCTGCCGGCGCGGGACGGTAACCGGACGACCTGCGCATCTTTGCAGAGCCTTGCCATGGCGATCCTTTCTGCGTGGATGGAATCAGGATAACTAAGAGTCTTTGAACAGCGGGTTGTACCGATAGAGCTTTAAAGGATAAATTTGCCCAGATTGAACCAACACCCAAAACGGGTTATGCGATGATCGTAAATGCTTTGAAATGGAGAGGTTTGAAGAGAGGGAATAGGGAGGAACAGTAATTACGGAGAAGAAATTTTATTTTGGTTTACACTTATTGTTATTATGAAGTAAACTAAACTAACTAGCTTTGACACTATGTATACGGCCCGAACCATGCACCTCTGGCAATGCCTGGAGCACCGGTTCGACTTACGAGGAACTACCCCGAAGAGGGACCGCCCCATGAGAAAATTTCTCGAAGCGAACAAAAACCGCATCGTCATTGTCACCTATATTCTGCTCTTCTGCATGTTCTGCTTCTTTTCGCTGATGGACCTGCACAAGAGGACATCCGATTACGCCTACTTCGCCAACAAGATCAACAGTTTCATCAAGAATGCCCACGACAGCGAGTCGGAGTACCTTTCCTCGAGGCTGGCCAACTATGTTAGTGCCGTTGCTCAAGAGAAGGACTTTGCCCGGCTGCTGGAAAGCAGTGATACGGAAGCCCTGCAGAAGGCCGCCGAACCGGCTTTCCAGGATTTCGGAAAACGGTATGTTCCGGTCATCTCGGTCCTGATTTATGACCGCAACGGAAAACTCAGATACCACATGATACCTCCATCCATCCCCCACGACCCGGAACGATTCAGGCCGAATGTGAGCAAAGAGGTCTTCACCACGAAAAAATATACCTATGGGTATGAAACCAATATTGTCCCCCTATACTTCTGCACGGTCCTTCCGGTTAGGGACAGTCTTTCAAATGTAGTCGGGACGATAGAAATAGGTGTTGACCTGTCCTTTTTCCACTACAATCTCAAATGGTTTTTGAAGGATGTGAAGACAGCTATTTTTTCCAAAGGTAAGCTCATAGAAAACCAAGGCGCTTACAAAACAGATTCTGCAGAGTACGTGTACGATTACTACAGAAAGCTTAAGGCCAATGACATCCAGTTTTTCAATCAGTTCAAAGACAGAATCGATTTCAAACGGACAAAAAACGACATACAACTAGGGGAGAGATATTACCTGGTGAGCACATCGCAGGTACTCCGCGACAATGGAGGTCGCGAAGTTGGGAAATATTTGGTCGCCTATGACATGACCGAACTGCGGAGCCGTCACTGGGGCTATTTCTACGTCTGGCTGCTGTTCTTTGCCATAACCGCTTCTGTCATGCTGTTTATTAACCTGGTCGGGTTCAGAAAGTACGAGCGTATCATCACCAATCAGGATAAGATGTTGGCCCAGCGCTCAAAGCAGTGCGCCCTCGGGGAAATGCTGGGGCATATAGGACACCAATGGCGGCAACCGCTCTACAACCTGTCGCTGATCGTTCAGAATATCGGGCTGCAGAACCAGCTCGGTAAACTGGACGACACACTGCTCAACAACCAGATCACCCAGGCGAACCAGAACATTCAGTACATGTCCAACATCATCGATGACTGGCGCTCTTTGCTGATGTCCGGCAGCAGTCGAACGGTGATCGAGCTTCAGGCATCTGTTGAGCGCGCCATTGCGATGGTGGCACCGGTCATGGAACAGAGCCGGATCACCATTGAAAACCGGATCACCTCGCAGGTGCATACCATGGGGTTCGTCAACGACTTGGTGCAGGTAACCATCAATGTGCTATTGAACGCCCGGGATCAACTCTCCCTGATTACCGGTGAGCGAGTTGTCCTCCTCTCCTGCCAGGAAGATATCGATTCTCTCGTAACCGTTACCTTTCAGGACAACGGTGGCGGGATACCCAATCATCTGCTGAGACGAATTTTCGAGCCTTATGTCACCACCAAGGACAAGGCGGACGGCACAGGCCTCGGACTCTATCTCTGCCGTCAGATAGTCGAAAATCTCGACCAGGGCCGGGTCTGGGCGGAAAACAGATCCTTTGTACTGCTGGGGAAAGAGCAGTATGGGGCATGTATCTGTCTGCAATTTGCCAAAATACCAAAGGAGGAATAATGAACGTCAATGCGTTGCAGGATATGACCATACTTTTCGTCGACGACGAGGAGATTGCGCAGGAGCAGATGAAGCTGGTACTGAGCAGTTTCTGCAAAAACACCATCTGTGTTGGCAGCACCGAACAGGCCCTGCATGCACTGGAAGAGCATCACCCTGATATAGTCCTCACCGATATCCGGATGCCCGGCTTGTCCGGCATTGAACTGCTCACTGCCATAAAACAAAAGGATCCGGCAGTCGCCGTTGTCATGGTCTCGGCCCACTCCGAGCCCGACTACCTGCTGGATGCGTTTCGCCACAAGGCTGACGGCTACCTTTTGAAACCGTTCAACTTCCACGAGATGCTCGAGCTCCTTTCCGATATAGCGACTCAGAAGGTAGCCGCAAATCGGGAAACGAAACAGGGAGCTGGCAAAAGTGATTTTCTGCTGAAAATTCTCGATACGCTAGGAGGAAGACGGGCCGAGATCATCGAGTACGTCATCAACCACCTGGATGCTGACAACATGTTCAATGGCACCTATGACGAAGTGGCCGAGGCGCTCGGCGCCAGCAAGCCCACCGTCGTCGCCACATTTCAGATCATGCTGGAAAAGAACGTGCTGACCCGGATCAAGTACGGGACGTACCGGATGAACATGGATGGTTCAGCTTGAATTGCTCGTCAAAACTCGTACCACGGGTAAGGCCGTGGTGCCGGTAAGGCCGTGGTGCCAGGCTTGCAATTGTGCAATCGGGTAAGGCCGTGGTGCCAGGCTTGCAATTGTGCAATTAGCCCTTGTATCGTGACTTTATTGGAGTTCCAGGGCAAACGGGAGAGGATAAGGTCTTGGACCAGCCCCAACTGCCACTCAAAGAGAAAACTAAGGGGCAATTTAATATGAGGTGGACCCCAAGGTGGACCGTACTTGAGACTTAACACCGGAGAAATATGAAGAAACAGTTTTGTGTCTGGGATGGCGATACGCTGGTGCTTAATATTCTTGGCACTCCCAATGCCAAGCGGGATGCCATCGGCAAGGTGAAGGGGCATCAGCTTTGTGTCAGTGTGACGGCGGTTCCCCGTGCCGGGCGGGCGACCGACCATATGGTGCGGTTTCTGGCCGAAGAGTTTGGCGTCTCCGTCAGCGATATTCAGGTTGTGTCCGGGCGGATGAATGTCAACAAACAGCTGCGGATCAAGGCGCCCAAACGGCTGCCATCAGTCATCGGGCAGCAGGAGTTATGCTAGTAAGAGTTCAAGGGCTTGCAAGCTGTTCGCCGCCTTGGCGTTTAGGCAAAGATCCAGCGGCTTTCCGGTCAGTGACGGCAAGGCCGCCTGATGCACCTTTTTCAGGTAGCCCTACCTGTCATCACCACTTTCCTTGGACCCCGTCTCGATAAGCCTCTTGGTCAGTACTACCATGCCTATTTGCTGCGACCATTCCGAGATGACATTACTGACCACGGTTCCCCATTTGCTTTCCGGATCGACCTTAAGAAAGGCAACTATCCAGCCCAATCCGGTGAGGATGAGAAACAGGGTCAGCGAGTGTTCGTGCAGCAACTCCAGTAGATGGTTTTTATACTTTTTGCGGGGGTTGACCTTCCCCCCTTTACAGCGCCAGGATGCCTCCGGCCACCAGACTAAGGGAGTGGCGTCCCAGAATGGCTGATGCGAGTGTGAATATTTCCCGCCGGCCATCACTTTTTCCGTGAGTATACGCCTTCCATCATCTTCATTTCTTTGCCGCCGGTGCCGGTGCTGAACATCTGCATCGCCCAGGTGTCGTTATCGACTACCCTGGTTACCGAACGCCAATTCATTGGTCCTTGTATAGGATCGTTGTAGCTGCTTGTCTGGATAATGCTTCGTTCATCTTCCCCCAAATCCCCTTCGAAGAGGTAGATACCGGTGCCCATGGTATCCATCCAGGTGGAGACGAATTTTTTGCTGTTGTTATCATAGCCCATGAAACCGATGCCGTTGAATGGGCTTTCCATCATCTTACCCCTGAACTCCTGCTGCAGAAAGCGCCCGTCGAGAACCATCTTCTGCTCGCAGATGCCCACTGATTCCACAGGGGGCTGATCCGGCTCCATCCATGATTTTATCCGGGCATCCCAGCTTCCTTCCATCCTGGCCAGGAGTCGATGCGGGGCACCCGGCGTTGCCAGCTTCTTATAGGTTTCCATCATTGTCTGCATATCCATCCCGCCTTGTTTCGCTTCTGCGGCCATAGGAACCTCCTTGAAGAATAGCTGCCTGACATGGGGTGGGGCAGCGGTTGGACGAATGGCAGTTATATCTCTTTAACAATTCTATCGGAAATGGTCGGTATCTCAAGGAAGGTGGCAGGAGAGGGAGCAATATGTTAATGAATTAAAGGTTTTTAGTGTTAATCCCGTTGAATCCGCCTTGCTGTTGCCTTATAGTGCCAAAAGTTAATTAAGATACCCATAGAGTGGGGTTCCAATTAAATGCCCAGTTCAACTTGCGATTTTTACTGTGAGAAAATTTTTAATGGCTTGATTGATGTCCCGATTTATCCCATGTGGTGTTGACCTCCTACGCTGAAATCTTCGGCAGCACATGGTTATGTGCAGTAGTTGAGACGAAACAGCCGGGGAGTCTCATGCCGATGGCTGACCCCTCTGTTTCGCGCCCTGACCCAGAATCCACAGATTCAATATCGGAGGGCTGGATGGCAGCAGAAACTGAAACAAAATCATGCTCGATCTGTGCAGAGACAATTCACAGGAATGCACGGAAATGCAAGGTCTGCGGCTGTTATCAGACATTTTTCGCCCGTGCCATGGATGTTGCGAGTTCATCCTTCGGCGTCATTGCCGTCATTGTTTCGGTGTGCACGACGCTGTATGTGACCTTTGTTACCTATGCCTCCATTTCCGGCAGAATAAAGATGTTCTGCAGGCTGGTAGATGATAGCTCCATAGCGATTAATGCCGGCAAAACTGGCAATATTCCCGCAACCATAGAAAAGGTTACCATGCGGGTCATATCCGGAGGGAGCAGTACCGAACCTAAGGAACTTGCCAGGAAAGAGAAATCGACATTTCCGGTTGTCACACCCAGAACCTATTCCACGTACATCTACCAGAATGAAGCCAGTGATGTGCCTACGGCATTCGATCCGGGCGGGGATAGCGGATGCAAATACGAGATTACGGTGCTGTTTCGGGATCTGACCGATAATGACACGACTCTGAAGGAGACGTTGCCATGCATAAAATAATTGTCGCTCTGCTGCTGCTCTGCATAGGGACTCCTGCTGTCGCGACAGGGGAGGATCCACCTCGCCTGAAAATTACCGTTTTCAGGTATATAGGCATGAATGAGAGGGAGAACTCTTACAACGACCTTGTGATGAGACGGCTCAAAGAAAAAGTGGACGATATCAAGCGGGAGTTTGCCGATTCATCGTATATCAAGGGGCTCTTCGTCGAACGGGGCATCCGTGAACCCAGGAGTTATGAAGAATTTGTCGATCAAGCCAAGGCTCTGCAGGCATTCACCGGAGCCATGGACCAAAGCCGCCTCCATACGACTATCTACCTTTGCAAGTTGCGGGGAAGTCTTCCCAGGGAAAAGGTAACCATTTCGACGAAAATTGCCATGGCTGAATACCAGGAACTTCGAGATCTCTACAAAATGGTCACCCTCTATGCTCTTGCGATGGATGCCAAACGGCTGCACAAGACCGCCGAGGCAATCCGATTCCTGCAGAAGGCTAACAGTCTGAGCTATGGGAGAAATGTAAGCAAAGGTGACGACACTGCCATGTTGATAAGGGCCATAAAAACCGAATTGAAGAATCTCAGCGGGAAGGGGTGACCGTGATGTTGATACGTCTTGTTTTGGCTCTGATGGTTTTGCATCTCATTTCCGGCAATGCAGCTGCCGAAAAGTTTCGGCTTCTGCTCCCTCCCTTCTCCGGCGATCCGGTAGGCAAAAACGTCTCATCCTTTCTTAACATCGAGATACTGAAGTCCTTTCGGATAAACACTCTGGAAAAAGGCCGCTCAATCAGGCGTGCCACCATTAATCATAAGGATCTCGTGCTTTCGAATCATTCTAGTGCTGAAGGGGCGGGGCGGAAGACAAAATCGGATATGGTGTACTGGGGAAAGGCTTTCAAATATGGTGACGGTGTTATCGTTGAAAGTTCACTGACCATTCCTGCGGACAAGCTGCCGAAAGGTTCGTTCTGGGTAGTCAAAAGCCCAAAGGCGAAGGCACAGCTTTCTATCGACTTACCGAACCGCTACTATGAGTTCAAACCATTCCTTTTGGACAGAAAGATCTACAAAGAGTACACCGATGTCTCCCAGGCTGTCGTCTACGCCGACCGTACTTTCAGGAATCCTGTCGGAAAGGTTGGCCCGGTGTTCAGGGCCATATCCATGGAGTATGAATCCATAAAGGTGAAGTATCAGGGAAAAGAAGGGTACATCAAATACCCGGCCATATCAGAAAAACCCGAGGGCACCATTAACTTCATCAACGGGATTATCAGGGTCTTGCGTGGCGATCGGGTCCGCGGGAAACAGAGCCTGCTGAAGGTTCTAGACGCTCAAGATGTTTCCCGTGAGGTACAGGAAGATACCCGGTTGTTTCTTGGGTATCTTGCTGTCGCAACAAAGGACTATGCCCAAGGGAATAAGTATCTGCGAGAGGCTTATGACATAAACCCGTATTCTGTAACGGTTGTCAAATACTACCTGACAGGTCTTATAGCAGCTTCACTGTCACCTGATGGGACGCCAAATATAGATGTTGTCGAGCAGGTCGCCGGTTTATTGAAGCAGAACGAAAAGTTATTCGAACCGGGTGATCGGTGGCTTGCTGCATGTCAGAAGATTCTTGAGGCTGGGAAGCAATAGTTGCTCTATGCTTCCCCTTCGACGCTAGCACGTTGGAGAGGATTATCAAAAGCAAAGCTATAGGATTACCTTTAAGTCACGGGGTCGGTCTTGCCTTTGTTTATGGGTAATTAAGCAGATCGGAATACGGGAGAGAAACAGTGATGAATCTTGACAAAAATAAGCCATTCTCGATGATCCGGGATTTCCATCTTGCCGATTGGTTTACACTCGCAAACGCTGCCTGTGGCATGTCGGCTTTGTTTGCCATGATGACATACCTGCAAACGGCGAGTGTCAGGCATATCTACTTTGCTTGCGGATCGGTCCTTGCCGCTGTCGTCTTCGATGTTTTGGATGGACGAATTGCCCGCTGGCGGCAGAAGAGCTCGGCTATGGGCCGAGATCTCGATTCTCTCGCCGACATTGTCTCTTTTGGCGTAGCCCCAGCTGTGATTGCATACGGTTGTGGCATGCAGGGGCTGCATGATCGTGTTGTCCTGACCATATTCGTCGCCTGCGGAGTATCTCGTTTAGCCCGCTTCAATGTCACGGCCGAAGCGCTGTCTGAAGGCGGGGACAAGGTGAAGTATTTTGAAGGAACTCCCATTCCAACGTCGCTGTTGCTGGTCATTATGATGTGGATGGCTGCTTCGCAGGGCGCTTTGCACGAATCCCTCTGGTTCGGAGAGGTCATGCTTGCCGGATTCACACTTCACCCGATTGTCCTGTTTTTCGCGCTTTCCGGCTCACTCATGGTGAGCCGGATACGGTTCCCAAAGCTCTGACGTGCACCTCTACCCGCCCTCCGCCGTTGGCCTTGGTCGGCTGTTTGCATCACCTTTTCCGGCGATAAAACCCGTCACATCCGGGCCATGGTTGAAATGAATCTGAAGCCTTTGATGGTTCTGAGGACAGTACTTAGGACAGTACTACAAAATTTATAGGAGCAAATATTATGATCTTCTCAATTAGCTGTATTCGTGACATTGTCGGTTATCGCATTGATGTGCAGGTTAAGGCTGAGGGATCAGAAGCAATTACTCTGGTTAGTACCAGTTACGAAGGTTCTTCGTTGGCTGACGACCAATTATCTCCACCAGAAGTTCAGTATCAACGCATTTTTTCACAGGTTGGCGGATATACGCCGGGAGTGGAACGCACGGTTAAGGTAACAGCGACCACCGATGCCGGCAAACAAAAAACAGCAAGTAAAAGGTGGCAAGATTAGCCATTATTCAGGAAGTAACGCAGGGGAACAGGTATACCAATGATGGTTTATAGTTGCCCTCGCGCAATCACTCATAAGGAGATACCCATGCTGTTCACCTGCAACCACTGCGGTTTTTCCCGGGAATTCCCCGATTCTTATGCCGGCAAGTCTGGCAAATGCCCCCAATGCAAAGAGGCCGTCACTTTGCCGCCGCTTGCCGCCGCTTCAACCGATCCCGCACCAGCCGTCCAGGCAGCACCTGCGCCGGTAGCCGCCGCGACCCAGACCCAGGGGCGCTACTCATTGGCGGAATTCGTCAAGAAGTCGGCCCAGAAAGACCGCAAGGAGGGGGTCTTCGAACTGGAGAGCCCGCAGATGCTGGAGATTAACCTGAATGGCATGGTCTGGACGAAGATGGGTTCCATGGTGGCCTACAACGGTTCCATCAAGTTCACCCGCGAAGGGGTTCTGAACGGCGGCCTCGGCAACCTGTTGAAGAAATCGGTGAGCGGAGAGGGTGCCAAACTCACTAAGGCGGAGGGGAAGGGGGCGCTCTACCTTGCCGACAGCGGCAAGAAGATCTCCATCATCCATCTGCAGGGGGAATCCCTTGTGGTCAACGGCAACGACCTGCTCGCCTTTGAAAGCAGCATCAGTTCCGATGTTACCATGGTCAAATCCCTGGCAGGGGCCATGGCCGGGGGCCTTTTCAACGTTACCCTGAGCGGCAACGGTTTGATCGCCATTACTACCCATCACGACCCTCTCACCTTACAGGTCGCCCCCAACAAACCTGTCTTTACCGATCCCAACGCCACCGTGGCCTGGTCCGGCAGCCTCAAACCGGAGTTTAAGACCGACACATCGCTGAAGACCTTCATCGGTCGGGGAAGCGGCGAGTCTTTGCAGATGAAGTTTCAGGGGGTGGGCTTTGTCGTGGTGCAGCCTTTCGAGGAAGTGACCATGCAGCATGCATAGCTATGAGCCGGTTTAAGGGCGGGTGACCGGCGAACCATCAATAGGAGGTTCAATTGACAAGAAAACTTTAGGTCTGATCCAGATTCCCCGAACGTACCATTGAGCATGACCTCACGCTTCTGGAGCGGTTTCAGGAGTTCTCGGCGGAACTGTTGCGGGTTGACCTTATCGGAATATCCGCCATTGGATTTGTCGTTGCCCGAATTGTTTTTCCTGAAAAAGACTCCCGTTCTGTGGTCATTCCTCAAACTCCCAAGTGGCTATTGATCGCTGCATTGATTTCTTTAGGACTCTCAGCGGCAGCGGCGCTTGCCCACAGGTATTACTCGGCTGACAGCATGTCATGGCATCTTCAGGCCATGCGGCGGTATGAGCGAAGTGCCGAAACTGACATTGCGACAGTCAATGCCGAATTTAAAGCACGCCACAGACAGTTTACCATTTCGAAGTATTCAATAGCTTTTTCTGCTATCGCCCTCGGCCTCGGCGCAGCACTTCTCATTGCCGCAATTATCTTCTCGCTTGTCTGAAAAGAGGAGGCCCCAATCGGCCATTAAGCACATTCGCGGTTTTTACGACGAGATTTTATCTTGCACCGAGTCACAAAGAGTAGCAATTTATGGCAGATCTGAAGTTTAGAAGTGATCCCATCAAAGAGGGGACTGGTTTATGAGTGTCATTTATCTGCTGGTATCCGCTCTCTGCGTCCTAGCCCTGGCCTACCGTTACTATTCGGCCTTCATTGCCGCGAAGGTGTTGATGCTGGACGACCGCAATGTTACGCCCGCCGTTAGCTGCAATGACGGCAAGGACTATGTGCCGACCAACAAGTGGGTTGTTTTCGGCCACCATTTTGCGGCCATCGCGGGGGCCGGGCCGCTGATCGGGCCCACACTGGCAGCCCAGTATGGTTGGGGGCCCGGATTTTTCTGGATTCTGCTGGGATCTGTTTTTGCCGGCTGCGTCCACGACATGGTCATCCTCTTTGCCTCGATCCGCCATCAGGGGCAGTCCCTGTCGGTGATCGCGAAAAGGGATGTGAGCAGGCTGACCGGCATCACCACCGCCTTCGTCACCCTGTTTATCATTATCGTTGCCTTGGCCGGACTGGCCGTGGCCGTCGCCAACGCCCTTTACAACAACCCCTGGGGCGTATTCACCATCGGCATGACCATTCCCATAGCCATGGTGGTGGGGGTCTACATGTTCAAGGTCAGGCCCGGAGCGATCCTGTCGGGGACGGTCTTCGGCGTGATCGCCGTCCTTGCCGCCGTCTATTTCGGGGCGCCCCTTGCCCAATCCTCCATCGCCCCCTGGTTCACCTTCAGCAAGGAGAGCCTTTCCATCATCCTGCCGGTCTACGGTTTCTGCGCCGCGGCGCTGCCCGTATGGCTTTTGCTGGCACCGCGGGATTATCTCAGCACCTATATGAAGATCGCCGTTATCGGCGGGTTGGCACTGGGGCTTCTCCTCGTCAACCCCACCGTGCAGATGCCCTTTGTCACCCGGTTCATCAGCGGCAGCGGCCCGATCATCCCCGGCCCGGTCTGGCCTTATGTATTCATCACCATCGCCTGTGGCGCCATTTCCGGGTTCCATGCCCTGATCGGTTCCGGCACCACCCCGAAAATGCTGGAAAAGGAAACGGAGGTGCGCATGGTCTCCTACGGCGCCATGCTTACCGAAGCCTTCATCGGCCTGATGGCGCTCCTGGCTGCGGTGACACTGGTTCCCAATGATTACTTTGCCATCAACACTTCTTCGGCGGCCTTTGCCAAGCTCAACATGCCGGTGAAAAACCTCCCCGAGTTGTGCAGCCTGGTGGGGCTGGATGTTGCCCACCGTCCCGGCGGAGCCATCTCCCTGGCTGTAAGCACGGCGTACATCTTCTCCAGTATTGGTGAAGGTCTGCAGCACACCATGAAGTACTGGTTCCAGTTCATCATCATGTTCGAGGCGCTCTTCATCCTGACCACAATCGACGCGGGAACCCGGGTGGCGCGGTACATCCTGCAGGATATCCTGGGGCATCTCCATGCCCCGTTCAAACAGACCAACTGGATACCGGGTGTCATCCTGACGAGCGGTGCCGTCTCCTTTGCCTGGGGGTATATCCTCTACACCGGTGATGTATCCTCCATCTGGCCCATGTTCGGGGTAACGAACCAGACGCTGGCAGCGCTGGCGCTGGCTATCGGGACGACGATCATACTCCGTATTTCTGCCAAGAAGCATTATGCGCTTATCACGGCCCTGCCCTGTGCCTTCATCACGGTGACGACCTTTGCGGCAGGGTTCATGAACATCAAGCTCTACCTGGCCAAAGGGATGATGCTCAATACGGTTCTCAGCATCGTCATCATTGCCCTGGTGACAGTCATCATCGTGGACAATGTGCGCGTCTGGCTGACGCTCCTCAAGACGGCTAAGCCGGTCGGCATGAATGACGAGCGGGAGAAAATATACTGTCCGGTCGTTTCCCCTCACGCACCTGATGATCTGCCCCTTGCGTGAGAAAAAGGCACTATACAAGGTGCTGCCGCTTCGGCTTGGCGCTTTCAGAAAAATATTCGGCAACTCGATCGTACTGCGCAAGACACTGCCCGAGCTCAAAAATAGCCTCTTTTTCTTTTCTTGCGGGCATACTTGGCGGGCCTGAGTGCCCCCTGTCTCATTTGCTCCCTTTCCTTTTTAACTCCTACCGCTCCCTGCTTCGCCGCCGACCGAGCTTGGGAGCGGGGCGCTCTATGGCGGCCTTTTTCCGGCTGAGAGAAGAGGCTTTCGATGGAGACTTCGACTCCTTTGCCGGAGATTTCGCCTGCTTCGCCGGTATTGCCTCTCTCTTCCTGGCCTTTGATGGTCCCTTGTCCGACTTGATTTTGTTGGCGCCACTCCGTTTGACTGCATACTGGGGAAATTCCGCCAGCGTTTGGAGCGGAATGGCATACTTGAGGAGCTTCTCAATTGCCTTCAGCAGCGGTTGTTCTTCATGGCTCACCAGCGAAAGGGCTATCCCTTCTTTTCCGGCCCGGCCGGTACGGCCGATGCGATGCACATAGTCTTCCGGAACCTGGGGAAGGTCGTAGTTTACCACATGGGGCAGCTGCTCGATGTCGAGCCCGCGGGCTGCCACGTCGGTTGCTACCAACACGCGAAATTCGCCACGCCTGAATTCGGCCAGGGTGCGGTTCCGAATGGACTGGCTCTTGTTGCTGTGGATGGCGGCAGCCTTTATTCCATCATAGAGCAATTCTTCGGTCAGTTTATCTGCGCCGTAGCGGGTGCGGGCAAAGACCAGTACCTGGTTCCATTTCCCCCTGCTGATGAGAAACGAAAGCATCTCCCGCTTGCGGCTCTTTTCAACCTGATAGATCGCCTGGGTCACAGCGTCGGCAGCGATATTGCTGCGCGCTACCTCTATGCGCCGCGGCTTGTTGAGCAGTTCGTCGGCAAGCTGCTTGATGCTTTGGGAATAGGTGGCCGAAAAGAGCAGCGTCTGGCGTTTCACCGGCAGATACTCTGCCACTTTCTGGATGGCGTCGATGAATCCAAGATCGAGCATCCGGTCGGCCTCGTCAAGGACCAGGAACTTGATCCGGGAAAGGTTTACCGTCCCCCGCTCCGCATGATCCAGCAGTCGCCCGGGCGTGGCGACGACAATATCGACTCCTCGGTGCAGCCTCTCGATCTGGGCCTGAATATTTACTCCGCCATAGATCATGGTGGAGCGAAGCGACAGGCGCCGGGCGTAGTTGTTCATCTGTTCGCTGACCTGGGCAGCCAACTCGCGGGTTGGAACCAGAACCAGGGCGCGTGGCCGACGACGCTTTTCCGGGGGAATGTTTTCGCCCAGCATTTGTACGATCGGCAAGGCAAAGGCAGCTGTTTTGCCGGTGCCGGTCTGGGCGCCGGCAAGCAGGTCGCATCCCTCAAAGATAACCGGGATCGCTTGTGTTTGGATGGGGGTCGGCATGGTGTACCCCTGGCTGGCAATGGCAGTCAACAGTTCGACGCGCAGGCCGAGAGAATCAAAGGACATGTATCGTACTCCTGAATGTAAGCGTGGCAGCTTGACTGGGAAAACAAAAACCACAGGCAGAACCTGTGGTTCGAAAGTATTTCATGTATAGCACGTCATCCCCTGTGGCGACAATGTCTTTCATGGCCAGATTTATTTGGGTGGGTTTGAATTCATCCAGCCACAGTGGTATTCTTTTTTCAGATATCGAGGTGACAATGAATGGCATCATTTTCGTTTACAACGCCGACAGCGGCCTTTTCAACACCCTCACCGACATTGCCCATAAGGTGTTTTCACCAGAAACCTATTCATGCAACCTCTGCGCAATTACCTACGGCAACTTCGGCATGCGACAGGAGTGGAAGGAATTCCTGGAGACGCTGGAGATACCCATGCAGTTTCTCCACCGCGACGAGTTCCATGAGCGTTACGGGATGCAGGGACTGGCACTGCCGGCGGTGCTGTTGCAGGAAGGGGAACAGCTTCGCCTGCTTGTTTCGGCAGACGAAATTGGCCGATGTGCCGATATGGCGGATCTGAAGGGGCTGTTGCAGGAAAAATTGAAGTAGTACATGTTGATTCGAGAGAGGACAGGCTGTCTTATCTCAGGTAAGAATGCAGCCTGTCCTTTTCAATATTTGCGGCGCTAAACCGGTGCGCTCAGCATCAAACGTCAACCAGCTCCTTTTCCAACTCCTCCGTCCCCGCAACCTCCCAAAGGTTTCCTCCTCCATCTGACGGAATGCGGCGAGCTCCAAGGAAGCGGGAGAGGAAATAGGGGGTATCTACTCTGGAAATCATCACTCTCCCACCTTCGGAAGAGGCGTGAATCATCAGTTCGTTGCCGATATAGATCCCGACATGGGAAGGGAAGCCTGCATATGTACGATAAAAGAGAAGGTCACCCTTCTGCAGCTCTCCGGGTGCCACATCTTTCCCAAGTGCATACTGCTCTCGCGCCGTTCGCGGCAGCGACAGACTTTGAGATGCAAATACCTTTCTCACGAAAGCGGAGCAATCGATACCGGCATAGCTGCTTCCTCCGAAACGGTACCTGATCCCGAGGAGACCGAAAGCCTTTTGCAGCACTGCGTTTTCCTGGGGTTCCAATTCCGATACGAGATATTGTTCTTCCAAATGCAAGGGACGCTGACGGGAATCATTGTGTGAAATCTTTCTGGATGGCTGCTTCATTTTGACAGCAACAGCTTTTTTCTTGCTGGCGGCTGCTACTTTTTTCTCCTTGATGCGGGCAGCTTCACTGTTGGACACTACAACCAGAAACGAAAAAACCATGAACAGGGAGAAGAGCAGAAGCAAGCGATGACGAATCGACATGGTGCAACACCTCCATTTGTTATTCCAGCGGCCAGAACTCTTTAATCACCTCCTTGCCCGCTTTTCAATCCGCTGTAAAAAAGAAAGCCGGGTGCCGGAAATGTGATATTTCGGCAGCCCGGCTGTCTACAGGAGACCCATGGGTTTTCCGCCCCATTCTCGCGAATGGTTTAGTATTGTCGTCTATCGTGAAAATTTTTAATCTATGTGCAAGATGAATTCCCTCTTTTTCGAATTACAGATAATTTACTGAGATTACTTAATTTTTTTCCTGTCATTTTTCGACCTGAGATATCTTTGATAGACAAACAGCTACCTAATAGGTCCCATCTCTGACAAAAAATGTCACAAATGAGGAGCCATTAGAGCCATTAGAAGTGTTTTCAATCTCACATCCCTGCATGCCTGGGCTGCGCTTTTCTGCGACTCATGGCTACTGCGCCAATGGCGATGGCTCCGATACCCAGAGCAGTACGAACTGTCGGAGTCGGCATCCACTTCATGGCTGTGAGCATGGCCTTGGGCGGCTCATTCCGCTGGGGCGCCGAAGCTGCATGAGCAGGCGCCCGCTCTGCATAGGGGGCGGCACCGGAGAATGCATCTATAATCGCCGGAACAAAATCCATCAAGTCTTGCGGGCCTCTGCTGGTAATAAGGTTACCGTCGCGGACCACGGCTTGATCGAGCCAGATCGCTCCTGCATTTACCACGTCATCGCGAATACCTGGCCACGAAGTTATGGTCCGACCCCGCAGCATACCTGCCGATGCCAGTACCCATGCCCCATGACAAATGGTGGCAATGGGCTTGCCGGATACATCGAATGAATGGACGAACTCTCTTGCTTCCGCAGACTGGCGAAGCAGGTCAGGATTGATGAAGCCGCCGGGGATGAATATACCCTCATAGTTCTTGGGATCGGCCTCTTGCACAGTCATGGTTACCTGAACCTTTCCGGCAGGCTCATGCATGTTCACACCTCTGATACGACCTGGCCTGAGCGAAACTACATCTACCGTTGCCCCTGCAAGCCGGAGCGCTTTCAGGGGGACCTCCAGTTCCACCTTTTCAAAGCCATCTGCGGCAAGTAATGCGATGCGATGGCCATCAAGCCTGGTGCTTTCGATCATGGTAACCTCCTTTTGTGGGTATCACTTAAATTTTCTTTCACCATTTAAACATGTCAAGGGATCGCCAATATATCTGCCCAGCGTCAAGCATTCGCAACCACACATTCTTTAGCAGGAAGGCCCTCTTGTCAGTCCTTGCATGCATGTTAGTATTTATTTACAAAACTGTCATTATGTGGAATAAAGACAGTTCCCACCAGGCGGCCTGTAATAATCACTTTTGCGGATGGAGGTTTAAAATGGAACTTGCAGGATTAAAGCGCGCCTTCCGTAAAGCCGTCGTCGCAGCTGCTTTACTTATCACAGGTTGCGGTTCCAATGCCTCACCCCAACAAGCCACTTCAGCAGCTGTAAACATAGACCCTGCCGCACTTATTGCCACCATCACCGCCAGCCTCCAGCAGTCCACTGCAAGAGAGCTTGCCGGCTGGGAATGGAGCAGGTTCGTCAGCAGTTTCGGCTCCCTGTTGACCGGCAAGAAGTTCAATCTGCAGTTGCAAAAGGTTACCTATTCATCGACTGGCGCCAACGGATCAACCCAGACCCTGACCGGTCTGCTCATCCTGCCGGTGGGGAGCGATGGGACCAAGCCGGCAGTGCCTATTCTCATGTACCAGCACGGAACCGAGACCTTTCGTCAATTTTCCCCATCCCAGTTCCTGGCCCATCAGGATCGGCCGGCAGATTATCCTGAAGTCATGGTGGCTGCGTCCATCGCGGCCAACGGGTATGCTGTTGCCATGGCCGATTATGAGGGTATGGGGGACAATACAAGCCTTCAGCCTTACCTGGTGGGAACGCCACTGGCCACGCAAGTGATCGATATGCTGAAGGCGAGCCGGGACATTATTGCTTCCATAAATTCCACCTGCGCCTGGAATAATCAACTGTTCCTGCTTGGCTATTCCGAAGGTGGTTATGTAACCATGACCACGGCCAGGGAGCTGCAGCTGCGCCATGCCGGGGAGTTTACCATCACTGCCTCCGCTCCGCTCTCAGGCCCCTATGATGTTTCCGGTGTCATGCGCGGCGTCATGTTGTCGGATAACCCATTCAAGGCTCCTTTTTTCCTCCCGTTTGTTCTGACCGCCTATAACTATGCATATGGAGGAAGGACAGAGCTGTTCAGCCCGGCTGTGTCGATGAAGCCGCCGTTCAGTACCACCTTGCCACCGCTGTTTGCGGGCACGACCGAATCGGACAGGATTAACGAGGCAATGGGGATGAGCTACAACCCGGTGCAGCTTATCGTGCCGAAAAGTATTCTGACGCAGCAGTTCATGGATCACCTGGGTAACGTCAGCAGCCCGGTGGTAACAATTCTTGTCGAAAACGATGCATACCGCGGGTGGGCTCCCACATCGCCCATGCGCCTTATCCACCATCCTAACGATGAGTTGGTGCCTTTTGCCAATTCCCAAGTGGCTTTCAATGCTTTCAGTACTGCCGGTGCTAAAAGTGTTGTATCGCTGATGCCGGAAGCAGCTGTTGTGGATGTATCCGGCAATCCTGTACAGACAGTGCATTTTGGCGCTGCCTTCCCGGAATTGAGCGATGGCTGGAAATTCCTCGATGGTTTCAAGAAGTGACATCTTGGATAAATTTGACAAACCCCATTACGCCAGTATTATTTCCACTGACATTTCTGACCTGTTATTCGCATCCCTCCCTTCGGGAGAGGGAATTTTACTTCTAAGGAGGCACATATGAAAAAGGTTCTGTTGTTATTGGCTTTAACCATTGCCCTGACAGGCAGTGCATTCGCAGGCCAGGCTGCCCAGAACACCGGTTGCGGCCTGGGGACCTTGCTCTGGCAAAACAAGGCCGATAACTCCATCCTGTTCCAGGCATTCCAGGCTACCACGAACGGATCGTTCGGCAATCAGACCTTCGGCATTTCCTCCGGCACCTTGGACTGTCAGCAACCCTCCAAATTCGTCCAGAACGAGAAGCTCATGCACTTTGTCCAGTCCAATATGGACAATCTGGCTAAAGATATGGCCATGGGGAAAGGTGAGACCCTGGACACCTTTGCCGAAATGCTCGGTGTCGCTCCGTGGCAGCAGGCTTCCTTTAACACAAAGGTCCAGGCCAACTTCGGCAAGATATTCACTTCTGAAAAAGTTGTCCTGGCAGAGGTGATCGACAATACCATCACCGTCATGAACAACTGACCAGCCAAATCAATTGAAGCAAAGGTAGACAGCATGTTGTCTACCTTTGCTTGTCTTAGCGGATATGAATAGTGATCTTTTCTTTACCTTTCCCCCCTCTGTCGCTGCTACTTTCACTCCTCTTAAGTATTTCTGTTTGCCCCATATTCTCGGCGCAGGCCAAGGCTGAAACTGAGCCGCACATGGATAGCATATTGGTGCGGGCTGGCCAGCTCAAGCTTGACGAGGAACGAACGTGGGAGGTGCTGCTCCACTATACCAAAACCTATGGGGGAGGGTATAAAAGCAGGATCGATGATGGGAAGTTTTTCCTGGCCCCGAACGGCAGGACCGACAAAAAGGCCGAACTTGAAGCTACCGTGAAAAGCTTTTTCAAAACTGCCAAGGACGGAGAGCATACCGCTTGCCGTTTTCCGGCACGTTACGAGTGGCTCAAAGAAAAACTGTGGATTGATCCGGCACAGCTGCCGGCGTTTACCTGTTCTGAAAAGGATAAGATCTTCAAGGAAGTGGGTGCAAAATCGGCGGTGCTGGTCTTTCCCGTGGGCCATATCAACAGCCCGGCATCCATGTTCGGCCATACCCTGTTGCGCATTGACGGCAGCAGTCAAAGCAACCTTGTATCATATGCTGCGAATTATGCTGCCATTACCACCGACAGCAATGGCCTGGTCTATGCCTGGAAAGGGCTGTTCGGCCTGTACCAGGGCTTTTACTCCATAAATCCATATTACCTGAAGGTGAAGGAGTACAACGACCTTGAACACCGTGACATGTGGGAATACCGACTGAAATTATCCGAAGATGAGGTCAGGCGGATGCTGAACCACATCTGGGAGCTGCAGAATATCCATTCACCCTATTATTTCTTTGACGAGAACTGTTCTTACAATCTGCTTTTCCTCATCGAGTCGGCCCGCCCGGAACTGCACCTGACAGACAGGGCAGGTATTTTTGTCCTGCCAACCAATACCATCAATATTGCCATGGAAAAGGGACTCCTGGAGAGTGCCCGTTATCGGCCCTCCCAAGGCACGAGGATCAGAAAGATTCTCTCCCTCCTGGACCGGGCGGACCAGCAGTTGGCATTCAATATGGCCATGGGAACAAAAACCCCGGAGGTTCTGAGGGGAGTTGATCGAGCGGACGTGATAAAGATCAAGGTACTGGATCTGGCCGCCGAGTTCGTTCAGTTCAGGCTGTCGAGGGAAGAAATAGACAAGACTGCTTATTCCGGGCTGTACCTGAAGATTCTGGCGGAGAGAAGTCGCCTGGGAGCGGCTCCCGACGATTTGTACAAGCTGCGTGAGCCATCGACGCCAGAAACAGGTCATCGAACTACCAGGGTATCAGTGGGGGGAGGGATACGAAAGGGTGAGCCATACGGCGAGGTCAGGCTTCAACCGGAGTTTCACGCTCTGCTCGATCCTGACCAGGGATACCTCAGGGGGGCGCAGATCAAGTTTCTGGACACTGCTTTAAAATACAATTTTTCCACGGATAAGCTGCAGCTCAGGTACCTTCACGTCATCGACATCTTCTCCATCGCTCCCAGAGACGTCTTTTTCAAGCCAAAGTCCTGGAAGGTCAATGCCGGACTGGAAAGGGAAGCCATGGCAAGCGGAGAGGACCACCTCATTGGCCGGCTCAATACCGGCGGTGGCTACGCCTATGATTCACCATTCAACGGCATCATGTACTTGTTTGGTGAAGTAGATATCAACGGGGGTGGTGGAATCAGAGCCGGAGTTACAGTTGGTCCCGGAATCAGCATTGGCGATGTGGAACAGCTGACCGACTGGTGGAAACTTCATCTTTCAGCCAGAGGTTTCATCTATAAAGTCGGAGATGATCGCCATAGCCTCAAGTTTTCCCTCGGGCAAAACTTCCGCCTGAGCAGGAACAACAGTATCAACATCGAATGCTCCCAGGAATTCGTCAACAGTCATTCCATACCAGAAGCCTCAATATTCTGGAATCATTACTTTTGATCAGGTAAGTATGTATCCCGGTACACCGGTCTGTGCGTATACCAACCCCGATTTTCTTCATCAAGCTATACAGGGAAAGAAATTCTTTCTCCAAAATTCACTTTATCAGGTAAAAGTTAGCCTTGAAAAAGGTGTGATTGTCTGTATGATCGAGCTTTAATCAACCTCATGCGGCTCATTACCGCAGTATGCAATGGAGATGGCATGCCTATTAAAACACTTGATCTTAACTATGCGGCTTACGAGCGGAATTTTAATTACAGAATGGGCTTTGACACTGCCTACCACACTCAAAACTTCATCTATAGCAATCTGGTTAATGGGGTCTTCGTCGATCCCCCCATGGTGCAGGTGTTGACCCAGTTCCTGCAGCCGGGAGATACTTTTATGGACATCGGGAGTCATATCGGCTACTACTCCCTGCTCGCCCGGCAAGTTATAGGTGTTTCCGGACGAGTGTTCGCCTTTGAGCCGAATCCAGCTACATTCAGCGTGCTTGTTCTCAACAGCCTGTTGAACAACCTTGGTAATCTACATGCCTTCAACTGTGCTTTAGCCGACCAGCCCGGTATTGCCACCCTTCATATCAACCAATCGGACGAGGGGTTGTCATCTCTCCACAAGCCGGCTGACAGCGGGCTTTCACCAGCAGAACAAAAGAGCGTAATGGTAACGGCCATGACTCTCGATCAGCTCTATGACCTTTATTCCTTTACCCGCGTACAGGTCGTAAAAATAGACGTTGAAGGCTACGAGTGGCAAGTGATTCAAGGTGGTGCCAGGTTTTTTAAAGAGTGTGCACCGCCGTTCATTGTCTTCGAAGTAAACAATATGGACGATTCTCGCGTCAGCGACGACTTTGTCATACGCAACCACTTCCATGCCATGGGCTACCACGCCTATTTGATACGTCCCTGGCCTGCTAATGCCGATAGCGAGGAACAGTTCAGGGATAAAGCGGTGTTGCCTCTGGCCAGCAATGTGAGACTGAATATCGGCTATGGCAATATTCTGCTCAGTAAGCATGTTCTATAGCGGAATTTATAGAAGGCGGGCGCTTGTCACTGAACAGATCGGAAAAAAATGGAACCAACGATGAAAATATGGATCGATGCCGATGCCTGCCCGCGTGTCATCAAGGAGATCGTCTTCAGGGCGTCCGGGAGGTTGAAGATTGCTGTCTGCCTGGTGGCCAACAAGAGCCTGGCAAAGCATGAGACCCGCCTGGTCCGGTGTGTCGTGGTAGGGGAGGGCTTCGACGTTGCCGACGATTACATTGCCGACAATGCTGCTCCTGAAGACCTGGTAATTACGGCGGATATACCCCTTGCGGCCAGAATCGTCGCCAAAGGTGGCGTGGCCCTGGATCCACGGGGAGAGCCCTATACGGAAGACAATGTGGGGGAGCGGCTATCAATGCGCGACCTGATGGCGGAACTCCGTGCTGGAGGGCTCCTGCAGGGAGGTCCCGCCCAGTTCAGCCTGACCGATCGGCAACGATTCGCTTCGTCCTTGGATCGTCTGCTTACCCGGATGGTTCGAGGAGAGAAACCGTTGTGAGATGATTACTTGTGCGGAGGATTGTTACTACCTGGAAGGGGGATCAATGCAACTTTTAAACTATACCCTGAAAAATTTTTTTTAAACAGCCTGTTTTTTAAATTTTTCGGTGTTAAATTAAAATCAGCAGGAAGGAAGTAGAAACTGCATAAAGGAGGATAATCTTATAGACGATACTCCACCAGGCAGGTTAAATAAAAGGCAAGTTGCATAGATCCGGAGTTAATAAGAGCCGGAACAGACCTTGAAAAGGTATCCAAGATTCAGAATAAAAAGAAGCCCACCTAACGCTGGTGGGCTTTTCATTTTGTCGATCCGATATTTTACGGCAACTCCAGCGGCGGTTCTTCAAGGGCCGCCAGTTGTTCGCGCAGCTCCAGAATGTGCTCACCCCAGTAGCGTATGGTGTTGAACCATGGGAAGGTGCGGGGGAAAATGGGGTCTTGCCAGCGGCGCGCAAGCCAGGCGCTGTAATGGAGCATGCGCAGAGCACGCAGGGCGCCGATCAGCCGCAGCTCTGCCGGATTGAAGTCGCAGAACTCGTTGTATCCTTCGATAAGGGCCGCCATCTGGGCCGTCTGGCGCGGCCGCTCGCCTGAGAGCATCATCCACAGATCCTGCACCGCCGGAGCCATCCGGCTGTCGTCGAAGTCGACAAAGTGGGGCGCCCCGCCTCTCCAGAGGATATTGCCGCTGTGGCAGTCGCCATGGACGCGGATGGCACGGAAGGGCACTTCTACCATGGTCCGATCGATGGACGTCAATAATTGCTCAGTCAGGGCAGTGTAGCTGTCACGGTACTCTTCTGGAATGAATTTATTACTGAGGAAAGCCACACTGGCATGCCCAAAGCTTTGGCTATCCAGGGCGGGCCGATGCTGAAAACTGCGAATTGCGCCAATGCGATGGATTCTGCCCAGCAACCGTCCCAGGATAAGCAGGTTGTCCAGGTTATCGAACTCAGGTGCATGGCCTCCCTGGCGCGGATACAGGGCGAAGCGAAAGCCGTCGTAGTGGAAGAGGCTTTCACCGCCAGTATTTGTATATGGGGCGACTACCGGCAGTTCATGTTCGGCCAGTTCGAAACAGAAGGTGTGCTCTTCGATGATCTGGCTGTCGCTCCAGCGGCCGGGGCGGTAGAACTTGGCAATTATGGGCTCGCCGTCTTCGATCCCCACCTGGTAAACACGGTTCTCGTAGCTGTTCAGGGCCAGGGTGCGGCAATCGCAGCGATAGCCCTGGCTTTCGACGGCGTCCATTATGAAGGTGGGGGTGAGGGTGTGAAACGGGTGTGGGCTTGCAGTCATTGGTTCTCGCTCCAAGCGTTTAATGGTCCGGATGAGCCACCATACCATCATTTTCCGCCGGAACCAAGGGGAAGCGCCGTCATGTTTGCCAACATACGTTCATACTGGAGAAGAAGTACCGCCCATTTGCCTGGTTCCTTTGGGTCACCGGGATTGTTAATTTGTTTTTATTTAATATAATAATATCGCTCCCCGGTGATCAATTTGCATGGACAGGGGGAATGATGTCCAGGTTACGGTATGCTGGCATGTCAGCACTGTGGATTACGGCAGTGGCAATTTTTTTTGGTGCCATCTGCGTCTGCCCGTCTGTCTCTGCCGGCGGATCGTCAACCGGTAACTCTCCACCGGCAGGGGGTCCTGTTGCGGGTATGCCTGATTGGTTGACCGATGGCAATATACTCTTCACGCTGCTTCTTGGTGCAACCCTTTTCTCCTATAGCCTGATAATTGCTGCAATCATAGCAGGTCTGCTCCTTTATCTCCTCATCTTCTATTTTCTTCACAGGGCGGAAAAGTACGGCTGGATCTTCTCCGATCGGCGGATGGTCGACCGGCTTGTTGCTCCAGCCCGTGTCATGCTGCCGTTGTTATGCGTCATCATCATATCTCCCTATCTGATGTTCCAGGTCAAAATAAATGAGTTTCTCCAGCATCTGTTCGAGATCTCACTGATCGCCTCCTGTACCTGGCTGCTCATGAGCCTGGTTCTGGGACTTCAGGATGTCATTCTCAGCAGGTATGATCTGATGGTGCATGACAACCTGAAGGCCCGAGTCGTTCATACCCAGGTGAACGTTCTAGTCAAGATTGTACTTGTTGTCTTTCTCATTCTGGCTTTTGCCTTGGCACTGACCACTTTCGAGCAGATCAGGCGCATTGGTATCAGCATCCTTGCCTCCGCGGGCATTATCGGTGTGATTGCCGGCATCGGGGCACAGAGATCCATAGCCCACATTTTCGCCGGAATCCAGATAGCGTTATCCCAGCCGATCCGGATAGACGATGTGGTCATTGTCGAGGGGGAATGGGGAATAATTGAAGAAATCACCCTTACCTATGTGGTGGTAAGGATCTGGGACTTGCGGCACCTGGTTGTGCCCATCACCTATTTTCTCGAAAAACCTTTTCAGAACTGGACGCGTGCCACCGCTCAATTGCTGGGAACTGTCCTGATTTATGCCGATTATACGGTACCGGTAGAAGAACTCCGGGCAGAGCTGAAACATATCCTCGACAAGACGCCGAAATGGAACGGACAAGCATGGGCGCTGCATGTAACCGATGCTAAAGAGCGCTCACTTGAACTGCGGGCTTTGGTCAGCGCCGACAACGCAGGAAACCTCTGGGAGCTGCGCTGCCATGTGCGCGAAAAGCTGGTTGAGTTCATGACGAAAAAACACCCGAAAAGTCTGCCTCGTTTCAGGGCAGACTTGGGGAGCTAGCGCCAAGGTTGTGGAATTGAGGTGACTTGTAATGCACAGGTGCTGGTTCAGTCTCCCGTGGCCCTCTCAAGTGCTCTTCCACCACTCTTGATATCCTCTCCAGCCCCTTGAACGGTATGACAGCCGGTCAGTGCCCACACGCACGTAAGGATTATGACAACAGTTCCCATGATTTTCTGTGCCATTAATTTCTCCTTTTTGCTAATTATTAAATATGGCTAATACAAAATAAACCACAAAAAAAAGTCCCCGTCAATGGCGAGGACTTTGTCAACATGCGGGCCTTTCCCTAGGCGGCAGCAGCGGCGGATGGACTTTCATACCTCTTGCCTGGTTGCAGAGAGCCAATAAGCAGCGCTTCCTTCATCTTCCACAGCTTTATGAACTCCCAGGGAGGTTGGGGATTATCCTGTTTCCATAGTCCGCGGCGCTCTCCCCTGGCCTGTTCTTCGGCTTTCCCGTACTCAGTAGCCAGAATTCCCTTTGAACGGGACTGATGAGCCCAGGCCAAACCTTCCCGTACCATTTCCAGCCCGATATTTCGCTTGTCCAGCCGTATTATTCCCATCTGTTTTTCTGAACGACCTTCATTTCCGATTATCTCGACCTTTACCTTTTGGTTTTGCAGTTTGCCCTTTAGAGCCTGAAATGCTTCTTCCCCGAAAAGTTGTCCCGGTCTCTTCAACATTCCCGTTTGCGCATCTCTTTTCTCCTTTTTAGGAGAATCAATCCCGTAAAGGTGAATCTTTATCTTTTCGCCGGAGGGAATAGTGACCGCAACGGTGTCGCCGCTAAAGACATCGGAGACAATACCTTCCAGCACTGGCTCTTTTGCCGGGGCAGGGGAAGCAGCACAGATTGCCAGTAAACAGAGGCAGACCTTTTTCAAAAAATGTCGCATATTTTGTATTACCTCGGAGAGGTTGTTGAAAAACGTCATGAGGAGGTCGCCATGCAAGACTCAAGCGAGCGGCACCGCAGCAGAGCTACCTTTTAGGCCCCGCGGGTCCGCAATAGTTTTTTCAACAACCTGCTACACGGGATTTGCCTTGGAACAATGACAACTGGATGACTCTATTCCTCATTAGAAAAATTGGCAACAATTTTTTGAAGTCCCGCACCTTCTTTGTCGGATGCCGATAAAGCTTTTGTTGATACATGATTGCATATAACTGCGGGCAGGTAAGTATTTACTTCGATAAGTCCATACGGCGCTCTTTCACATTATCTGTTCTCATTTCAAAGACCGGGAATTCCCGTAGGTATGGTTTGGTTTTCATTTTACAACGATCCCCGTTTTTGCTAGGATGTGAGCCGCAATCCAGCTGTAAAAAAGGTTTCCATGTCTCAAATCACCCCCATGATGCGGCAGTATCTGGAAATAAAGGCCGACTACCCCGACGCGGTCCTTTTTTTTCGCCTTGGCGACTTCTACGAGATGTTTCTGGACGATGCCGTCAAGGCATCGCGTATTCTGGACATCACCCTGACCTCCCGCAACAAGAACTCCGATGGCGCCGACGTCCCCCTGTGCGGCATTCCCTATCATTCAGCCGGTCCATACATAACGAAACTCATCGAAGCTGGCGAAAAGGTAGCCATTTGCGAGCAGGTTGAGGACCCCAAGAGCGCCAAGGGGATCGTCCGCCGCGAAGTGGTGAAGGTGATAACACCCGGTCTGGTTGTGGATGGTTCCAGCTTGTCCCCCAAGGACAACAATTACCTCTTGTCCATCCACAACGATGACGGCAACCGCTGGGGGCTTTCTTACCTGGATCTCTCCACCGGAGAATTCCGACTCACCGAACTGGATAGCCTTGATGCAGTCGTTGCCGAGATTGCCTGCGTCGGCCCCAGGGAGATCCTGCTGCCGTCATTTTTTCGCGATAACGGCAAAATGAAGGAACTGGCCCGTGCCACTGCTGGTCTGGTAGTTACCCACGTGGAAGACTGGGTGTATGACCATGAATATTGTCGGCGGCTTCTGGCCGGTCATTTCGCCGGTGCCTCACCGTCGTCCCTGGGATGTGACGGCCTGGTGAGCGGTCTGTATGCAGTGGGTGCGGTCCTCCATTACCTTCAGGAAACCCAGAAAGGAAAAGCGGCCCATGTCACTTCAATCAAGGCCTATACCAACGCCGAGCATCTGCTCCTGGACGAGGCTACCCGAAGAAACCTGGAGTTGACTGCCACCCTTGCCGAAGGAAAACGCAAGGGTTCTTTGCTCGGGCTCATGGACAGGACAACGACGGCCATGGGGGGGAGAAAGATAAAGCAGTGGATTAATTATCCATTAGTAACTAATCGAGGTATAACGGATCGGCAGGATGCGGTTGAGGCTTTGCTGCAAGACGCTGGCTCCCGTGCCGAGATTGCCGCCCTTTTAAATGGCGTCTATGATCTTGAAAGGTTGAACGGGCGGATAAGCCTGGCCAGTGCCGGGGCCAAGGATCTGGTAGCCATGAAGGATTCACTGGCTAGAATTCCTGCAATCAAGGAGGTGCTTGTCGCATTTTCTTCCAATCTGCTGGCAGGGCTGAACGAGGGCCTGAATCCATTGCCTGAGCTGATAGAGCTGATCGAGCGGGGTATCGTCGAAAACCCTCCCTTCGTACTGCGTGAGGGAGGTATCATCGCCGACGGTTACAACGCCGAACTGGATGAGCTGAGGGCCATCAGTCGTGAAGGGAAGGGCTTTATCGCCAGACTTGAGGCCCAGGAAAAAAAGCGCACCGGCATCAGTTCCCTGAAAATACGCTACAACAAGGTCTTTGGTTATTACATCGAGGTCACCAGGACCAACCTTGATTCCATTCCTGCCGATTACATCCGCAAGCAGACCCTTGCCAATGCGGAGCGGTATATAACGCCCGAGTTGAAAGAGTATGAAGACAAGGTCCTGGGGGCGGAAGACCGGATCCGTGATCTTGAATTTTCCCTCTTTCAGGAGATCAGGGAGGCTGCGGCCGGTCATGGGAACCTCATCGCCCGTACCGCCGATTGCCTGGCAACGGTGGACGTGCTTGTATCCCTGGCAGAGCTGGCCCATGAGAACAACTACTGCCGGCCAAAGGTGGATGACGGTACCAACCTGGCCATCGTTGATGGGCGGCACCCGGTCATAGAGGCCCTTAACCAGGGAGAGCGTTTCGTCCCCAACGACACACTGCTGGACAATGACGAAAACCAGATCATCGTCATCACCGGACCCAACATGGCAGGCAAATCCACCTTCATGCGTCAGGTGGCCCTGATCGTCCTCATGGCCCACATGGGAAGCTTCGTGCCTGCGACAGAAGCACGAATAGGAATGGTTGACCGCATTTTTACCAGGGTCGGCGCTTCAGACAACCTGGCCCGCGGCCAGTCCACGTTCATGGTGGAAATGATGGAGGCGGCCAATATTCTGCGTAACGCCACGCCGAAAAGCCTGGTGATACTTGACGAGATCGGCCGTGGTACTTCCACCTTCGACGGGGTTTCCATAGCCTGGGCCGTGGCCGAATATCTTCACGATAATGGAGAGCATGCGGCAAAGACCCTCTTTGCCACCCATTACCATGAGTTGACCGAACTGTCGGTGACACGGAGGCGGATCAAAAACTTCAATATTGCGGTAAAGGAGTGGAACGAGCAGATCATCTTCCTGCGCAAGATCGTACCTGGTGGCGCTTCCCATTCATACGGCATTCAGGTGGCGAGACTGGCGGGGCTTCCCCTGGAAGTTATTGAGCGGGCAAAGGAGATACTGGTCAATCTCGAAAAAGGGGAGTATGCCGAAGAAGGTATTCCTCGTATTGCCCGGGAGAAAAAGGCCACTGTACCTACTTCCCAGCTTTCACTGTTTCAAAACACCGAAGACCTGCTGCGCAAGAGGTTGCTATCTATTGATGTGGCGACACTGACTCCTCTTGAAGCGCTTAACCTGCTGGACGAACTTAAAAGGATGGCATGAAAAAATGCGAAGGATTCTGATTTTTTCCTGGATAACGATAGTTGCAGTTTTCTTCTTTTCCACAATACCTTCACGGGCAGAAGAGGGTACCACCGCCAAAACGGCTAAGCATGCCAAAAAAGCCAGCAAAAAAGTGAATGCAAAGCTGAAAGAAAAGCAGAAAGAAAAGAAAAAGTCAGGCAAGAAGGACTCTGGCAAGAAGAAAGGCTCTGGCAAGAAGAAGACCAAACAGGAGACTGCCGCACACAAGCCTGTCGTTACCAAGGCTGAAGAGCCGGAACCGGCTGCAGTGGTCACTGAAATCCGCCACTGGTCCAATCCTGACTATACCCGTATTGCCGTCACCCTCGATCGGGAAGCCAGATTTGAGTATCACAAGATTCCCGCCACCGGTGACGCGGGCGCACCGCGGGTTTACATCGACATCACGGATGCCCGTCTGGACCCCGGCGTCAAGGATCACCCCATCGGAGACGGACTGCTGAAGACAGCTCGCGTTGCCCAGTACAAAGCCGATGTGGTCCGGGTAGTTCTGGATCTGGACAGCATCAAGGACTACAAGATCTTCACCTTTTCCAATCCTTTTCGCATTATTATCGATGTTAAGGGTGATCGCAAACCGGAAATCTCGGCCATAAAAGAGACCATTCAGGAAGCGCCTCCCATGGCCGAGGCAGCGAAGGTTTCGGCTGTGGAAGAAAAAAATCTTCCGGCAAAGAAGGGGAAACCGGGCAAAATCCGCAGGATCGTGGTCGATCCCGGACACGGCGGCCATGACCCGGGTGCTGTCGGTGCCGGTGGTACCAGGGAAAAGGACGTCGTGCTGCAGATCGGGCTGAAGCTCGCCCAAAAGTTGAAGGAGGAGCTTGGACTTGACGTTGTCATGACCCGTTCCACCGATGTTTTCATCGAGCTGCAGGAGCGCACCGCCATCGCCAACAAGGTCGGAGCCGACCTCTTCGTTTCGGTGCATGCCAATGCCTCCTTGAATCGAAATGCAAGTGGCATGGAAACTTACTATTTAAACCTGGCCAAGACAGAAAAGGCTGCCCAGCTTGCAGCCAAGGAAAACGGCACCTCACTTGAAAAAGTAAGCCTGCTTCAAGCTGTGCTCTTCGACCTGATGGCCAACTATAAACTGAACGATTCGGCTCACCTTGCAGACGAGGTGCAGAAGGCTGCCTATGGGAAAGCCAACGGCTTGTTCCCCATGAAGAATCTGGGGGTAAAGCAAGGTCCCTTTTATGTTCTGGTGGGGGCAACGATGCCGAGCATCTTGGTGGAGGCCGCTTTCCTCAGCAACGAGCGGGAAGAGGAACGCCTGAAGGATGCACGCTATCAGGAAACAGTGGCCGAAGGAATAATGGCAGGAATCAAAGGCTACATCTCAAGCCTCAAATAAATAAGCACGGCGTATTTATCCAATACAATCCTGCGGGGCGCAATGGAATATCAAATCGATCATTATTTTCCGGAAATGGGCAAAAAGGGCCACGGCTCATTCGAGGAGATGCGTCCGGTTCTACTGTCGGCAAGCAAGGAGTATCTCGGCTATTATCGCGAACAGATAAAGGAACGGCATCGTGCCGGAGAGTCCGGCGAATGGGTGGTAAAAGCAATTACCGCCATGACCGATACCCTTATCCGCAAGCTTTTTCTCAGCATCACCAACTGGCTGGACAACTATAAACAGGCCAGGGAGCAACTTACCCTGGTTGCTGTGGGCGGTTACGGCCGTGGCGAGCTCAATCCCTATTCTGACATAGATCTGATGTTCCTCCACGGGGGCAAGGATCCCCAGAGAATCGAAGATATCGCCCAGAAGCTTCTTTATTTTCTCTGGGACATGCGCCTCGATGTTGGATATTCGGTGCGCACCCTCAACGATTGCATTGAGATGTCCAATGCTGATACCACCGTCAAAACAGCTATGCTCGACGGCCGCTTCATAATCGGCAGCAGGTTGCTTTTCCAGGCTTTTCAAAAAACGATGCTGACCCAGATACTGGCCAAGAGAAGCGATGCCTTTATCAGGGAGAAACTGGACGAGCTGAAGAAACGTCGTGATAAATATGGGTCGAGCATTTACATTCTTGAGCCCAACATCAAGGAAGGGGAGGGATGTCTGCGGGATCTGCATACGGCAATCTGGGTCGCGAAGATCAAGTACAAGATCGATGATCCCCGTGAGCTGATCGTCAAGGGGGTGCTGTCCGAAGAAGAACTTGCCGTTTACAACGCTTCGCTCTCCTATCTGTGGCGGATACGGAATGAAATGCATTATCTCGCCGGGCGCAAGAACGATCAGCTGACCTTCGACAGCCAGACCAACCTTGCCCAGTTCTTCGGCTACAAGGACCGGGGAAAGGTCTTGGCGGTAGAAGATTTCATGCGCGATTTTTATCTCCATGCAACAAGGGTCGAGCATTTTTCATCTCTGGTAATAACAAAGTGTGCATTGCGTGAGGATGGCCCACTCAAGATACTGGGCTACTTCACCCGCCGCCCCGTGGGAGAAGGCTTCTATGTGCTGAAAGGAGAGTTGGTGATCCCCGATGAGACGATCATCGAAAAGGACCCGGCCCGCCTGATGAAGCTTTTCGAATACGCCCAGAAGCACAGCGTATCCCTGAACATCAAGGTAAAGGCATTGGTAAGGAGAAGCCTGGACCTGGTTAATGACAAATTCCGCCGTTCGAAAGATGTTAACAGCTCATTTTTTGCCATCCTTCGCTCGGAAAAGGGGGTTGCTGAAACACTGAAACTGATGCACCACCTGGAGTTTCTCAACGTGTTCCTCCCGGAATTCGAGAGGATCTACTGCAAGGTTCAGCACGACATCTACCACATTTATACGGTTGATATCCATTCCCTGTTCTGCGTTGAGGAGATTGTAAAACTTTGGAGAGGCGAGCACCGGGAGGATCTGCCGCTGCTTACACAGCTTGCCTGCGAAGTGGACAAGCGGGAGTTGCTTCTTCTTGCCGTGCTGCTCCACGATGTGGGCAAGGGGGAAGGTGGAGGCCATGCGGAAAAGGGGGCTGACCTGTCCCGGACCATTGCCCGCCGTATGGGGCTCAGCAAGGAGGACAGCGAACGTCTCGATTTTCTGATCAGAAACCACCTGCTTTTCGCCCATATTGCCCAGCGACGTGACCTGCACGACGAGAAGATGATCATCGAGTTTGCCCGACAGATGGGTAAGAGCGAAAACCTGAAAATGCTCTATCTCCTGACCTATGCCGATATAAAGGGAGTGGGGCCCGAGGTTTGGACCGAATGGAAGGCCCTGCTTCTGCAGGAACTGTATGAAAAGGCTTTCCAGGTTCTGGAGCGTGGTGACTTCGAGTTTGAGGCCAGCAGTGAACGGGTGAAGAAGGTCAAGCGGCAGGTTCTTGAAATCATAGATGACGAATATCCTGCTACTGTCGTAAAAGATGAACTCAAAGCGCTTACGACGAGGCATGTCCTTTCCAATGCTCCCCCGGTAATTGCCGACCACGTGCGAATTCTCCTGCAACTTGAAGAAAAACCGCTGGTGCTGAAAGTATCCCATGAAATAGACAGGGGGTTTTCCAGCTTCACCATCTGCACCTTTGATACCCCAGGCCTCTTTTCCATGATAACGGGGGTTATGGCGGCAAACGGCATGAACATTCTCGGAGCGCACATCCTGACCAATCTCAACGGCAAGGTGCTGGACGTGCTGCAGGTCAATTCTCCCCAAGGCTTTGTCATAACAGATGAGGCGCGCTGGCAGAGGGTTGAGGACGACATGCGCCAGGTTCTTGAAGGTAAGACAAAGATCGCTGCCCTGGTTAAAAAACGGCACCGGGCCGCCTTCCTTGCTGAAAAGGCAAAACCGAAGTTTCCCACCAGGGTCGAGATCGACAACGAGGTTTCCGCGGATTACACGGTTATCGACATCTATACCCACGATAAGGTGGGACTCCTCTACAGGATCACCAGCGCCTTGAGCGAACTGGGGCTCTATATCGGTGTCTCCAAGGTTTCCACCAAGGTTGACCAGGTTGCGGACGTATTTTACGTGAAGGACATTTTCGGCCAGAAGATCCTGGATCAGGACAAACTGGAAGAGATCCGCGGCCGGCTGCTCCAGAGCATAGATGAGGCATGAACGAATATCTTGACCTCTTTCTCAACTACCTTCAGGTGGAGAAGGGTTTGACAAAAAACACCCTTGAGGCCTATAGTCGTGATCTTAGCGTCTATCTTGATTTTCTTGCAGGCCAGGGACGCCTGGATCTGGACCACATAACGGCCATGGATGTGATTGAACACCTTGCAGGTCTGAAGGAGAGGGGACTTTCCCCCAGAAGTCGGGCCAGGGCCCTTTCTGCTGTTAAAATGTTTCACCGTTTCCTGATGGTGGAAAACCATTGCCCGAATAATCCTGCTGTCATTATCGAAGCACCAAGGAGCCTGAACAGGCTGCCTGACGTACTGTCGGGGCGAGAGGTCGAACTGCTGCTTGATTCTGCTCGCTCTGCGGACTTAAATGATGTAAGGGACCTGGCCATGCTTGAGGTACTCTATGCCACCGGCCTCCGCGTTTCGGAACTGGTGGCGCTGAAGCTTCGGGATGTCAATCTGGACGCCGGCTATCTTCTTACCATGGGCAAAGGGGAAAAGGAGCGTCTGGTTCCGTTGGGAGAAACTGCACGGCTTGCCACAGCCGAATATCTACGCTCTGCCAGGGTAAAAGCCGATCGAAAAGGAGACTGCGAGATCCTTTTTATCAGCAGGCTGGGTGACGGGATGACCCGCCAGGCTTTTTGGAACATCATCAAGAAACGTGCTGCCGCCGCCGGCATCAGGAAAAGCATCTCGCCCCACAGTCTGAGACACTCCTTTGCCACCCATCTGCTGGAAAACGGGGCTGATCTGCGCAGTGTGCAGATCATGCTGGGCCATGCGGATCTGTCTTCTACACAGATATACACACATGTGACCAGAGAGAGGTTAAAGCAGCTCCACCAGGATATACACCCAAGAGGTTAGCTTTTTTGTAATGCATTAATTCTATTAACGAAAGGAAGTTCCATGAAGTACATTGTCTTGCTCGGCGACGGCATGTCCGACGAAAAGGTCGGGGAACTGGGGGGGAAAACTCCACTGCAGGCGGCTAAGACGCCGAATATGGATTTCATGGCAAAGCGCGGCAGGTTGGGGCTTGCCAGAACAGTTCCAGATGGTTTGCCGCCAGGTAGCGACGTGGCAAATCTTTCCGTTTTCGGTTACGATCCTGCAAGTTGTTACACCGGCAGGTCGCCGCTGGAAGCTGCGAGCATGGGGGTTGAGCTGGGAAAGGATGATGTGGCTTTCCGGGTTAATCTGATCAACCTTCAACCCCACGCCGGCAAGCTTTACATGCGCGACTATTCGGCAGGGCACATTTCCACCGATGACGGCAGAGAACTGATCGCGGCGCTGCAGGAGAATCTGGACAGCGATGAGTTCCAGTTCTATCCCGGGGTGGGCTATCGCCATCTCATGGTCTGGCGAAAGGGAAAGGACAAGATTTCTGCCACCCCTCCCCACGATATCACCGGCAAGGAAATTCTTGAATTTCTGCCCCATGGAGAAGGGGCTGAGCAGCTTATCAACCTGATGAACTCTTCCCAACTGGTTTTCTTCAACCATCCCCAGTATAAGCGGCGTCTGGAGAAAGGCGAAATGCCGGCCAACTCCATCTGGCTCTGGGGACACGGCAAATCTCCAAAAATGGCCACCTTCGCCGATAAATTCGGCCTCAGTGGCGCCGTCATCTCGGCAGTGGATTTGATCAAGGGGATCGGGGTCTATGCAGGCCTCGACATTATCAATGTGCCGGGAGCGACCGGTTACATAGATACCAACTACAAAGGAAAGGCCGATGCTGCTTTGCAGGCTCTGCAAGAGCACGATTATGTTTATCTTCACGTTGAGGCCCCCGATGAGGCCTCACATTCAGGTAACCTGCAGGATAAGGTAAAGGCCATCGAGCAGTTCGACTCACTGGTGGTGGGCCCGGTCATGGAAGGAATCCATCAGTTCGGTCAGTATCGGATTCTCTGTGCACCGGACCATCCGACCCCGGTCAGCCTGATGACCCATACTTCCGACCCGGTTCCTTTTATTCTCTATGGGGGTGAAAAGAAGGTCAATGACGGCGTGGCTGGCTATGACGAGGAATCTGCAGCTGCCACAGGCCTTTTTGTCGAAGAGGGCTTCAGATTGATGAATATGATGATGGCTAAAGCCTGATTCAGGACATAAAGGCGGCTTTTTTCGCCAGGCATTTTTCTTGATTTGCACTATTGTTTGAGCTAAGCTTACAAAAATTTAATTTCATTTAAGGGGGCAACAAAATGTTAAGCGAGCCGGGGAAGTCAAAATTTCAAATCGATCTGCGTCGTCATCTGCGCAGTCAGAATATCTGTGACAAGCTTGTACACCTCATCTGCGAAATTGCCGAGGCAAGCAAGTATGTGATTAATGCGGTTCGTACCGGCGATCTGGGTGTTGCCGGTACCTCCAACCTTTACGGTGAAGAGCAGCTGGCTCTGGATGTACTGTCCGACCGGATCATGAGAAAGCGGCTCATTCATTCCGGAGTGGTCTGCAACATAGCCTCCGAGGAGATGGATGAGATCTATCAGGTTACAACAGATTCCGACGGCCTTTATTCGGTTGCCTACGATCCCCTTGACGGCTCTTCTCTGGTGGATGTCAATCTGGCCGTAGGCACCATCGTTTCCATCTTCAAGGGAGACAACCTCCTGCAGGAAGGACGCAAGCAGGTAGCTGCCATGTATATCCTTTACGGACCCCGCGTCTCACTGGTATACTCCGTAGGTGACGGTGTACATGAGTTCACCATGAACCAGTTGATGGAGTATAACCTGACCAGGGAAAACGTCCGCATGCAGCGTGACGGCAATATTTACTCGCCCGGAGGACTGCGCAACAAGTACAACGAGGGGGATGAGAAGTTCATCCGTTACCTTGAGGCAAAAGGGTGCAAGCTGCGCTATTCCGGCGGATTCGTGCCCGACATCAACCAGGTTCTGATGAAAGGGAAGGGGCTTTTCATGTACCCGGCGCTGAACGGTTCACCCAATGGGAAACTGCGCCTTCTGTTCGAGCTCAATCCCATGGCCTTTCTTATTGAACATGCAGGGGGGGCTGCAACAAACGGCAAAACTCCCATACTGGACCTGAAGCCGGAAAGCCTGGACCAGCGAGCACCAATTTATATCGGGTGTGTGGAAGACGTAAATCGCGCCATGGAGTACGTGGACAAAGCATAATGATTCAACGGAGTAAATTATGGAAGATGTACAAAATCAACGGAGACTTTGCACGGAAATACAGCTTTTTGACCTGTGTGACAGGGATACCTGTTCGCACCGTGATGGGCGCTACTGCACCAAAGGAGACATCCTCGCAAAATTCGAAGCAATAAAGGAAGAGGACGAGCGCTCCCCCGAACAGTTCATGGCCGAAGAACTTGATGATACTGAAGGCGCCGGTGACATGGGCTATGATGAATCATTCGGCGTCGATGAATACGGGGATGATGAACCTGACGAAGACGATCTGTAATTGCACCATCAATAACCACCATCAAAAAGCCGCTTTGCAAAAGGCGGCTTTTTTTATGGATCAACGTCAACTGCTAAAGGAGTGCTTTTTGCAGCCGATACGTATTCCATAGAAAGAGGAGATCCAACCCATGACAGCAAAACTGCTTATTCTTGATGACGACCCAGATATTCTCCTGATGCTGAAAACTGTTTTTCATGGCGAGGAAATGGAGGTAATGCTTGAGAGCGAAAGCGATGCCGCTCTCAAGCTTATACTGACCGAACGTCCGAATGTGGCCATTTTCGATATAAGCATGCCAGGCAAATCGGGCTTTCAGGTTTTGCAGGAGGCGAAAAAAATTGACCCCGGGCTGTCAATTATCATGACCACCGGCCACAAGACTACCCAGAATGCAATAGAAGCCATGAAATTTGGCGCTTACGATTATGTAACGAAACCTTTCGATACCAATAAACTTAGATCATCCGTGCAAAAGGCTTTGGAATGCAATCTGCTCAACAGGAAGGTGAGATACACCAAAGACACCAATCAGCTCAAACTTGAAGAAGACGCAGATGACATCATGATCGGTTCCTCTGCGGAAATGATCGAGATCTGGAAGATGGTTGGCAAGGTTGCCGATTCCGATGCCACGGTTCTGATTCAGGGTGAAAGCGGGACGGGCAAGGAGCTTCTGGCCCGGGCCATCTATGACAATTCCCGGCGAAAAAATCGTCCGTTTCTGGCAGTCAATTGTGCGGCATTGCCGGAAGCTCTGCTGGAATCGGAACTCTTTGGCCATGAGAAAGGTGCCTTCACCGATGCCCATGCCAGAAGAATCGGCAAATTCGAGCAGTGCAACGGCGGTACCATCTTTCTTGACGAAATAGGGGAGATGAGCCTGGCCAACCAAGGTAAGCTTTTACGGGTGCTGGAATGCCAGGAGTTCGAGAGAGTCGGAGGCAACGATACTATCCGCGTCGATGTGCGCATCATTGCCGCCACCAACAGGAGCCTGGTGACCTCGGTCAAGGAAAAGACCTTCAGAATGGATCTCTTTTACCGGTTACGGGTTGTCAATTTTTTTCTTCCTCCCCTGAAAGACCGGGCAGAAGATATTCCGCTGCTCATTGACCTGTTCGTCAAGAAATTCTCCCGCAAATACGGAAAAACCATCAGGCGCGTCGCGCCGGAAACAACGGACCTGCTGCTGAAACACCCCTGGGAGGGAAATATCAGGGAGTTGAAGAATGTCATCAATTCGGCGACGGTATTCTGCAAGAGCGACGTGCTGATGCCGGAAGATCTGGAATCATTTCTCACCGCAAAAGCCGGATTCAAGGAAGTGGACCTGGACTGTGCCGGAGATGATTACTACGAGGTATTCTGGAAGATGCTGGAGCCGGTTTTCGACGGGATCTGCCTCAAGAACAAGGGGACCATTTATGAAAGCGTCAACATGGGATTGGAAAAGGCCCTGATCCATATGGCCATGGAAAAGAGCAACAATAACCAGGTCTTCGCTGCGAAACTGCTGGGAATCAGCAGAAACACCCTCCGCGATCGGTTGGAAAGGTACAAGAGCGGGGCAAACGAATAAGCTTCAATTCATAGGTAACTTTGCACACTCATTTGATTCTCGCCGGGGGGAATGCCTCGTCATTGGCTGATCTGGTGTTTACAGATGAAAACTACTTAAGAAAAAAATTTTCCTGCCGCAGCCTCCCATTCCTTTTTATCGATTTGCAAGAAGATATCCACGAGTTCGGGATCGAACTGAAAGCCTCTGCATTTGACGACTTCATCGACAACTGCCTGGAAAGGCAGAGCTTTTCTGTAAGGCCGGTCTGAGGTCATGGCATCCAGGGTGTCGATCAGACCGAAAATGCGGGCGCTGACAGGTATGTCCTTCCCCTTGAGGCCATTGGGATAACCATTCCCGTCAAAGCGTTCATGGTGGCAGAGCACCAGTTCGGCTGCCCCTTTGAAGTATCTGATTCCCTTCAGAATATCGTGTCCCACTTGCGGGTGCCGCCTCATCAGTTCCCACTCTTCAACATCCAGTTTCCCCGGTTTCAGCAGAATATTGTCGGAAATACCTATTTTGCCTATGTCATGGAGCAGTGCTCCCTTTGCCATGGCAGTTGAATCCTCCTTGTCTATGCCAAGTTTTTGCGCCATGAGGAGGGTATATGTCATGACCCTTTCTGAATGGGAACCGACTTCTTTTTCCCGTGCGTCCAGCGCCCGTATGAGCGCCGTCAGTGTATGCTCATAGGCAAGGTTCACCTCACCCATTGCTTCTCTGATTACCTCTGTCTGTTCACGGACCTTTAGTTCGAGATTTGACTGATACTCCCTGTTGTCTTTTATCAGGCGGCGCTTTTCCGAGATATTCCGCACCGTCAAGAGCACCCTGTCCAGATTGAATGGTTTGGTGATGTAGTCCTCGGCGCCCAAATGTATGCAGGATAGAGCCGTATCCATGTCGTTAAGCGCCGTTATCATGAGGACGCTGATGTCAGGCTTGACTTTCCTGGCGTCCTTCAACAGCTCCACACCCGACCTGCCGGGCATCATGATATCGAGAAACGCAATTTCTATGGGTTGGCTTTCCAGTACGTTCAGGCCTTCAACGGCATTACTCGCCTGGTGGCAGTAATAACCTTCCTTACCCAGGGTTGCGCAAAGCAGGTCCCTGATCATTTCCTCATCATCGGCAATGAGTATGTGTTCTTTCATCTGTCCGCTCCTAGCTCAGTAATTCTATCCTCTAAATTTGCAAGTGTACGGGCTATTTTCGTCACCAGCGCCCCGTTGGTAAATGGTTTGGCTATAAAGGGAGTGCCATTTTCCAGGATCTTCTCGAAGTTGACCTTGTCATCGGTGTGTCCGGACATGAATATGACTTTCAACGCGGAATTTTTTTGGGTTAATGCCTCGGCCAGTTTCGGCCCGTTCATGAACGGCATCACCACATCCGATAAAAGAAGATCTATTTCATTCCCGCGCTGATCGAAAATTTCCAGGGCTTCAAGGGGATCGGTCGTCCCAATGATATTGAAGCCTTTATTTTTCAATGTATGCGTGACCAGGTTCAATACTCCCGGTTCATCTTCGACCACGAGTATGGTGTGGCTTCCCTCGGCAGGTACTTCTGGTACAAGTTTCACCGGCGTATTCTGCTGCTTTAACCTGGGCAGGTAAATCCGGAAGGTGGTGCCTTTTTCCAACTCACTGGCCACGTCAATATAGCCGCCATTCTGCTTGACGATACCATAAACCGTGGCAAGCCCCAGACCTGTACCGCGTCCCATTTCCTTTGTAGTGAAAAAAGGCTCGAATAGCCGGCTTTTTACTTCTTCTGTCATGCCGGTACCATTGTCGGTAACGGCGAGCATGACATAGCCTCCCATGACGGAACCAGGGTGTGTCGATGCGAAAGACTGGTCAATTTCAGCATTCGTCGTTGCAATGCTCATCATACCACCGTCTTTCATGGCATCCCCCGCATTGACAACCAGGTTCATGACGATCTGCTCCACCTGTCCCGGATCAATCTTGATCAGGTCGATATCCTCGGCCAGAGATGTCTCCAGATAAATATGCTCACCGACAACCCTGTGGAGCATTTTTTCTATGCCACGTATCTGATCATTGAGATTCAACATCCTGGGGGCCAGAATCTGTCTGCGGCTGAAGGTCAGCAGCTGCCGTGTCAGGTCTGCGGCACGGTCTCCTGCCTTCAAGATTTGTTCAGCCTCCTGATGCTGTGGGCTTTCCCGGTCCAGGGACCGGAGCAATAGAGTGCTGTAACCATTGATAATGGTGAGAAGATTGTTGAAATCATGGGCTATGCCGCCGGCAAGCTGGCCCAATGCTTCCATTTTCTGTGCCTGTCGCAACTGTTCGAATGCTTTTTTCCTCTCGGTTATGTCCAGAAGGGTGCCTATAATGGCAGGTCTGCCGTTGAGCTCGGTTTTCGTCCCGTGCATTTCCAGCTGCAGATCTTTGCCGCACTTACCCTGTCCCCTGAAATAACAGGGGGGACCCTTGTCGGAATAACCCAGTATTGTCTCGCAGATTTCAGAGACAGCCTGCCGGTCTTCATCAATAACCAGATCGAGAAGCGCTCTGCCGTCGACCAGTTCGCTCTGCTGAAAATTGAAAATCTCCGCAAATTTGGGATTCACATAGGAAAAAATCCCGTCCTGCAGGAGGTATATGCCCACAAGTGACTGCTCTACCAGGCTTTTAAAGCGCGCTTCGGTGGCATGAAGGGCTGCTTCGGCTTTACGTCTTTTATCTCGATCCGATGCTTCCTTAAGCTCCCGTTTTATAGCCGGTATGAGACGGCTGAGGTTTCCCTTGACCAGATAGTCGTGGGCGCCGGCTCTCATTGCTTCAACGGCAAGCTCCTCGCCCATCTGACCTGAAACCATGATGAACGGGAGATCCCGATTCTGCTGATGAAGGATGCTTATAGCCGCAAGTCCACTGAACTCCGGCATGACGTAGTCGGAAACAACCACATCCCATTTACCCTTTTCAATGGCGGAAAGCATTGCCTCTTCCGTTTCGACACGCTCCATTGCCGGACTGAATTCCTTTTTCAGTTCCCTGACGAGTAGGACGGCATCTTCAGGAGAATCATCGATAATAAGTATTCGGAGCGGCGGCTTCATGATCACCTGCTTGAAAAGTTGACAATCAGTGTTCTTATCGGGCTGCAGCAGGAATATGTTAACAAATTGTTTGCAGTTGCGGCAATATGAAGAAGTTTAGTGCCTGTTGTTTCGCAAGCCACTGATTTTTCAGCACAAATTGCCTTGACGCAAGTACGGCCACAGCGAATATGGATAATAGCGGGAGAACTAGTTTAATAAATCCGATAAATATGCTAAAAAGCAAATGACCTGAAATCATTGCTGGAGGACCCGGGTGTTCAAATCTACCCATAAGCGTAATTGTTATATAAGCTTTCGATTAATATTGTTTCTGCTTTTGCTCAACTTTCTGTTGACCGGCTGTGCCAAGAAAAAGGAAAAACCCAAAGGAAAGCCTCCAGTGCCGGTTGCCGTAGCCACCGTCCAACAGAAGACTGTGCCCATAACCGTCAATGCCGTCGGCAATGTGGAACCCTTTAACAGCGTACCGGTCAAGGCACAGGTCAACGGGATTATTTCCAGGGTTCATTTCCGTGAGGGACAGGATGTGCAGAAGGGAGACCTCCTTTTTACCATAGACCCCGGAACTTACCGTGCCGCGTTGAAACAGGCGGAGGCAAACCTGGCCCGGGACCTGGCGCTGGCCAGGAACGCTGAGGAACAGGCAGGACGTTATGCAGCGCTGGTGAAAGATGGAATCGTCACCCAGGAACAATATGACCAGCTAAAAACTAATGCAGAAGCCTTTTCCGCAGCGGTGGCTGCAGACAGGGCTGCTGTGGAAAATGCCAGAATACAGTTATCCTACTGTTATATCCGTTCACCTATCCCCGGCCGTACCGGCAGTCTGCTGGTAAATGTGGGCTCTCTCGTCAAAGGCAACGATACTGCTGCTCTGGTTACCATCAACCAGATATCTCCCATTTATGTCAGTTTTACCGTTCCTGAAAAACAGCTTGCTGCCATCAATACACAAGTAGCTGGTGGCAGTATGATTGTGGAGGCACTGGTGCCCAATGATGCGCAGGGAAGTTTGCGCGGTGTCGTCAGCTTTCTCGACAATACCGTCGACACGACCACCGGCACCATTCGTCTCAAAGGCACTTTTCCCAATGGCGACAGACGTCTGTGGCCCGGGCAGTTCGTTAATGTATCGCTTATCCTTGGCACCAGGCCAAACGCCATTGTAATTCCTGCCGCCGCTGTGCAGACCTCCCAGCAGGGTCAATTCGTCTTTGTAATCGGTGCCGATAAAAAAGCGGAGCTGAGACCCATATCTCCCAGCATTAGTGACAAGGGCCTGGTAGTGATCGACCATGGGCTGCGTCCTGGAGAAGTAGTCGTTACCGATGGGGTGATGAGACTGACCCCTGGCGCTCAGATTGAAATCAAAAAAGGGGGACCGGGAAAGCTGCAGCCGTCTTCACCAATGGGACAAAAATAGCTTTCTCAACCCGAGTTACCCGCAAATAACAGTTTCAGGTCAAAGGTGCCATGCACATCTCTGAACTCTTCATAAAACGTCCGGTCATGACATCGCTGATCATGCTGGCTGTCATGGTTTTCGGCCTTTTTGCCTATCGTCTTCTGCCGGTCAATGACCTGCCGCGCATCGATTACCCCACCATCCAAGTTACCGCAAACCTGTCCGGGGCAAGCCCTGAGACCATGGCCAGTGCCGTAGCCACACCGTTGGAAAGGCAGTTTTCCACCATCTCCGGATTGGATTCCATGAGTTCCACCAACGGCCAGGGTGTTTCCATCATTGTTCTTAAGTTCGACCTGGACCGGGATATCGATGCTGCTGCCCTGGACGTGCAGGCGGCAATCTCCAAGGCCGCCCGTCAACTGCCACAGGACATGCCCAATCCACCGTCGTTCCAGAAAGTTAATCCTGCCGACCAGGCCGTGCTCTATCTGGCGCTGAGTTCACAGACCCTTCCATTGTCGGCGGTCAATGAGTATGCGGACACGATTATCGCCCCACGGATTTCCATGATCAGCGGTGTTGCCCAGGTACAGGTCAACGGTTCGCAAAAATATGCCGTTCGGGTACAGCTGGACCCCAATGCCATAACTTCCTTGAAAATAGGCCTGGACGAGGTTGCTGCCGCACTTGACAGGTGGAACGTCAATCTGCCCACCGGGGGCCTGCAGGGGGAACGTCAGGCATTCACCATTCAGGCCACAGGACAGTTATACAATGCTGAGGCTTTTAAGTCGCTCATTGTTGCCTACCGCGGCAACTCCCCCGTCAGGCTTTCAGACATAGCCACAGTTTCGGATAGTGTTGAAAACGATAAAGTCGCTGCCTGGTACAACACCAAGGGAAAATCCACCCGGGCCATCATTCTGGCCGTCCAGCGCCAGCCGGGGACCAATACCATTGAAGTCGTCGACAGCATCAAGAAGCAGATTCCCAGCTTTCGCAGCCAGATTCCCGCTTCGGTACAGCTCGATGTTTTTTTCGACCGCACGGTTACCATCAGGGAATCGGTTGCCGATGTGAAGTTCACCCTGCTGTTGACTATCGCCCTGGTTATCCTGGTCATATTTCTCTTTCTGCGCAATCTCTCCGCTACGGTCATCCCCAGTCTTGCCCTGCCGCTGTCCATCATCGGCACCTTTGCCGCCATGTACGCCTTCGGTTTTTCCGTCAACAACATCACGCTGATGGCACTTACCCTGTCGGTGGGCTTCGTTGTCGATGATGCCATCGTCATGCTGGAAAACATCGTCCGCCACATGGAGCATGGCGAGAATCCCCACGAAGCGGCATTACGCGGCTCTCGGGAAATAGGTTTCACCATTATTTCCATGACCATTTCCCTGGTGGCGGTCTTTATACCGGTGCTGTTCATGTCGGGGATGCTGGGCAGGATGCTCCATGAATTTGCCGTCACCATTACCGTCGCCATTCTTATCTCCGGCCTGGTGTCCCTTTCCCTTACCCCCATGCTCTGCAGTCGCTTTCTCAAACCGCCGGCAGAGGTTCGGCACGGAAAGTTCTACAACTTCATGGAGCGTTTTTTTCAGGGAATGCTTGATCTGTACCGGCTGACCTTGTCCAGGGTTTTAAGGTACCGGCGCACGACGATGCTGATAACTCTGGTGATGACTGCCATCACCATCTGGCTTTTTATGATAATGCCCATGGGGCTGTTGCCATCCGATGACATCGGTGCCATCTCGGCTCCCACAGAGGGTGCCCAGGGCGTGTCATTCGAGGAGATGAAACGGCACCAGCAGGAACTGGCAAAGATTGTCCTGCAGGAGCCGAATATAGAGGCTTTCATGTCCACAGTGGGGGCCAGCGGCTCCCGCGTCGGTTCCAACAGCGGTTTCATGTTCATAAAGCTGAAGCCGCGCCATGAGAGAAACCTGAACGCGGACCAGATCATCCAGAAACTGCGGCCGAAGGTGATGGGCATTCCGGGCATCACCATGTTCATGAACAATCTCCCACCGATCCGTCTCGAAGCGACATCATCCAAGTTACAGTATCAGTTCGTTCTGCAGAGTCCGGATACGGAGGATCTCTACCAGAACGCCTCTGCATTCGAGACGAAGCTGCGCGGGCTGCCCATGCTTCAGGAGGTGACCAGCGACCTGCAGTTGAAAAACCCGCAGATCAATCTGCAACTGGATCGTGACCGGGCTGCGGCCTTGGGGATAACTGCAGAACGCATCGAAGACACCCTTTTTTCCGCATACGGAAGCCGTCAGGTTTCCACCATCTATTCGCCGACAAATCAGTACAGGGTAATCATGGAACTGGCTCCCCAATATCAGTCTGATCCGGCAGCCCTGTCCATGCTCTATGTGAGGTCCAATGCCGGACAACTGGTGCCGCTTTCCTCCCTGGCAACTCTGACTACGGGGGTGGGGCCACTGTCGGTCAATCATCTGGGGCAGATAACCTCAGTCACAGTCTCTTTCAACATCAAACCCGGAACTCCATTGGGTGATGCGGTGGCAGCCGTGGAAAACGAAGCAAAATCGCTGCCTGCGTCCATTACCACCGGTTTCCAGGGAACAGCGCAGGTTTACCAGGCTTCTACCAAAGGACTGGCCCTTCTGCTGATCATGGCCATTTTAGTCATTTATATCGTTCTGGGAATCCTGTACGAGAGCTACATCCATCCGCTGACCATTCTTTCAGGGCTACCCTCCGCCGGTTTCGGCGCCTTGATCACGCTTCTCATCTTCGGCAAGGACCTGAACCTGTATTCATTTGTCGGGATCATCATGTTGGTGGGAATCGTCAAGAAAAACGCCATCATGATGATCGATTTCGCCCTGGAGGCGCAGCGGAATCAGGGCTTGAGCCCCCTCGACGCCATCTATGAAGGTTGTCTCGTCCGTTTTCGGCCGATCATGATGACCACCATGGCGGCGCTGATGGGCACATTGCCCATTGCCATGGGTTTCGGTGCCGGCGCAGAATCCAGACGGCCTTTGGGGCTGGCAGTTGTCGGCGGGCTTCTCGTTTCCCAGCTCCTGACCCTCTTCATTACGCCGGTCGTCTACTATTACATGGACCGTTTTCAGCAGTTTCTCCGCAGCAGGGCAGGGAAGAAAGGGCCGATCTCTGAAACAAATGTGCCATGAACCGGCAAGGAGCTGATGATGCTTATCAATGACGAGATTCAGAAACAACTTCTCCAATTGTTCGCCAAGTCTTCCAACTTGCCTAAAGTTGAGGCAGAACAGCAATCGGCCTCCCAGCTGCAACTGACACCCGGGCAGCAGGTCCAGGCCGAGGTTGTGGCAAAACTCCCCAATCATCTCTTTCTGGCCCGCATTGCCGGTGAACTCTTCAAGATGGAACTTCCCCTGAACGTGCAACCGGGCGAGACCATGCACATGACCTTCGTCAGTGCCGAACCTCGCATTACCTTCGAGTTGGCGAGGGCCGATAACGGGAAGGTTCCGGTAACTATCAGCACCACCGGAAAGTGGCTCAGCTCTCTGATGAACAGTGTGATTGCCCAGGAAAGTAGCAGCTCCCAATCCCTGTCACCGATATTGAATGGACCGCCGACAGATACCGAGCTCTTTGCAGTCAGGCTTAAGGAGGCCATGACATTGGGCGGCCTGTTCTATGAATCCCATTTGGCCGAGTGGGCGCGGGGGGATCGCCAGATCGCCCAACTCCTGGTAGAACCCCAGGGAAAGCTGTCCCGAAGGCTTGTGAATCCTGATCCAGACTTGCTGCAGAAAGGAAATGAAGGAAACGGCATCTTGCCCAAGAGCATTGCCGAGGAAGCGACAGCTTCTAAACCAGCTGCCGGCTTTATTGCAGACCCTCAGACCCTTCCTATTATCAAGGATCAGTTGGCAACCCTCAATTCAGGTGTGCTCATCTGGAATGGTCAGGCCTGGCCGGAACAAAAGGTGGAAATCTCGGTGCGGGAACGTGAAGCTGACGGTTCAAGTCCGCAGGAAAGGGAGTGGGAAACGTCTCTTCGGCTGCAGCTGCCTGCCCTTGGTGAAATTTCTGCCACACTGCACCTTTCTGGAGCCGGTCTGAATATAGTTCTGCAGACTGATGACGCCAGGACTGCGGCGATTCTCTTGAAAGGGCTTCCTGTATTGAAAGAGCGGGTGGATGAAGCGGGAATTAACTTGACCGAGATGGTGATAAAAAGATGAAAAAGGCGGAGAATGACCTGAAAAAAGCTGTGGCCTTGGCATATAACCCGGCTGGAGATTATGCGCCGAGGGTGGTGGCGAAAGGCTGTGGTGTAACTGCAGAAGCAATTATCGCATTGGCAAGGGAAAACGGTGTTTACGTCCATGAATCGCCCGATCTGGTGAATCTGCTGCTCAAGGTGGACCAGGATCGCTATATCCCCCCTGAACTGTATCGCGCAGTAGCTGAATTGCTCGCATGGCTCTATCAGCTGGAACAAACTTCCGCTACGCCTTCCGGCAATGCTGGTAGAGAGGAAAATAAGTCTGGAGAATAAATTTAAAGGTTGAATTTAATAGTAAAAAAAACTTTAATAGCGGATATCTTTTCGAAGAACCGGCTGTCAAGCGGTTGTTCGTGATGTGATGTATCAAGGAGGGTTGGACGATGTCTTCCACAGAACCGGAAAAACTGTTTGCACGGGGCCTGGCTGCCTTCAAGAGTGATGACACTCTGTCGGCTCTGGTCCTTTTTGAAAAAGCCTGCCAGCTTGATTACAATCCCGGCTTTGTCTCCTATCTGGCCTTTTGCCTGGCAAAAGAGCGCGGGCAATACAAAAAGGCAATAGCCCTCTGTAAGGAATCCTTGGAGAAAGAACCTGCCAACCAGGCCCATTACCTCAACCTGGGCAGGATTCATGTGTTGATGGGCAATAAGCCCGATGCCATTCTGGCATTCAGGGAAGGGCTTTCCTACGGCAACTGTCCTGAGCTTTCAGACCATCTTGAAAGACTTGGCGCGCGCAAGAAACCTTTCATTCCGTTTCTGAAAAGGAACCATCCCATCAACAAGTTTATCGGCATTATTCTGGGCAAGCTGGGACTGAGATAGTTCAGGCGGGCAGGTCCTACTTCAAATACATGACTTTTCTTCCATCAACTTTCAAGCGACCCTCTGCGAAGAGCCTGATGGCTTCAGGGAAAATTCGATGTTCTTCCATCTGGATCCTTGCAGAAAGGGTGTCCTCGCTGTCGTTTTCCTCCACCGAAACAGTGGCCTGCATGATGATCGGCCCGGTATCGGTGCCTGCATCGACAAAATGAACGGTGCACCCGGTTACCTTTACTCCATACTCTAGGGCCTGTCGTTGGGCATGCAGGCCGGGAAAGGCCGGTAAAAGGGCCGGATGGATGTTCATGATGGCGTTGGGGAATGCCTCAATGAATCCAGGGGTGATGATGCGCATGAATCCCGCCAGGACCACCAGTTCTATGCCGTGAGACTGTAAGACCTTAACCAGCTCTGCGTCATAAGCAGTTCTGCCGTTGAAATCGGTGTGTTTCAGGCAGATTGCCGTTATTCCATGGCGGCGGGCTCTTTCAAGTGCATAAGCTTTTTCATTATTACTGATGACGCAGGATATGACTGCCGGGAGGGAACCGTCCTGGCAACGGTCAATGATCGACTGCAGGTTAGTACCGCTACCGGATACAAGTACTCCTATTTTAAGCCGTTTCCCCATTGGATGTCCTATACCATTTCGACACATTCGGTTCCGGCATCGCACTTGGCGATTTCACCGATTACAAAGGCAGTTTCGTTCAGACCGGAAAGCCTGATCAGGATCTCTTCCACTTCCTTTTCAGGGACGGAGAGAACCATGCCGATTCCGCAGTTGAAGGTTCTGAACATTTCCTGTTCTTCAATGTTACCGGCATTCTGGATCAGTTTAAATATTTCCGGAACCTGCCAGGTTGTTTTGTCGACCACTGCCTTGCAACCATTCGGCAGTATTCTAGGTATGTTCTCCAGCAATCCACCGCCGGTTATGTGGGCAATACCGTGGATGGTGAAATCCCTAAGCAGGTTGAGTATGGATTTGACATAGATACGGGTTGGGGTGAGAAGCTCATCGGCAACGGATTTGTCAAGGCCGGGGATGGTGTCGTTGATACCGAGTCCCATCACATCCATAATCACTTTACGGGCGAGGGAATAGCCGTTACTGTGCAGACCGCTGGAGGCAAGACCGATCAGTTTGTCGCCGACAGTGATGGACGAGCCGTCGATAATCTTGTCGCGCTCGACAACGCCCACGGTGAAGCCTGCCATATCATATTCATCACCTGCGTAGAATCCGGGCATTTCGGCAGTTTCGCCCCCTATAAGGGCACAACCGGCTTGAAGACAGCCTTCTGCAACTCCCTTTATAATCGCAGCGCCTTTTCCGGGATACAGTTTGGCTGTGGCAAGGTAATCCAGGAAGAACAGCGGTTCTGCACCCTGAACGATGATATCGTTGACGCACATTGCCACGAGATCGATGCCGATGGTGTCGTGACGGTCGGCGAGAAAGGCTATTTTGAGTTTTGTCCCCACTCCATCCGTGCCCGATACGAGCACAGGGTTTTTGTATTTGCCGGAACTGAGGGAAAAGAGCCCGCCGAACCCACCGATATCGGCAAGGACTTCCGGTCTTGAGGTGGCCTTAACGAGTGGCTTGATCAATTTGACGAAGGTATTTCCGGCATCTATGTCTACACCGGCGTCTTTGTATGTAATCCTGGCTTTGCTCAAAACATTCCTCCCTTTAAATGGAACGAAAAATCTAAACCATCGGAAGGTAAATGTCAAATTCAAACTGGCCACCAAAAAAGGGTTTACATTGAAACCCTCTTTGCTTATGATGCCCGTAGATGGACAACCGGCTTGAAGAAATAACAATCTGCCCCATGTCTGAATCTGATCTTGATGGCGTTCTCGCCATCGAGATCAATTCATTCCCCCGTCCCTGGACAAGGACTCATTTTCTTGCCGAGCTTGAAGCCCCGCACTCTTTTCCCCTGGTGGCACTGGACGCTGAGAACAATGTCATGGGTTACATCTGTCCAATGCTTGTGCTGGACGAGGGGCACATTCTTGACGTTGCTGTACACAGCAATTACCGCGGCAAAGGGGTTGGCAGAATGCTGGTGGAAAGGGTGCTGTACGACTGCAGCGAAAAAGGTGCGGAATTCGTCTCCCTCGAAGTGAGGCTGTCCAATGAATCCGCCATAGGCCTCTACCGGCAGCTCGGTTTCGTGGAAACCGGTCGCAGGAAAGCCTATTACGAGAACGGCGAGGATGCTCTACTGATGGAATATATTTATTAACGGAAAAGGCAGGTCTTGCATGCAATTCAAATCCATGGTCATATCAAATGTTGAAGTCTCCCCTGCTTATTTCAGGATGAGAATGACGGCTCCTCCGGCCATTGTCGAAGCCATACCGGGCCAATTTGTCATGGTCAGGGTGCGCGACGCCATTGATCCCCTTCTCAGGAGGCCCTTCGGCATTTTCGACCTGGGTACCTTCCCGACGGAATACACCGATTGCGGCAGACAGACCTTCTGTGAAATTCTTTACAAAGTTGTGGGCAAGGGAACGGAGATGCTTTCTTCCCTTCATCATGGCGATCATCTGGACATTCTTGCCCCACTGGGAAAGGGATTTGCTGTCGGCGATCCTGCAGACGAAAAGATTTTGGTCGGTGGCGGAGTCGGTCTTGCCCCCCTTTACTACCTGGCAAAGGAACTGGCAAAGAATTCCAGGGTCCGGCTTTTTGCAGGAGGAAGAAACAAGGAGGATATCCTCTGCATCACCGAATTTGAGCGGCTTGGGGTGGAGACGTATGTTTCCACCGATGACGGTACCTTGGGGGCGAGTGGCCTTGTCACCGAAGTTCTGGAAAAACACCTGGCAGAGGATACTGGCAGAAAAAGCCTTTTCGCTTGCGGGCCGTTTCCCATGCTTAAGGCTGTGGCCGGGATCGCCGGCCGTCATGACCTGGAGTGCCAGGTGTCTTTAGAGGCGTATATGGCATGTGGTGTAGGTGCCTGCCTGGGATGTGTCATAAAAGGCAAAAACCACTCCGATCAGACCCCTGATTTTCGCTGCGTGTGTAAGGATGGGCCGGTATTCTTTTACCAGGACTTGAAGTGGGATTAAAAAACTGCTGATGACTGTATCGAAGGAGATGTGATGGCAAAACCCGACCTGTCGGTTGAAATTTCAGGCATCAAGCTGCGCAACCCGGTAATGACTGCATCAGGCACCTTTGGTTATGGGAAGGAGTTTTCCGACTACCTTGACCTGGAGAAGATCGGTGCCATCATCACCAAGGGTTTGTCCCTCCGCCCTAAAGCGGGTAATCCGACTCCGCGCATTGTTGAGACCCCTGGCGGTATGCTCAATGCCATCGGCCTGCAGAATGTCGGGATCGATGCTTTCATTGGGGAGAAACTGCCCTTTTTGCGCACCGTTGATACGCCGGTGATTGTCAATCTCTATGGCAATACCCTGGAAGAATACGGGGAACTGGCGGAGAAACTCGACAGGTTGCCGGAGGTTGCCGGGCTTGAGGTAAATATTTCCTGTCCCAACGTGAAGCAGGGAGGGATTGTTTTCGGAACCGATCCCAATGCCGCCGCCGAAGTGGTCGGGCTGGTTCGCAGATCCACCTCGAAACCACTGATCATAAAGCTTTCGCCAAATGTGACCGATGTTGTCCGCATGGCCGATGCATGCGTCAATGCGGGCGCCGATGCGTTGTCCCTGATAAACACTCTTACGGGGATGGCCATTGATCTGCAGAAGCGTCGCCCGATTCTTGCCAATATAACCGGGGGACTTTCCGGTCCTGCGATCAAACCGGTGGCATTAAGGATGGTCTGGCAGGTATCGCAGGCTATGGCTGTTCCCATCATCGGCATCGGTGGTATAATGTCGGCAACGGATGCCCTTGAATTCATGCTTGCCGGAGCGACTGCAGTCCAGGTGGGCACGGCAAATTTTCTTGATCCCTCGGCAGCCCAGACCATTGCTGCCGGCATCGAAGATTACCTGGCAAAGAACGGTATTTCAGACGTCAAGGAGTTGATCGGAGCTTTGAAAATCTGACCTCATCTAGAGCAGGATACCCGAAAGGCGGAGAATGATTTCCCCGCCTTTTTTCTTTTCAAGGAATAAACGCATGAACCGTTGGCAAAAAAATCTGAAAACCTGTGTTACCGCACCGGATGAATTGTCACCACTTTTCAATCTGGATACTGAGGACATCGCACAGGTGGCGAAACGCTATCCCATGAGGATAACACGCTATTACCTGGGGTTGATAGAGAGGCCCGGCGACGCCATCTGGCGCCAATGTATACCGGACCCCCTTGAATTTGAGGATCAAGCCCAGATGGAAGACCCCCTCGATGAAGAACTGCTCAGCCCGGTACCCGGATTGATACATCGTTATCCGGATCGTGTTGTGTGGCTAGTTTCCTCTG